>JBJOIV010000060.1:0-10917 GCA_046046955.1 Bacteroidota bacterium | reverse complement strand
TTCCATTTTTTTCTAAGTAGTAAGTCCGCATTAAAACTCTTGCTTTGTCAATTTCTGATTTAGGAGTTCTGTGCGTTTTTTTCGTGAATCCATTTAATAATATGACAAGGTTCCCCTCATCAAAAAAACAAAATATGCGCCAGATATTATTCCCTAATTGAACCCTCGCTTCATACAAGCCTTTCGTTCCTGAGATAAGTTTTATATAATTCGATGGAACTCTATCCATCGTCTCGAGGAGGCTGATAATTTTATGGATTTTATTCTGGGTTCGAATATCTAATGCCAAAAGAAAATCTTCAAAATGGTTTTTATAGGCAATTATCTGACGGATGGTGTCCATTTGAAATTGTAACTTTAAAGTTACGTTTAAATTTTGTATTTCCAAATCTCCACATAATATTCCTGCCATCTGAACAGCTTATTGATAAAATAAAAATAACTAAAAAAATAGTTAGAAATATTTTGTAACTAAAAATTTAGTTATACATTTGCCTCAACGAAAAAAGGAAAAATGAAGAAATTAACACAAGCTGAGGAGCAGGTGATGCAGGTCATTTGGAATTTGTCAGACGGCGGATTCTTAAAGGACATCATCGAACTCTTGCCAGAACCTAAACCGCATTCGAATACGGTCGCTACCTTGTTGAAGATTTTAGTGGAAAAAGACTTTGTGCAAATCACGAATCCGAATCGCAATAACTTGTATTCTGCGAAGGTATCAAAGCGGGATTATTCAGGCCAAAGAATGGCCGGTCTAACGGAATCTTTTTTCGATGGATCTTACGCGAATGTCGTTTCTTATTTAGTCGACAAAAAGCAGATGTCCATCGAAGATCTAGAATTGTTATTGCAAAACCTTAAATCGAAAGGCGATGAATGATACATTAATTTACCTGTTGAAATCGATGATTTATTCAGGAATTTTCTTTGGGTACTATTCGTTATTTTTGAAGAACACCATTTACCATTCCTATAATCGCTACTATCTGTTAGCATCGATGGCCTTGAGTGTAGTTTTTCCAATGGTGCACCTAACATTAGGTGTTTATGAAGAAGATGTAGCTGCCACTCCGGCATTAAAATACCTCATGTATGGTTCCCCCGCGCCAGTTCAAGAAACACACCTTCCTTGGGATATAATAGCTATGGGCATAATCAGTGTTTTATTACTCTCTTATTTAGCCTATTCCGTCTTACGAATTTTCCGATTGAAAGCGATGCATAGTAAAACCCAGATGGGCGAATTCACTTTCATTGAAACGGAATTAGAAGAAGCTCCATTCTCGTTTTTCTCGAATCTTTTTTGGAAAAAATCCATCTCCATAGAAGAGGAGAGCGGTCAAAAAATGTTGCAACATGAGCTCGTCCACATTCGCCAAAAACACACCTGGGATCGCTTGTTTTCTCAATTGATTTGTGCGATTTTCTGGATGAATCCTTTCAACTGGATCATGCAGAAAGAACTGCAAAATATTCATGAATTCATTGCGGACCGGGATGCGGTGGGCACGGGTGAAGTGGATGCTTTTGCCAAAATGCTTTTACAAACTTATTACGGTAATCATTTTTTAAACCCGAGTCATTCCTTTTATTATTCATCCATTAAACGAAGAATTAGTATGTTAACAACCTCAAAAACCCCTAAATACGCCTACTTAAGAAAGGTAGCCGTATTGCCTCTGTTTGCCATTTCTTTAATCTTAATCTCGTTTCAATTAAGCGCCCAAACACCTAAGAGTAAGAAAGAAGAAGCTACTCAATTCACAGTTACCATGCGTCCCGATTCCACTACTTTTTCTGATCCTAAAACAGGGAAAAAAGTGTTCTCCGTGGCCACGCGTGATATGCCACCTCCGCCGCCGCCAGCAGGTGCGCCAGCGCCGCCTACTCCGCCAGTTCTCTCTTTACTCGGTTCTGGTTCTGAAGTCAAATTGATCACTCTCGATTCTAACACGGTAGAATTCAAAGGACCCAAGGGTTTCGTATTTCGAGCAGAGAAAGTGGGTAATACCGCCACTTCGCATAGTGAAAAATCAGGTGTAGTATTGAAGCCGGCATCTTCCCCTAAAGAAAAACCCCTCATCGTTATCGATGGCGTCATCACCACCGATTTAGACATGCATAAAATCAGTCCTGATAACATTCAGTCGATGAATGTCTTGAAAGGCGAAAAAGCTACAGCAAAATACGCAGAAAAAGGAGCGAATGGTGTGATCGAAATCACAACGAAGAAACCCTAGCGTAAACGAGTTTAAAAAATGATATAATAATATGTAATAGGCGGTGATTTTCACCAGCCTATTACCGTTTAGACCTATTTGGGATTTTTCAAAGTAAACCTTACCTTGTGACATCTAAACCCATTATCCGTGAAAAAATTCTTCAAAATCCTAGGTTGGACTCTGCTTACTTTTGTCGTTCTACTTATTGCCGCTGGCTCCGTTTTTATCTACAAAGTGAAGAACGGATTTCCTGTTTCTTATGAAACAGAAAAGCCTGAAATTTCAATTCCAGCTTATAAACCAGCGATCCTTTTATTCTCTAAAACGACAGGATTTAGACATGAAGAATCGATCGATGCTTCAAAGCTTTCATTAAGGGAATTATGCCATAAAAATCCGGGCTGGTATTTATATGAAACCGAAGCGGGAGGCATATTTAATCCGGAGCAATTAGCGCAATTTGAGGTGGTGATTTTCGATAATTCCACGGGACGTGTGTTAGATGATGAACAGCAAGTGGCCCTGGAAAAATACGTAGAAAATGGCGGCACATTGATGGGAATTCACGGGGCAGGAGATGATTCGCATCACTGGGGTTGGTATGAAAAGAATCTTTTGGGGGCTAAGTTTTCACACCACCCGTTGAACCCGCAATTCCAGAAGGCGCAGGTCACTTTACAAGACACCACTTTTTCACGCGGCTTATCAAAGTCATTTGAGGGCAATGATGAATGGTATGTTTTTTTTAAGCAACCAACGGATGCGACCATCGTTTATTCGATTGATGGAGAGAAGATTTTGCCGAGTGGAAACATGCTGTGGATGACGGATAAGAATTTTGGGATGGGTAAAAATCATCCGGTGGCTTGGTATAAAACGGTCGGAAAAGGGAAGACCTTTTATACGTCGATGGGACACTCGAAGGAGGTTTGGGCGAATCCGGATTTTGCTAGTTTAATCGAAGAAGCGATAAAGTGGGGCATTAAAAGGTAGCCGGATCTGGACAATTTTCTGAATAATAGGCAAGATCCTGCTGAGAACAAACGCCTGGATAATCGCCGTGAAATCCTTGCATATCACGGATCAATTGAAAATGTAAATGCGGAGGCCAGCCACCATTTTCGTGGGGCTCTCCCAAGTGGCAAATAACCTGTCCTTGAGAAATAGGCATTCCCTCGTACAGACCTGCTAGATCTGTAAAAGCCAAGTGTCCGTATAAACTATAAATTCCTAGAGTTGGATGGTGTAAAATAATCGTAGGGCCATAATTCCCAGAACCTGGGTTGACTTGAAAACTGTGCACCACGCCATCCGCTACGGCAAAAACGGGTGTTCCGGCAGCCGTCCAAAAATCAATGCCTAAATGGATGTTCCTAAAATCCGCAGCTGAAGTAGCGAAGTTTTCGTGTGCCTCGTAGATGATGCGGTGTTCGAGGTAGCCGCCTACACCGATTTTGGCCCCTAATTTATGGTCAATATACGCGCAAAAAGATGTGATGTCCCCGAAGATAGCTGGATTCAACTCCTGATTTGAAGCACTGAGATCTAGCGCAAGGCTATTTGACGACGTAAGGGGCGCTGAAAACAGGCGATGAATCATTCTTAAATTTATTTGCTTAAATTTAATCAAAGATAAATAATGCGCCTGCTAACCTTACTTTTTCTTGCCCCCTTTTTCATTTTTGCTCAGCAGAAATTTCAACTAACGGGGACCGTGACCGAAAAAGGAACGACCATAATCCCAGGCGCTAGTGTTTTCATTGAAGGCACCACAATGGGCACGCAGTCGGATGCAACGGGCCACTATGTGCTTAAAAATATTCCTCCGGGCCGTCACCGTTTGGTCGCTTCGATGGTGGGTTATGTACCTAAATTAGTGCTCATTGATTTTCCCGGAAAAATCACGGAGCTGAACTTCAATTTAGAAGAGGACAACAAAACACTGGACGAAGTCCGCGTGGTGGGTTCCCAAGACAAGCTATGGGAGAAGCAATTTCGGGAATTTGAGAAAGGATTTCTAGGGGAAAGTTATAACCACAGAGAGGTCTACATTACGAACAAGGAAGTAGTGGATTTTACCGAGTCATCTCAGGCTTTCAGTGCGAAAGCCTCGCAACCTTTGCAGATCATCAACAAGTCATTAGGATACAAGGTGACGTATTTTATGGACAATTTTGAAAAAACGAATAGCTTGACTTCGTTCAAAGGCCTCGCGAGTTTTGAGAAATTAGTGCCAGAAGATGCGAAGCAAGAACGGCGTTGGAAGCGAAATCGAGAGGAGGCCTATGAGGGTTCTTTAAAGCATTTTCTGAAAGCTTTAGGAGATAATCGAATCGAGGAGGAGGGCTTTAATGCCTTTTTATTGAAGCCGGAATACTTGAATAATCTGCGGAGGGGCCTGTTTTTTGACCGAAATAATGAACGACATGTGGCCTTTAAAACCACAGACTTAATCGGGATAACCACGCCGGTTGGTTTAACGATGCTTAACTGGAAAATCCCCATGGAAATCGTTTACAATCGAAAGCGAACTATGCGCCCCATCTTTATGGATGCCCCCTATCCCTACACGATTTTGATCCCGAAAGGCCCTATTCAAGTAACGAGCGCTGGGGATTTAATGAATCCCTATTCGATCGAAATGCGAGGCGAAATGGGAAAAATTGGGATGGCGGATCTGTTACCTTTGGACTTTGACATTAGTCAACCTTAGTCTACTCATCGCCAGGATCTTACGAAACGTCTACTAGACCGCCTACAAGCATACTATTCTCTTACCTTTACGTTTAGGTAAAAAAAATCAATCCTATGCGCTATTATTCCCTGCTTCTATCTCTTCTTCTTTTCAGCTGTAAAGACGCGCTCGACACGGCCGTAACGGCGGATCCCTATACCGAGATTAAAAAAGCTTTATCGATTGATCCCGCGGCCTTAGAAAATTACGCGGCACAGGGCAAGCCGGCTTATGTGAACAAGGATAATACCGCGGCGAATCCGATTACAGATAAAGTCGCCACCTTGGGTCGGGTCTTGTTTTATGATAAGAATCTGAGTGTTAATAACGGGTTTTCGTGCGCGAGTTGTCACAAGCAGGAGTTTGCTTTTGGGGATACGGCGGTGACTAGTTTAGGGGTGGATAATGGGCGCACGATTCGTCACTCGATGCGCTTGATTAATTCGCGTTTTGCGAATGAGGCGAAGTTTTTTTGGAATGAACGGGCGGCTAGTTTAGAGGCTCAGACGACGATGCCTATTCAGGATCATTTGGAATTAGGTTTTAGTGGCCAAACCGGCCGCGGCAATATGACCTCCCTCATCACAAAACTAGGGGGAATAGGTTATTACAAGGAATTATTTAAACTCGCTTATGGCGATGCGGCGATTACAGAAGCGCGGATGCAGACGGCATTAGCCCAATTCATTCGCAGCATTCAATCCTTTGATTCGAAATACGATGTAGGCCGCGCACAAGTGCCTAATGACGGAGCCCCTTTCCCTAACTTTACAGCACAAGAAAATGCGGGTAAAAACCTGTTCTTAGCGCCGCCTATTTTCAACGGGAATAGTGAGCGAATCGGCGGAGGTTTTGGCTGTCAAGGGTGCCACCAAGCGCCGGAGTTTGACATTGATCCGAACTCGCGTAACAACGGCTTCACCGGTGTGATTGGAAGCACGCAGATCGACCTGGATAATACGCGTTCCCCTTCTTTACGCGACATTTTGAATGCATCGGGCGTAGCGAATACTCCGTTTATGCACACCGCGGCCTCGCAGACCATTCGCCAGGTATTAAATCATTATAATACGATTGCGGCAGGACCGAGGAATACGAATTTGGATCTGCGTTTGAGACCGAATAATATAGGCCAAAACCTCCAAATGACCCCTGACGAAATCAACGCCATGGTCGCTTTTTTACGGACCCTAACGGGAAAGGATGTGTACACGAATAAGAAATGGGGGAATCCCTTTCTGTAGATAATTGTGTAATATTGTCGGAATTAAATTCTTCCGATGAAAAAAATCTTACTACTCTTAGCGCTACCCTTGCTAGCTCAAGCGCAGAAAATTGACAAAATCATTACGCGCGCAGAAACCGAGCGCATCGAAACCTATTTAGCCTCTAACGAACTGGCGGGCAGAAAACCCTTCACGCCGGGCATCGAAAAAGCCGCGAAATTTATCGCGGAGGAATTCGATAAAGCAGGTTTACAAAAGACGAATGGCTCGTATTTGCAGAGCTTTGCGATGTATCAATCTAAACTCTTGAGTGCATCTTGTACCCTAGAGGAGAAGGCTCTAGCAGACAAGCAAGTGGCTATCGTTTCGAAAGAAGTTTCCATTCAGATCGATGAAAAATCGGGTTTCGAAGTGGCGAGCATCAAGGAAGGAGAGAATTTTGGCCAAAACGCCTACCGCCTCCTCAATGCCAAGAAAGCAACCATCGTCTTTCTTCACGAAAGCTTTGCAAAATACATCCCGCGTTTATCTAACAGAGGTCCCTTAAAAGAAAGCCAGCCCACGGTTATTTTCGTGGTGGCGAATGCTATTCCATCGACATTCAAAGTCACGGCGACCCAACAAGTAGAGAAGTTGCAATTATCAAACGTCGTAGGCATCCTACCCGGCAAATCCCGCTCGAATGAATACGTCATCTTCTCTGGCCATTACGACCACCTAGGAATAGGCAAACCAGTAGAAGGGGATTCCATCTACAATGGAGCAAACGACGATGCCGCTGGAACAACCGCCGTGATGATGCTCGCAAAATACTATGCGAAGAAGCGCGATAACGAACGTACCTTAATCTTTGCAGCCTTCACTGCGGAGGAAAGCGGCGGACATGGAAGCCAGTATTTCTCAAAGCAATTTAACCCGGATCAGGTGATGGCGATGTTCAATCTGGAGATGATCGGTACAGAAAGTAAGTGGGGGAAAAATAGCGCCTACATTACGGGTTATGAGAAGTCCTCGATGGGGGAAATACTGAAGCAAAATTTAGTCGGATCTCCGTTTACTTTTTACCCAGATCCTTACACCGACCAAAACTTGTTCTACCGCTCGGACAATGCCACGCTAGCAGAACTAGGCGTTCCAGCCCATACGATTTCCACGTCTAAGATGGACAGCGAACCTAATTACCACAAGGCGAGTGATGAGGTACAGACTTTGGACCTTGATAATATGACCGAAATCATCAAGGCCATCGCGAAGAGCGCCACGACTATCATCTCGGGCAAGGATACCCCTAGCCGAGTCGACACGACTAAACTGAAGTAATAAAAAAAGCCGCTCCCTCGAAAGAAGGAGCGGCTTTTTACTATTCGAACTGTATTACTTATTCAAGTTCGGGTTGTTTTGAACTTCTTCGATCGGAATCTTGAAAGTTAAACGTGTATCATTCGAAGGAATTGGAGTCGCGACGAACTTCAAGTGGTTAGTACCACGGTTCACGATTCCCTTATTTCTCTTCATAGATAAGTACGATTTTCCTTCACCCCAAAGCTCAACACGAGTTTGGAAGTAAATCTCGTCTAGTAACGCTTTACCTGTTAACGCATCGATGTAAGATGCATCAGGAACACGTAGCGACACGATCGCTTTTAACGACTTTCTTGCACCTGCTTCATCACCTGTTTTAGCACAAGCTTCTGCATTTAACAAGTACATCTCTTCCACACGCATGTAGATATAATCCGCGTCGATTGTTCTTTGACCACCGATTACTTTGTTCGGGTGGTAGAACTTACCGATAGGAGCTAACTTATTAGCAGCCGAGAATTGCGTCTTTCTGATGTCATCAGCAGGAATTGCGTCATACAACGTTTTGTCCATACCTTTGATATCACCTGCCCAAGCGTATGAGTACGTGTAAAGGTCCATTTGTCCCCACCAAGAGATCAAGTTAAGTTTAGAGTCAACAGTGATATCTACACCCCACATCCACTGGCTAGTACCTAGGTTGTTAAAACCACCTGTTACTTCAGCAGCTGTCATGATTTTGAAACCTCCTGTAGAGATGACATCAGCCGTAACGGTTTTCATCGCTGCGTTGTTACCCATTGCACCATGAACATAGGCTAACATTCCTTTTGCTACAGCAGCGTTCACTTCAGACTTATTAGCACGGTTAAAGTCAGCTAATAAAGTCTGCGCATCTGTTAAGTCTTTTACCATTAACGCATATACATCCGCAGCTGAGCTCTTAGGCAAGTTTGGATCTACTGTGTTTTTGTACAATGGTAAAATTTTCTCCGAAGGGTTGTATTCGTTTTGGAAATACTGAGCTAAGTAGAAATAAGAGAAGGCACGCATCGCTTTTGCTTGTCCCATGTACCAGCGACCTGCCGCTGTTGCTGGGATAGCATCGCTACCACCTAAACCATCGATAACGGTGTTAGCAGCAAAGATAAGGCGGTAGTAGAAACGCCATACTTGGTAGTTATCTTGTTGTGTATAATCTACCGTTGTTTGGAATTCTGTGATCGTTCTGAACCAGCCGTAAATAACCGAAGTCAAGGCCATATCTCCAGAAAGTAAGTCACCGTATACATCGTAGGCTTTGTGGCCAAAGTCATCGTGTCCAGACGTACCGCCCGTTCCCGCGCCATACATTGTTGCATAAATACCTGCTACGTTCGCAGATTGTAAACCCGGATTTAATGCAGAAGCCTCCGCGATTTGATTTGCTGAAATCAATTCGGTCGGTTCTGTCTGCAAAAATTCTTCTTTACAACTAACCGTTCCTAGAAGAACAGTCGCAAATAAAATTTTATGTAATGTTTTCATCTTTCTATTTCAGTTAAAAAATTAAAACTTAACGCGTAAGCCAGCAGTCAAGGTAGACAATGGCGAGTAACGATAGGTATCAGAACCTCCTGTTTCAGCCGAACTTGGGTTGAAACCATCTCTTGCTGAAGCTAAGAATAAGTTATCACCAGAAACCCAGATGTACACACCTGTGATAGGACTGTTCGTGAAGAATTTGCTAGGAACCTTGTATCCAATTTGAACGTTGTTTAACGTTAAGAAATCAGATTTCGTGATGAAACGAGTAGATCCTGAGCTTACGTTCGCATCTTGACCTGCTGATAAACGAGGAACTTCAGTTGCTTGACCCGCTTTTTGCCATCTAGCTAAGATGTCTGTGTGGTAGTTGTTACCACCTGCAGCACCACCAGAGTTCATTAAACCAGCATAAGCACCATCATAAGCGTATCCACCTAAGCTATATAGGAATTGCGCGCTGATGTCAAAGTTACCCAAACCACCATTTAACGTAAATGCACCTCTTACTTTAGGGAATGGGGATTTGTTGATAAACTTAGTCGTACCATCTGCATACGTAGCTGTACGAGATACTTTCACCGTTTTCAATGTTTCTGCCGTTGCAGTTGCTTCAAAATCAGCCATTGACTTGATGTTTTCAGCCGCTTGACGAATGTTATCGCCGTTTGAATCTACCCAGTATACATTCCACTCAGAAACACCCGTCTCTGGGTTAACACCTGCGAATTCACGTGTGTAGAAATCGAAGATCGAGTGACCTACCGCTCTACCATAAAGACCATCGATGTCGATGATTTTCTCTTTACCCGTTGCTGGGTCGATTGGTAAACGAAGCATTCTGTTTTCGATCATCTCACCATTGATAGTGAAGTCTAAATAGTTCTTCTTCGTTTGTAATAAGTGCGCTGTGATGTCAAATTCAATACCTGTATTACGTAATGCACCATCGTTTACACGAAGAGATGCATAACCTACTGAAGGTCCTACACGGCGATCAAAGATCAAGTTATCTGTTGTCTTTGTGTAGTAATCAATCGCCACATCAGCGAATTTGCCTAATTTGAATTCAGCACCTACCTGCATTTGCTTCGAAATCTCCCAAGTTAAATCTGGGTTACCCTTTGAAACGAATGATAAAGAGATGTTAGAGTTCAAGTTTTGAACTTGGAATAAGTCATATCCAGGATAAAGACCGATACCACCTTGCTCTCCGATTAAACCGTAAGAAGCCTTTAATTTCAAATCTTTGATCAATGGAACGTTGTCCATGAAAGCTTCCTTAGATACTAACCAAGCAGCACCTACTGAACCGAAGTCACCCCATTTGTTTTTCACGAAACGAGACGATCCGTCACGTCTTACCGTAGCAGATAAGAAGTATTTTCCATCGTAGTCATAGTTTAATTGACCGAAATACGACTCTAATGAGTAGTTATTTAGGTAAGACTGTGGAGGGTTTGAGATAACTGCATTGTTAAATTCAACGCCATCCGGCATAACTAACTTGTACATCGAAGCCCACATGTACTTAATCTCGTTCGCATAGCTTTCGTGCGCTACGAATGCTTCAAAGTTGTTTAAGTTAAACGACTTCTTGTAACGTAATAAGTTTAACAAGTTATAGTTTAACGTCTCTGTCTTTTGCTTGTAGATATATCCCCCTTGACCTGCGTTAGGACCATAGAATGGGTTGTTTTGGTTATCTAAAGAAGAGTTAGAGTATTGTAAACCTAATTTGTTCTCTAATGACAAGCCTTCCGTGATTTGGATATTTATGGAAGTCGCTGCGTTAATATCATGAGACTTCGTGTTGCGAATACCTAATTTCGCATCTGCGATAGAGTTCGTCAAGGCACCGAAACCACGACCTACACCGTAATCGTATTGGTATCCATTGTAATAT
>JBJOIV010000059.1:0-10970 GCA_046046955.1 Bacteroidota bacterium | reverse complement strand
AATGAGGTCGCTATGGGACGTTATGATGCGTCGAATGGCGGTGTTTTACTCGGTACTGGCAAAGGTTTCACTTATGCGCAAAATTCAGGAATGATGGTGCCGGCTGACGCGAAGGCCTTAGTAGGTATTCAGGTCGGTTCAGAGCTAGCTTTTGTGGCACTGCAGAACAGAGGTCCGATGAAGGTATTTAAGCCTCAGAGGACCTTTGTGAAAGCCGCTGTAAAGCCGGGTGTTTCATTTAGCTATACCTTAAAAGGACACAAACAAAAGATAGATTGGACCTATGGCTCTTCTTATTTAAGCCAAAGCGCCAGCGCACAGGCCTTCATTCCGAAGGGAGCTAAATTGAATTAACGAATTGAATTACGTAAGAGTCGAAGCTGAAGGCCAGGTGTTTGTTTAACGCCTGGCTTTGGTTTTCCAAATTGAAAATTACCCAGCAATAGATCGATATCGCCATCTTTATCGAAATCACCGGCATCCATCGCCATGTAACGCGCATCATCCGGTAGGTTGAAGTTGCTAACTTGGAAGCGAAGTTTGCCTTGGTTTTGGAAATACAAGAACGACTCATTTACCCCTTTATCATTCTCTGGAAAGAAAGCGATCATCGCTAAATCTAGGTCGCCATCCCCATCAAAATCACGGGCCAGCGTTTTCGTAGCTCCATAAGCTGGATAAAAATACCCTTCCTTGAAATTATTTTTGCCATCATTCATGAAGACATGCACCCCATGGTAGGCTTTCTTTATGTTGGAGTTGTCCGCATTATCTCCTGCTGAAATGATGATATCATCGAATCCATCTTGATTCAGATCCGCCACTTCCATATGCGTGCTTCCCCAAACCGACTCAAATTGCAATAAAGGTTTCTCCACAAATAATCCCTGCCCTTTGTTAATAAAGAGGGAAACCCCTTCCTTGGCTTCGGCCATTAAAACTAAAATATCAGGCTTGCCATCTTTTGAATAATCTTTAATGACGATATTTCTAGCCCCAGGCTGGGATTTCAGTGTATGCCGTTGTTTGGTTTTTCCATCTACCCAAACGACCTGTCCCGCTTCATAACCATATTCACAGATCAGGTAATCTAGCGTACCATCTTCATTGAAATCCGCCATCTGCATATCCACTGGGCGTTTTAATCCGTCGACTAGCTTGGTTAGTTTTCCTTTGGCGTTCACCTCGAATAGATTCCCGATTTTTTCGTCATTCGGGAGAATTTTGCCAATGCTTAACAGGTAATTTTTTCCTTGAATGAAGTAGGTATTTACGTTGGGACTAGGGGTTTTGAAGGTCGATTTTACCTGTAGTTTGCTGTCTACAATCACAGTCTCATTCGAGTTCATCCCGATCCAAGCTTCCGCCTTCACTGGATGAATTTGAATGGAAGTTACTCGGCCTACAGAATGAACTGGAGAGATGAAATCCTCTGTTTTAAAGTGTAGGGGATTGGTGGAGATAGGGCTTTTGGCTTTTTGTGGCAACGGATTCTCTGGGGCATTCGTTACATAATAATCCACGATCGCTTGCCAATTTTCGACACTCATCGCTGGGCTATCTGGAAAGGCATTTGCAGAAATTAACGCATGGTATTGCTCTTCAGGTAAACTGGCAGCTAACTCAAACTTGTTGCGCAGGCCTAACCGGTAGGACATGTCCATCAGGACTTTATCATTCCAGGTCTTTTTGTCTAACAGACTTGGGTCTGGGAACTTGTGGCAAGAGCTACAGTTCTCTTTCGCCAGTTCTTCTCCTGATTTTTTAGAACTACAAGCGAAGGTTAGTATGGCTATAAAGGCAAAGGCAATTAGTCTCATTCAGGCAAGGCGGTAGCGGTGGAAGAAGTTAAGGTGGAATCCCCTCCAATTCCTCCGACGCAACTAAAGTCGAAGGCTAAATTTTCGGGTTTAATGAAAGGCATTTTTTGGTATCCATCGAGGGCTAATGATCGATCCGAGTAGACTTTCTCCATGAATTTAGTGAAGGCAGGCATGGCCATTTTCGCCCCTTGACCTAATTGAATGTTTCTAAAGTGAATACTGCGGTCATCGCCACCTACCCAAATACCGGTAACCAGTTTTTGGGTGACCCCCATAAACCAACCGTCGGAGAAGTTAGAGGTAGTACCTGTTTTTGCTCCAATTTCGTTTCCAGCAGCAATCGAGCTTCGATTTAAACCCTCAGCCGTTCCGCCAGGTTCACGAACCGCGCCTTGTAACATAAAGGTCATTAAGTAGGCCGTTTCGGGCTTCATGACTGCCTTAGCTGTAGGAGAGAATTCACGTAAAACGACACCATTTTTATCAGTGATTTTTAGAATGATGATCGGGTCGATTTTTTCACCGCCATTTGCGAAAGTACTGTAAGCGGAAACTTGTTCGTAGACGGAGACTTCGGACGTGCCCAGGCAAAGGGAAGGTCCTTCGTAAAGCGAGCTTGTAATACCCGCTTTGTGAGCAAAATCGGCAATTTTGCTGGCGCCTAAAGCTTTCATTAGTTTCGCTGAAATTGTATTTATGGAGCGTCCCATGGCGCGTCTTAGCGTTAAATTCTCGTAACTGTATTTGCCATCGGAGTTTTGGGGCGTCCAAGTGTCATTCGTTAGTCCATCCTCTGTCCCAAAAGTCACGGGCTCATCTACGTATTTATCACATGGGGTAGCGATCTCATTTTCGATGGCTGCTCCATAGACGAACGGCTTAAAGGTAGAGCCAGGTTGGCGCTTACTTTGGGCAATATGATCATACTTGAAATACTTGTAATTAATGCCACCGATCCAAGCTTTCACGTGGCCATTGGTTGGATCCATCGACATCATTCCCACGTTTAAAATCCGTTTGTAATACCGCATCGAATCGAGTGGGCTTAAGGTAGTATCGATATCGCCATGGTAAGAGAAAACGGTCATTTTTACAGGACGTTTTAATTCCTCCCAAACCCGCATCTCATCATTATTATACGCCTCCATCAAGTCACGGTAGCGCTGTGTGCGTTTCATAGCAGATGAAATAAAGCCTTTCAGCTCTTGCATTTTTTCATTAACCCAAGGATTGCGTCCCGCCCAGTGCTGATTGAAAGCAATTTGTTGCGCTTTCATGTGCTCTTGTACCGCGTCCTGCGCATATTTTTGCATACGCGAGTCGATCGTCGTGTGGATGCGTAAACCGCTGGTATACAAGTTCAATTGTTGGTCTTCCGGACGGTCTTTATTGATCTCAGAAAGGATACCTAGAATTTCTTTTCGGATGGATTCGCGTAAGTAGGGGGCAGCGCCGGTGTTTTGGTTTTCTACTTTATAGTGAAGGTTCAAGGGGTCTGCCTTCATCTTTTCCGCATCTTCCTCTGTTAGGTATTCGTATTTCGCTAGTTGGCCTAAAACAGTATTCCGACGCGCTAGAGTCCTTTCCGGTCTGATGCGTGGATCATACAGGGACGGATTTTGCAATAAGCCGATCAAGGTGGCTGCCTCTGGGTAGGTAACGGTCTGCACGTTTTTTTGGAAATAGGTACGGCAGGCGACTTGAATTCCATAGGCATTATTTCCGAAGCTCACCTCATTCAAATACATCGCCAAGATTTCTTGTTTCGTGTATCGGCGTTCTAATTTGATGGCCAAAATCCACTCTTTAATTTTCGCGATGGCCGTTTTTAGCCCACCCACTTTCATTAATAATCCCATGTAAATAGGATCATCCTCGCCATATTCGAGTGAACGGGTATGGAATAGATTCTTGGCTAATTGCTGGGAAATGGTACTGCCGCCGCCCGAGGTGCCAAAAGAGAATAAAACACGTGCCATAGAACGCACATCGATACCGGAGTGACTAATGAAACGGGCATCCTCTGTCGCCATCAGGGTGTTAATCAAAATGGGTGACAGCTCCTCGAACTCCACCGGATTACGGTTCTCTCGGAAGTATTTTCCAATCTCTTCTCCGTCTTCTGAAATCAACAAGGACGCCTCTTGGCTTTTCGGATTCTCTAATTCTTGCAGGCTAGGCATTCCACCAAACAGCCAAAGGAAATTATAATTTACCGATGCAATGAAAAGAATGGCAAATAAGATTGTGCCTCCAAAGATTTTGTAGGCTAAGGTAATTTTATTCAATTTAGATTCCTTTATGGGTTCTATCATTTGTTAATCAGCTTTAGCATTTCTTTAGCCTCTGCAACGAGTGGGCTTGTGGAGAAAGATTGGACAAATTCACCTAACAGGCGTTTGCATTCTACACTTTCTTGTAAACCCGCTTTACAAAGCGCCATTAAAAATACGATTTTATCTTCCAATTTACTACCAGGCGTATTTTGTTGAATCGCTAGGCAAGCCTCGAACGCCATCGCAAACTCTTTTGCTTTAAAACGTTCATAAGCCTCTTCGTATTTCTTTTGTGCCTGAATTTCTTTGTTCTCGGTTAGCGCCCCATTCTCTAATTTAAGGATCATTGTCTTGAAATAGGAGCTAGGATAGCGTTCGAAAAGTGTTTTTCGGGAATTTATTTTTGCGACCCCTTCTTGGCTTAAATAAAGAACGTAAAGTGCCTCTGCTTCAAAAGCCGTGCTTGGGAATTCTGTCAACAATTGTTGCAATGTGCTAGTAGCTAGGGCATTTTCGCCTAATTCTAAACGCGCTAATTTTCCTAGTTTGAACAAAGATTCCTCCTTTAACTTGGTCGCCTTATTCGCGGCGATCGCACTAAATGGAATCGCTTTCAGCCAAGTTTCTTCTGCCGCTCCTGTTACAGTCGTTTGAGGAAGATTCGTTTTTTCTGTCACCGTAGTAACCGTGGTGGAAATGCTTAGGCTTGCATTTTTATTCTTTCTATTCCAAAAATCCTCCAAGGTCCGATTTCCCCATCGATTGCTAAATTCAATACTACCCTGAATCCGTGCTTGTTCGTTATTGAAGTAGAAGTTTTGTTGGTCTGCGCTGAATGGGCGTCTCGTAAAAATAGGGGCAGCAGCTGGAGTGCTTACCGATTTCTTCACCGTATCTTTTTGCTGCTTTAAAAAGAGCTCGTGTAATGCCTGTGGAGATAAAGTGGCTAAATGCAATAAGGAGTCTTGTAAGGCTATTTGTTTCGAAAACGAAGTATAGCTAGCCCAAGATTTTTTCAGTTTTTGTGCTTTCGCGTAATCGGGATGATTGTTGGCGAGGTAGGTAGCTGCACTGTCGTAATAGTTTGCTGCTAGATCATAGGCCTTTAATTGTTTCGCGAAAAGACCGCCTAATTGAAAATAGAGTTCTCCTTTGTTGGGATTATTTTCGCCGCCTTTCTCCCAATTTTCTTTGGCCTTTTTGTAGTCTTTTTTAGCGTAATAATACTGGCCTATTTTGACATAGATGGCCGATTTATTGTCCTCGTTTTTCGGGTCTTTCAGCATTTTCTGCAAGGCATCCACATTGCCTTCAATTTGATGAATGGCCAGGCTTGATTGCAAGTTTAAATCATAGCTAGGCTTTGTTTTTAGCGTCGTCTTAAAGCTTTCTACCGCTAAATTCGGCTGGTTATTGTCCGCGAATAATTGGCCCATGATGAAAGAGATGCGCGCTTTTTCTTCGCCCTTCTTCAGGTATTTGGAGGCTTCTTGGAGCAATGAGAGGGCTTTTAGGGGTTCATTTACTAGCTGGTAGGAATAGGCTTTTAGCAACAAGAATTGCTTTTTCTCATTTGAGTTCAAGGGGTTCTCGCTTAAGAATTCTTCGATCTTTTCTGCGGCTGTAAACTCTTGTTGTTGTAAATAAATTTCATAGAGTGCGAGTAATGCCTCTGGTCTAATTTCAAGCGAGTTAACGTATTTATACGTGTCTATGGCATTCTTTAGGTCGTATTGGTAAATGCGGCCCTTACCGATTAGTAAGTAGGCATCGATAATGTAACGGGAATTTTGATGGCGATCGATCACTAAAGACGCCTTGCGGATTAATTCTTTAATGTTCTTCTCGTTGCCTTGTTTAAAGCTGGAATCCAGTGGAATTCGGATGGGTAAGGTAGCATTATAGCTTTCCTTGCGTTCCGCGAATAGTTTGCGCTCTAATTCTTTTTCTAATCTAGAGGCCTGCCAAATCGCATTGTACTTCGCATTCACGTTGTGAAAAGCAACGGCCAGGGGCTTGTTGCTGAATTGAGAACAAGACCAAGTACTGAGGGCTAGAAATAAGAAGACAAGACGCCTGTACATAGGATTCGACGGAACAATTTTCAAATTTACAATTTATCTTCCCGAAAATTGGATAATTTTAGGCGAATATGAATTCCTACCAAAAATTCTTAGGGGCCGCTTTTCAGATGCTCGTCACCATCGTGGCAGGCGTTTTCGCTGGCCGCTATTTAGATGCCTATTTTTTTACGGATAAGCCCTGGTTTACGCTCATTTTCTCCCTTGGATCGATCGCATTTGCCTTGATCGCCTTAATTAAAAGTCTTCCCAAATAGGGTTCGCAGAAGCGCAGAATATTCTGTATTTTTGTCATTAAAATTCAATCCACTTGTTTACTCAACGGCGAAACCTGATCTTCTTGTTTTTCGGCCTCATCGGTCTCTTGTTCATTGGTAAGCTATTTTTCCTGCAGGTGATCGATGATACCTATGAGAAAGCAGCGGATAATAACGCGATTCGCAAGATTATTCAGATCCCTTTTAGGGGGGAGGTGTACGATCGGTTTGGCAAATTAATCGTCTACAATACGCCCGTATACGACCTCTACATCATCCCTCGAAAAGCAGTGGTGAAGGATACGAATCAATTTTGTCGCGTGTTCCGTATCACGCGGGAATACTTTATCAAAACCACCCAGCGCGCAAGAGCCTATTCGCGGGTGAAACCGAGTTTGTTTTTGAAGCATTTATCGAAGGAAGATTTTGCGAGTGTGCAAGATGCGATGGTGGATTTTCCGGGCTTCTTTTTTGAGACCAATGCCTTTAGAACGTATCAATCTCGTTCCTTTTCGAATGCCCTGGGTTATGTAGCTGAGATTAGTCCGACTGCGCTGACGGATCAGAAAGACGATTATTACCGCCAAGGAGACTATGTAGGTATTTCCGGAATTGAATCCTTTTATGAAGAGACTTTACGTGGTCAGCGCGGAGTAAAATACCGAATGGTGAATAGCAATGGGGTGGAAAAGGGCGATTATAAAAATGGCTCTTTAAACATCAACCCAGTCTCTGGAAATAACTTATACACGTCCATCGACCTAACAATTCAGGAATACGCGGATAGCTTGATGCAGCACAAAGTGGGGAGTTTAGTGGCGATTGAACCTTCTACGGGGGAAATTTTAGCTATGGTTTCTGCGCCCTCCTATGATGCGAGCTTACTTACTGGGAATAATTTCTCCAAGTATTATCAGCAATTAGCCTTAGATCCGATGAAGCCTTTGTTAAATCGGCCTCCATCTGCTTATTATCGCCCGGGATCTACCTTTAAATTAGTGCAGGCTTTAGTAGGACAACAGCTTGGTTTTATCGGTCCGGGCACGGTTTTCTCTCATGCGGGAGCACCCGTAAAATGCCATGGACATGGTCCTGTGGATTTAAGAGGAGCCATTCGGGTGTCTTGTAATCCCTATTTTTACCATGCGTTTAGGAAAATGGTCTACGATAAAACGACGGGCGATACCTATGAGCGATCTGCGCAAGGTTTGCAACGCTGGGCGGATTTAGTGGCGAATTTTGGTTTTGGGCGCAAATTAGGGGTGGATTTAGGGAATGAGAAGAAGGGAATTTTGCCGAATGTGGACTATTATAATTCGGTTTACAAGGGGGAGAAAATGTGGAAGTTTTCGAATATTTATTCGATTAGTATTGGGGAGGGAGAAATTGTCGTTAGTCCCCTAAAAATGGCTAATCTCGCTGCGATTATCGCGAATAGAGGATGGTACATTCCGCCACATGTGGTGAAAGGAATTGGATTAAAGAAAAGTATTGACCCCTTCTATAAAACGCCGGTAAAAGTGGGTGTGGAGGCGAAATATTTCAATGTCGTGATTGATGGCATGGAAGATGCGGTAACACACGGAACGGTAGAGGCGGATGGACGCATTCCGGATATCAAGATGGTAGGGAAAACGGGTACTTCCCAAAACCAAAAAGGGAAAGATCATTCCATTTTTATTGCTTTTGCACCACGTGATAATCCGAAAATCGCCATCGCCGTTTTCGTAGAGAATGCAGGTTTTGGGGGGTCTGCTGCGGCTCCGATTGCGTCTTTAGTCGTTGAAAAATACTTGAAGCGGAAGGTGGATCGCAAGGCGGTGGAGACGAAATTTATGAATATGAATTACCTGCCTAACGTGTACAGCGTGACACGTAAAAAGGTAGCCATTGATTCTACGAAAAAATGACAGATTCGAATCACATTCAGGGGCGCATTGACTGGATCACGGTGGGGTTCTATGTCCTGTTTGTCTGTTTAGGCTGGATGAATATCTATTCGGCGGTTTACAGTCCGGATGCGCCATTGAGCTTTTCGGATCCGGCTTTTTACGATTCCAATGCGGGAAAACAATTGGTTTGGATCGGGACTAGTTTCGTGTTGATCGTGTGCATTTTAGTGATTGATTTTCGTTTTTTCGAGTCGTTTGCCCTCTTCATCTACCTCGGTTTATTGCTTCTACTGCTTGCTGTTCCCTTTTTAGGAGTGACCATCAATGGTTCTCATTCCTGGTTTAAGTTCGGCGGTGTGACGATTCAGCCGGCTGAATTTGCCAAAACGGCGACGGCCCTCTTACTCGCCAAATACCTAAATGACCCCTTAGTCAACTTGAATAAATTCTCCTTTCAATGGAAGGCGGCCCTTATTATTGGGATTCCGATGTTGTTGATTATTGGATCAAACGAGACGGGTTCAGCCCTGGTTTTCGCCTCCTTTTTGATTTTATTGTACCGAGAGGGCTTGCCTGGAACTTATCCTGCCTTATTCATTGGAGGAATTGTGCTGTTCGTGTCGGCTTTACTCGTTAAGGCTTGGATAATTTTGTTAGTTTTAGTTCTTCTAGCCGGGCTTTTTGTACTTTTTATGCCCATTTATTTACAGCGCGACCCTAAGACCTATTTGCGCCTTTCGGGTGCCATTGCGGTGATTATGACTTTAGCGCTATTAGTGGATTGGGTGGTGAATAATGTGTTACAAGAGCACCAAAGAAACCGGATTCGTGTCTTGATTGACCCTGGCTTTGATCCTCGAGGTTTAGGCTACCAAGTGACTCAATCAAAGATTGCGATTGGTTCGGGTGGTTTCTGGGGAAAGGGATTTTTAGGCGGAACTCAAACAAAATTTGATTTCGTACCGGAACAAAGTACGGATATGGTTTTCTGTACGATCGGTGAGGAGCATGGCTTTTTGGGCGTGATGCTGATGATCATTTTCTTTTTAGGCTTTTTATGGCGCCTGATGTATTTAGCGGACTTGCAGCGCTCCCGTTTTGCGAGAGCTTATGGATTCGGATTAGTAGGAATTCTGTTTTTTCACTTTTTAGTTAATATAGGGATGACAATCGGCTTAATGCCTATCATGGGGATTCCATTGCCGTTTTTCTCCTACGGTGGATCGTCTTTGTGGTCGTTCACGATATTACTTTTTATCTTTTTAAAATTAGACTCTCACCGGTCTGATATGCTTTCTCGCTAGTATGGAAAACGAAACAATTTCTGCCAAAGCCAAAATGCTCATCGCCGTCGCCGCTCTTGGCTACTTCGTGGATGTGTATGACCTTATCTTATTTTCTGTCGTGCGTAATCCCAGCTTGATGAGTTTGGGATTGAAAGGCGATGATTTACTGAATCAAGGCTTGAACTTGATGAACGTTCAGATGGGAGGGATGCTTTTAGGTGGAATTTTGTGGGGAATCTACGGGGATAAGAAAGGCCGTAAATCTGTTTTATTCGGTTCGATTCTCTTGTATTCGGCTGCGAATGCCCTCAATGGTTTAGTGACTGATTTGAATACCTATGCGATTTTACGTTTTATCGCGGGTATTGGCCTTGCAGGTGAATTGGGGGCAGGTATTACGCTCGTAAATGAAACCTTACCGCCGTCTAAACGTGGTATCGGGACCTTGATTATTGCCGGAGTAGGAGCCGCTGGAGCGGTGTTTGCGCCGATTATTGCAGGTTTAAGCCCTGATCCAGAGTGGTGGAGATCGTGTTATTTTATTGGCGGAGGCATGGGATTAGCCTTATTGCTTTTGCGTTTAGGAACGTTCGAATCGTCGATGTATTCGGAGATGGATTCGTCTGTGAAGAAGGGGAATTTTCTGCAACTCTTTTCTAGTGCTGCCACTTTTAAAAAGTATTTATACTGCATATTGATGGGTCTACCCATCTGGTACATTATCGGAATTTTGGTTTTCTCTGCGCCTGAAATATCACAACTGGTAGGAATTGAAGGAAAGATTAGTGGGGGTAATGCGATTATGTTCTGCTATATCGGACTTGCTACAGGAGATTTTGCTGCGGGAGCCTTGAGTCAGTGGTTGAAGAGCCGAGGGAAAGCCGTTTTGACTTATTTATTTATCGCTGTTGGAATTTGCGTCTATTACCTATTTGGTATGTCTAACATCACCACGACGCATGCGTATGTGATGATTACTTTATTAGGCTTCTTTGGAGGCTATTGGGCGGTGTTCTTGACATACTCTTCCGAGCAGTTTGGAACGAATGTACGAATGACAGTGACGACGACGGTGCCTAATTTCGTGAGGGGTGCATTAATCCCCATTTCCTTATTATTTAAGTTCTTAATTCCATCCGTAGGCTTGATTCAATCGGCGGCTTATGTGGGTGTATTGTGCTTTGCTTTGGCCATCTACTCTGTTCTACAACTGAAGGAAACCTTCGGTAAATCTCTAGACTACACCGAATAATGG
This sequence comes from Bacteroidota bacterium, assembly GCA_046046955.1. GTDB lineage: Bacteria > Bacteroidota > Bacteroidia > Cytophagales > Spirosomataceae > Aquirufa. The sequence continues at coordinate 100 of JBJOIV010000059.1, read as the reverse complement.
CGCTAATCTCAAAGAAGAAGACCCTTTATCGGATTAATCAGCAGCTGCGCCGCTATTTGCATAAATACAATCGCGAGCACGTGATGAATATTAGTTATAC
>JBJOIV010000058.1:0-11191 GCA_046046955.1 Bacteroidota bacterium | reverse complement strand
TCTGCTTCATTGAATTAGTTGACTTCAACGAAACAATGTTAGCTGCATCAGCGGAGAAAGCGGGTAAAACTCGTCGTAGCCGTCGTGGTGGCGCTGCAAAAGCAACTGAAGCTGCGGCTCCAGTAGCGGCTGCTGAAGCACCATCTGCAGAAGTTGTTGAAGAAGCTCCAGCAGCTGAGGTTGTAGCTGAAGAGGCTGCACCAGAAGTAGCTGAAGAAGCTGCTCCAGAGGCACCAGCAACTGAGGAGTCCACAGAAGAAAAAGGAGAAGACGCTTAATCTTTCTCTTTCTATTTTTTTAAAGGGCTTCAACTTTCCGTTGAAGCCCTTTTTTTAGGTAATGAAGTTTAGACCCCTATTTTATAACAGCATTTTATGAGATTTACCGAGTCCACACCAGCGGTTTTATTATTACAAGATGGAACTATCTTCCACGGGAAAGCACTAGGGAAAATAGGTACTCACGGCGGTGAGATCTGTTTTAACACCGGTATGACGGGTTATCAAGAAATTTATACGGATCCGTCCTACGCGGGTCAAGTGATTATTAATACAACGGCACACATTGGAAACTACGGTGTGATGCAAGAAAAAGAGGCGGAATCGAATAAGGTACAAATCGCCGGTATGGTTTGTAACGAGTTTGCTAGTGTTCACTCACGTGAAACAGCGGACGGATCCTTGCAAGATTATTTAGCTAACGCCGGTATCGTAGGTATTTCTGGTATTGATACACGTGCATTAGTTCGCCACATCCGTACGAAAGGGGTGATGAACTGCTTGATCTCTTCGGAGATTTTTGATGAGGCGGAATTAAAGGCGGCTTTGGATAAAATTCCATCGATGGAGGGTTTAGAATTATCTTCTCAAGTATGTACGCAAGAAGCCTATTTCTTAGGGGAGGAGAAAGCAGAACGTAAAGTAGCTGTATTAGACTTAGGCGTGAAAAGAAGCATTTTATCTAACATCGCAGAGCGCGGATGTTATTTGAAAGTATTTCCAGCGAAGACTTCTTTTGCGGAAATCGCCGCTTGGAATCCAGATGGCTATTTCGTTTCGAATGGCCCGGGTGATCCAGCAGTAATGTCCTATGCGATTGAAACTGTAACGCAGTTTTTAAATAGCGATAAACCCGTTTTCGGCATTTGTTTAGGTCACCAAATCCTAGCGCAAGTGGTGGGTTTAAGTACCTACAAAATGCACAATGGTCACCGTGGATTAAATCACCCGGTGAAGAATTTAGTGACTGGTTTGTCTGAGATTACTTCCCAAAACCATGGTTTCGCGGTTCAGCTGGATGAATTAAAATCATCAGATAAAGCGGAATTGACACACATTAACTTGAACGATCAAACGGTGGAAGGTTTACGCGTGAAAGGTCGCAAGGCCTTCTCGGTGCAACATCACCCAGAAGCTAGTCCGGGACCACATGATTCTCGGTACTTATTTGATCAGTTTATCGATCTAATGAAATAAAAAAAAGCCCTGAGAGATCAGGGCTTTTTTGTTAGGCTTTATATCCGAAGAGCGAGTGTTCTTTGATTAATTTGGCGACAGATTTTGGTACATATTGCGCCCACTCATCTGTACCGCTTTGAATTAGTTCAAGAACCTGATCTGTACGGATATTCATGAGCTTTTCATCGTAGTTTTTAATCTCAGCTAACTTCTCGTTATCCAATAAGTATTGGAATAGGCCTTTTAAATGCGCTTCTGGTTCGAAATTCTTTAGTTGAACGATTTCGCCCGTAGTCGAAACGGTGGGGTAGAGGTAGAGTTTGATTTTTTGGCCAAATAAACAGCCAAAAGCACTCATAATTCCTCCCGGCACATCTGCATAATGCTTCTCCTCAAAAATATATTCTAAGTTAGGCATACCCATCACCAGCGCCATCTTTAGCTTAGAGAACTGGCTTAAAAAGTCGACTAATTTGAAGTATTCGTGAAAATTAGAGATTAACACGGTTTGGCCTAAAGAACATAGAATATCTACGCGATCTAGGAAATCCTTCTCATCGATTTTGTGCGTCTCGTTTTCTAAACTCTTCAGCGTTAACTCAGAAAGCACACAAATTTTATCATCATCCACATCTGGTTCTTGCTCAAACTGTGCCACACCCTTCTTTAACATATCAGAGAAGATATTCGTTACTGGACGGAAACGACCACGAACAGCTACGATGTGTTTCTTTGCCAAAGCATCATAAGGCTGCATCACCTTGCCGTCTGGACCAAAAACCGCCGCTTGCGTATACCCGTGCTTCACTAAATAAAGAGACATCAAGCGATTGTCCACCTCTTTGAAATCCGGACCTTCGAAACGGATCATATCGATTTCGATGCGGTCCTTCGATAAATCATCGAGTAAGGACAATAACAACTTCTCTGGGTCCTCGTGGTAGTGGTAGCAACCGAACAATAAATTAACACCGATGACACCTAATGCCTGCTGTTGTAAGATGTTGTCATTATCTAACATGTTGACGTGAATCACGACATCGTTAAAACCCCCATTAGGAGTTAATTGAAAACGAAGGCCGATCCAGCCGTGGGCGTCATTGGTTTTTTGGAAATTTAAGGCAGAAACGGTGTCTGCGAAGGCGAAGAACCGCTTTTCGGAAGCGGATTCTGTTAAGCGAACATTCAATAACTTGAATTCGCGATTTAACATCTTCATTAAACGCGGCTCGCAAACATATTTTCCGGAGGCCTCTTCACCATAAATGGCATCAGAAAAAGCCATATCGTAGGCTGAAATCGTTTTTGCGATAGTACCTGAGGCACCGCCCGCTTTAAAGAAATTAGCAGCTACATCCTGACCCGCCCCGATCTCCGCGAAGGAGCCGTAAATACTGCGGTCTAAGTTGATTTGAAGTGCTTTTTGCTTTGTGCCTATGGATTTAATGTGTGAAGTCATAGGGTGTATTTTTTCTCAGGCATTTAGTTTGATACGGCAATTTACGAATTTATGGCCAAAATTCCCCCTTGTGATACAGGCAAAGCCCCGCCATAGGTCCCTCGCTAATATGTCCAATAGTTAAACCATTTTTTTTCATCACTTGTTTCAAAATATCCGAGTAATAAAAGGCCACGGAGCCCGTGAAATGAAAGGGGGTATCCACCGTATAGCGTTTTAAATAAAGTCGAATATAGGCTTCAAAAGACTGCTCGATCAAGCTATAACAAAAGGCATCTCGGCGGTGGTCAAACAGGAACTTCGAAAAGCTGGCAAACCAGCGATTCGGAAAAGCTTGTTTGTAAGCCTTATCTAAAATAGTCAGGCGATCTAATACCCCAAACCGCTTCTCAAAAACCGCCCTCAAATCCGCCGGCATTTGATCATGCAGATAACTTAAAACTAAGCTTTTGCCTAAATGACCGCCGCTTCCCTCATCTCCTAACCAAAATCCGAGTGGGGGTATCTGCTCTGAAATGCGTGTGCCATCCCAATATCCTGAATTAGACCCAGTCCCTAAAATACAGGCGATGCCAGCTGTTTTTCCACACAAGGAGCGAGCCGCGGCGATGAGGTCATTTTGAATTTCTAACGAACAAGTTGGTGGGAAAAACGGTCGAAAGGCAGCCGCAATTATTTCGCATTGTACATCGCCGGTAACCCCTGTGCCATAATAATAAACAGCAGAAATGGGAAGTTCAGAAAAGCCTGCGAGGACAGTCGCCTGTGCGGCCTTGATTTCTTCCGCTGTTTGGTAATAGGGATTGATCCCCAAACTAGTGAAACTCTCAAAAGGTGCCGAAGGATCTTTTATTAATCTCCAGGCTGTTTTAGTCGAACCACTCTCAACGATTAAAATCATGCTATTCTAGGACCCCAATGGGCGTAAATTTCTCAAATACTTTTTCACTATGAGGAGCATCGGCTAGCTCCGGCGTTAAATCTTGGCCTGCCCAATGCTCATAATGTTTGCCATTTTTCCACAATTTGGAATGCGTCATATCATAAATGAGCCCTTGAAAGGCCACCCAAATCTCAGGCTTATCCTGCCCATTTCGTAGGGCTAACTGTCCGCGTGTATAGGTCTTCATATTTTACACGAAGCTAAATAAAAAGGGTCAAAGACCATTTTTTTCAGAAAGATTTTTAATTTTACATCGCAATATAATTTCCTATGAAACAATTCTTTGTCTTATTATTCGCTATCTCTGTGATGGCATGTAGTGGAGGGGATCCAGCACCCACTCCGACTCCTACGCCTCCTACTCCTACGGTGAGTGTGGCTACCTTAGTCAAGAAAGTGTGGACGGCTAGCTCCGTTCAATGGGATGGAGTAACTAAATACGATAAATCAAGTACTTCGAATGTCGTTCAAGGTTATTCTCAATTCAAATTAGATCTATCAACAGCAGGTTCCGTCACATTAACGGAGTTTGATGGAAAAATATTTACAGGCACCTACACCGTTGCGACGGATGGAAATAGCCTTACTTTAAGTGGATTGACGAGTGCTGAAGGGGCTCCTACGGGAACCGGCGGCACCATCATTTACTCTATTTTATCCACGCCTACGGCGACTGGATTAAGCTTACAACAATCAACTGCTTACGTAAAAGCGAGCAGCGCTATTGTTAAGTTAGCTTTAGTTAATTAAGTAGATTATTAAAAATAAAAGCCGTCCTTGTGGCGGCTTTTTGTGTTATATGGAAAAGAGAACAGAAATTGGTGAGATTGGTGAGTTTGGTTTAATTAATCATATCGCGTCTCAATTGACAGAGAAGCAAGCCTGGACGGAACTGGGAATAGGCGATGATACGGCCGTTTTAGATCCGAAAGGAAATAAAGTAGTGGCCACCACAGAGCTTTTAATCGAAGGCGTTCATTTCGATTTAGCCTATACGCCTTTGCAACATTTAGGTTTTAAAGCTGTTTCTGTCGTTCTTTCCGATATCGCAGCGATGAACGCGATTCCGACCCAAATAATCATTGGATTAGGATTGTCAAATCGTTTCTCAGTGGAATCTGTGGATGCGCTGTACGAAGGCATTCGGTTAGCTTGTGAAGAATACAAAGTGGATGTCGTGGGTGGTGATACCACTTCTAGCCCACAAGGTTTGATTTTATCCATGACTGCCACGGGTGTGGTAGAGGACGAGAAATTAGTGAAGCGCGGAACCGCAAAGCCGAACGATGTGCTTTGTGTTTCAGGTGATTTAGGTGCAGCGTTAATGGGTTTGCATTCGTTAGAAAGAGAAAAGCAGGTCTTTTTGGCGAACCCAGACATGCAACCGGAGTTAGAGGGCAAGAGCTATGTGGTGTTACGTCAGTTAAAACCGATGGCACGCTTTGATATTATACACGAATTACGCGAATTAGGGGTGGTGCCTACCTCGATGATTGATTGTTCAGACGGATTGGCTTCTGAGATCATTCACCTTTGCAACGCATCTGGTTTAGGGGCGCGAATTTTTGAGAAGAATATTCCGATTGATGACGAGACGTATTTAGCTGCGACGGAATTTAGTTTGAGTCCTTTGACTGCTGCATTAAATGGCGGAGAGGATTATGAATTGTTGTTCACGGTGTCTCAGGAGGATTTCCCCAAAGTAGAAAAGATCGCTGACGTGACCGCTATTGGGTACATGACGAATATCGCAAAAGAGCGCGTTATGGTGATGAAGTCGGATGCAATCGTCGATTTAACGGCTCCAGGCTTCGGAAAGGCTTAGACCATTCGTCTACAAAATTTGCCGTTTGATAAATTTAGGGGTAGAATCGGATTAAAATCGGTATTTTTGTGGTGAATTCTATTCTGTGTTTTAGAAGAATCTTATCATGACGAAGTCTTCCTTCATTCGGAAATACTCTAATCGCTTTCTTTCAAGGTGGTTAGTCTTGGTATTTGACTCACTTATCGTTGTATTCTCCTTTTCCATTGCGACCCTATTGCGAATGAATTTCCAGGTGATGGAAATTGATTTCAATATTTTCTTTTCTCAGCTTATTTTTGTCCTGGGCTTACGTTTATTAGCTTTTTTGTATTTCCAGTCCTATGCTGGAATCATTCGACATACGAGTATTGAGGACGCCATTCTGATCTTGAAGGCGGTTTTCACAGGTTCATTGGGAGCCGTTGCGGTTTCTGGAGTTATCAGAAACACCTTGGGTTTTGAGCACGTATTCAATCTATCTGCGTCTATTTTAATCATTGACTTCTTCATCTGTCTGTTTTGGATGGTGATTTTGCGCTTCTTTGTGAAGAGCTTTTACGAATCCTTTGTGAATCAGTTTAAGCCTACCATCGGCGTATTGATCTATGGGGCTGGTTACACGGGAATGTTGACGAAGAATGTGTTCCAAACAGACCGCAGTACGAACTATAAAATACTCGGTTTTATCGATGACAATGAGTCTAAAATAGGCAAAACCATTGAGGGTATTAAAGTATACAGCTTGCCGGAGGTATTAGATAAGTTCGTGGGTTCGAATGACGGCATGGAGGTTATTATGGCTATTAATAACATGTCTGCGAAGTCGAAGCGCAAAATTTCAGATATTTTCTTAGACAGAGGCGTGGTCGTGAAGGCCCTACCTCCAGTAGATAAATGGGTAGAAGGCGAGTTCGCAATGAATCAAATTCACAATGTGAAAATTGAGGACTTATTGGGTCGCGAAGTAATCCAAATGAATAACAAGCGCATCGGCGAGGAGATTTCAGGCAAAATCATTTTAGTGACGGGTGCAGCAGGATCTATCGGAAGTGAGATTGTTCGTCAATTAATTGCTTATTTTCCTGCGAAGTTAGTTTTAGTCGATCAAGCAGAATCGGCTTTATATGATTTAGAATATGAATTAGCTGGTAAAGTTCCGACGAACGTTCAACTCATCGTGAATGTGGCAGATGTGTCGGATACCAGACGTATTAGCAAGATTTTTAAGAACCACCGCCCTGATATCGTTTTCCATGCGGCTGCTTATAAGCACGTGCCATTAATGGAAAATAATCCGTACGAGGCGATCAAAACGAATGTGATTGGTACCCGTATTTTGGCGGAATTAGCCTCCGAGGTTGGGGTGGAAAAATTTGTGATGGTATCTACGGATAAAGCCGTAAATCCGACGAACGTGATGGGTGCGACAAAGCGCTTAGCGGAAATGTATACTCAGTCGATGAACCAAATCGAAGGGGTGAAGACGAAGTTTATTGCGACTCGATTTGGTAATGTGTTAGGTTCCAATGGGTCTGTGATTCCATTGTTCAAGAAGCAAATTGAGCGTGGTGGTCCAGTAACGGTGACGCATCCTGAAATTACCCGTTATTTCATGACGATTCCGGAAGCTTGCGAACTTGTTTTAGAAGCGGCGACGATGGGTCAAGGTGGTGAAGTGTTTGTCTTCGATATGGGAGAGTCTGTGAAGATCATTGACCTTGCGAAGAAGATGATTACCTTGAGTGGTTTACGTGTAGATAAGGATATCGAAATTCGGTATACAGGATTACGTCCGGGTGAAAAGTTGTACGAAGAGTTGTTAAACAACGACGAAAATACCTTGCCTACACACCATCCTAAGATCTTGATTGCGGAGGTAAATACGCCTTCTTATGCGTACATGGAAGTAGCTACGAATGATTTGAATCACCTGTTATCGAGTGGAAACAATAATTCGATTGTGGCGAAAATCAAGGAGATTATTCCAGAGTACAAATCGAACAACTCGGTGTTTGAGACCCTAGACAAGAAATCGTCTAAATAACCCTGATTCTTTTTACAATCCAGATAGCCGCTAATGTAAAGAGCGGAGCAGCCACTACGTCTAAGCTATAATGCACGTGCTGAACTAAGAGTAAGCTCACTAGGAGGAGGCTAAGTCCAATCGCAATTCGCCTTTCTCTAGTCGTAGGCAGAAAGTAACAAACAAAAACCATCGTGGCCGTATGACCAGAAAAGAAGAGGTCTTTCGTGATGGCCATGTTCTCCCCATAAATGAATATCTCCGCCAGAGGATCATGCAAATCTACTAATCGAGCCGGAGGATCCAGCGCAACTAAGTAAATACAAATAAAACGGAATAGGGTTTCTACATTGAAGGCCCAAGCAAACCAGACGAACCGTTTCGGGTCCTGTAAAAGGCGATATAAGAGGTAAATAACCGAGAGGTAGATGATCCCAAAAATCGGGTAGGAAACATTTAGGGCCGGAAGTGCGTTTAGTATAGGATCGTTCCACTGGATGCCATCTCGAAGTTGGATCCATTGAAAATAATCATCTGCCTTGAAGGGGAAAATAGAGAATACAGCTAAGGCTCCTAGGAAGGAGAGGGTAAAGCTTCGATCTGCAAAGGCGGTTTTCCAGGTTTGTTTCAAGTTTGAACGAAAATTAGGTAATTTGGGAAGCGAAATTAGTGCTAAAAAATAAAATATGATGAAAAAGATCTCGAAAATTACGGTAATAGTGTTGAGCATCATCACGAGCGCTTTTCATTTTTCCTGCGGTAGCGCGGCAGAAAAAACTAAACAGACAACTAAAATGGATCAGAAATTAGAGAAAATTACGTTTGGGGCAGGGTGTTTTTGGTGTGTGGAGGCAGTGTTTCAGCGCGTGAAAGGGGTGAAAACGGTTACTTCAGGCTATATGGGAGGGAAGATTAAGAATCCAACCTACCGCGAAGTTTGTTCTGGACTTACAGGGCATGCCGAGGTTTGTCAGTTAAGTTATGATCCGGCTGAGGTGAATGTGGCGACTTTGTTGGAGATTTTTTGGCAAACACATGATCCCACGACTTTGAATAGACAAGGGGCAGATACCGGGACTCAGTACCGTAGTGCCGTATTTTTCCATACAGCGGAGCAGCAAAATGAGGCGGAGGCTTGGAAGAAAAAGTTAAATGACTCACATGTTTTTCCGAATCCGATTGTGACGGAAATTACCCCAGCTTCGGAGTTTTACGTGGCGGAAGATTACCACCAGAACTATTTTAATGAGAACGGGACGGAGCCTTATTGCCAAATCGTCATCAAACCTAAAATGGATAAGTTCTTAAAGGCCTTTAAATCCAAGCTAAATTAGAATCCTCCTTTGTCATAAAAGCTACGTCTACGGGATAATTTTAAATCCTGTAGCAGCGTAGATTTCACGCGAAGATCAAAGGAATAATTACTCGCACGGCCATAGAATGGACTCGCGATAGGCGTCCAGTTGAAGTTCATCTCCCAGCAATGTAGATCGCGGTGCACGGACATGTTCGTATAGGTCAAGCCTTTGTACTTGAAGTCAAAACCAGACGTTACCGAGAATTTCCATTTTTCGGAAAGACTTAAGTCGCCTTGGAAGCTAAGGCCACTGATGTTTTGGGGTGAGGCTAAGCCTGTCTTATTCATACTGTATTGGTATGAAAAGGAGAAGTTCCAAGGCACATTCCAGTCGACATAGTCGTCTAGGTTTCGGTTAATTTGATTCATTTGCGCCTCGCTGGCGTTCTTATTCTCTTTCGGCTTAGGTTTGCCGGCAGAGAATCGACGGCCTATAGAGAAGTTGAATCCTTGTAAACGAGCTAATCCAGCACCAGAGCTGAACATGTAGTCCGGAGTTCTGCGGCCGATATCAAAAAACAAAGGGTCCTCTACATACAAATAGGGGTCAAAACTTCCACCTAAGTTAATATCGAACTCCTTCACGCGGGATGCAAGGTTAAACCCAATATTAGAAAGGGCATATTCTTTTGCCAGTAAATTATAACTTCCGTTTAACCCGAAGTTGTCTAAAATGCGGACTTTCTCCGTCAACACGCTGGCTGTATCTGATTTCGTTTTGAGTTTAGCCTCTAAGGTGTTTTGGAACCCAAAAGAAATCGCCCCAGTCGCACCCCCATAACTCATCGTTCTCGGGTCAAACGTACTAATCCGGCGAATATCCCCGATCTGCTCTTTCCCTTCAGAATTAATAAATTTCCGGTTATTGATTCTGACATCTTGGAAAAATCCGTAAGACGGATCGGAAATATCGGGTGTATAGCTTAGTCCTACGGAAGGGACTAAGGTGTGTCTAATTGCCTCTAGACGGCCCTTTTTAAAGCGCAAAGTTCCGAACAAGCGTGTATTCATGCTGGCCGAAAAAGCAACCTGTGAGCTGAATTTTGGCAAGCCACCCACGGTATCGATGCGCACGGTAGAATCTGCTGGAACGTAGCTATACTTGTAGGAACGCGTGTACATATTTCCTGACCAAGACACCCCAGGAGTCAAATTGATGTGCTTCGTTATCTTCAGGTTAGGCAGGGCGAGCGGAATGCTATAATTGAATTTTGTCTGCGCCTTTTCCCATAAGATCGGTAAGGTACTCGCATCCACCGGAATCACGCCTGGCGGAACATCGTCCACGCCGGTCGGAATAAAAGGCCGTTGAATGGTTCCTCTGAGCGAATTAGAGGCGCGCGGATACACATCAAATTCGTAACGCGTATACGGGTCACCTACTTGGTTTGTCATCGAGATGCCCCCTGAAAAGTCCAAACCGATACGGAATTGGTCTATGAAACGATCGCCTATGGAGTTCTTCTTTTTGAAGGGTTGTATTTGGTTTAGGCCAAAGTTAAAATCCGTTCCCGCATCAAAAACACGTGTACTCGTGTTCTGGTTAATACGTAGGTTGATGCTCGTGCGAATGCTTTGGCCAAAATTCTTGGAATACTGCACGGATGATCCAATCGTATTCGACAGGTACTGCTGCGTATTGAAGGAATTGAATTGGTTGTAGGAGTTCGAGGCGATATTCACAGAGGCTGAGAAGCTAGAGTTTCCGACACTACGTGGCGCATGCGACCATTGCAGGGCGAAATCGGTTCTTTTCGTCGGGTCAAACTCATCCCCATTGCTGTTGCGATTGAAGGCTAAATTAAAGCTACCCGTGTAGCGATAACGCTTGTTGTATTGGGAGTTTGCCCCTAGACCCCAGCCACCTTTGGAGTAGATTTGGCCGGTAAAGCGGATGCCTATGTTTTCGCTAGCCGCCCAATAATAACCGCCTTCACGCAGGTAAAAACCCCGTCCATTCGGTTCCTCGCCATAGGTGGGCATAATAATCCCTGACTTGCCAGCCTCTTTTGGCTGGGAATAAGGGAAAAAGCCAAAAGGTAAGCCGATGGGCAAGGGAATATCATTCAACTCAAAGTGAAAGGGTCCAGAGATGATCTCTTTTTTACCTACGACTTTGATCTTATTTGCCTTGATGTGGAAGTG
>JBJOIV010000057.1:0-11199 GCA_046046955.1 Bacteroidota bacterium | reverse complement strand
ATAAAGTCATAAGTACCCAAAATGGCTAAGGTTTTATCCTGAATGAGTCTACGAACCTTTTGAGCCTTCGTGTAATACGCATCATAATAATCAGCGCTTAACACAAAAGTGCCTAACATGATCCTTCTTTGGACTTCTTCACCAAAACCCTCATGACGCGTACGCTTGTACAACTGCATTAAATCGCCTGCCTTCTCCGTACGATGACCAAATTTCACTCCGTCAAAACGAGATAAATTAGAGCTCGATTCTGCTGTCGTTAACACATAGTAAGTAGGCAACAACTGGTCGATATAAGGAAAGTCAACCCCTTCCACGACATATCCCAGTGCTTGTAAAGAAGCTATTTTACACTGAAATGCTTCTTTAATCTCTGGTTGAAGACTCGGATGTTCCACAACTTCTTTGATATAGGCAACGCGCTTCTTGTCTTTCTGAACAACAGGAATTATGGAACTCAATGTACTATCCTGACCATCGTCCCCTTTTATCACATCAAGCACTAAACGCGCATCTGATACATGGTTCGAAATAGGCCCAATGGTATCAAAGGAAGACGCGTAGGCAATTAAACCCCAGCGAGACACTAATCCATAGGTAGGTTTTAAACCAACCACACCACAAAAAGCAGCTGGCATACGGATGGATCCGCCTGTATCGGTTCCTAACGAAACCTGGCACATTCCCGCTTGAACAGCCACTGCAGAACCACCAGAACTTCCACCAGCCACATAGGCCTGATTCGCGAAATTCAATACAGGTTCATAGGCAGAGTTCTCGTTGGTACTGCCCATCCCAAACTCATCACAGTTTTGGCGACCAATAATAATCGCATCTTCGTCTAGTAAACGCTGAACTGCCGTTGCTGAAAAAGTCGATTTAAACGTATCTAGAATTTTACTTCCGGCATACGAATGATGCCCTTCATAACAAAGTAAGTCTTTAATACCTACCACTAAGCCCGCTAATTTCCCAGCAGTTCCTGCTTTGATTTTTTCATCAACTTGGACTGCTTTAAGGATCGCTTCCTCCTCATACACCTCTAAAAAAGCATTCAAAGAATGATTATAGGCTTGAATTTGGGCTAAATGTTGTGCGACTATGGTAGAAACTGAAAGCTCACCCGCTACCAATTTCTCCCTAATATTCGCATAAGGTTGACTCGTAAAACTCATTAAAAAGGGAATCTGTATAAAACACAAAAGCATAGTTGAATTTCTCCAACTATGCAGCTATAAGGGATAAGTGAGACTTATTCTTTCGTATCGTCTAACTCTTTATTGATCTGATCTTTTACATCATTCTTCGCATTTTGAAACTCGCGAATACCTTTGCCTAGCCCCTTCATTAATTCAGGTAGTTTTTTACCACCAAAGAATAATAAAATCAAAAGGCCAATTAATAACATTTCGCCACCACCTAGGCTATTTAAAAATAATAATATGCTTGCAGTCATCATATCTGTTTTGTCTAAATTTTCGTAAATATATTTAAAAAAGGTTAATTATTCGTGTATTTAAAGATGTTTTTCAAACTCATCCAGCTCATCTTTTATCGCCTTCCCTACCCAAACAACAATAGCTAAATCATCCGCAAAACCCACTAACGGCAAAAAGTCTGGAATGAAGTCAAAAGGCATCACAAAATAGAGTAATGCTGCCGTTATTTTAACTAACGTCACCAGAGGTAATTTAGTATACGTTCCTTGGACATAGCCTTTAATTAATTCACTAAAAAGCACAATGTAACGATTTAATAACTTAACTACCGTTAAATTACTGCTGGCAGCCGTCTCCTGCACTTTCTTCAAAACTCCCTTCAACAGGGTCAGAAGCCCTAATTTGTTTTGAGAAAAAAGCACTTCACTTTTTTCCATCGCTTCCTTAAAAAAGCGGGAATCCACGATACGCTTCACCCAGGTGCTTGATTGCGACATAATAATTTTGATTAATGCTTAAATATAGTAAAATCATTTAAGGATTTGTCGTATTTTTGTATCGTTTTTTGAATCAGTTGAACCCAAAATTATAACAATGAAAATCACAGTAGTAGGAGCAGGTGCTGTAGGAGCAACTTGTGCTGACAACATTGCCAGAAAAGAATTGGCAGATGAATTAGTTTTATTAGATATCAAGGAAGGTATTGCAGAAGGTAAAACATTAGATATGTATCAAACAGCTAGTTTGTTAGGTTTTGATACAACGTTAATCGGTTCGACTAATGATTACACGAAGACTGCAAACTCTGATGTCGTTGTGATTACTTCAGGACTTCCTCGCAAGCCAGGTATGACTCGTGAAGAGTTAATTGGAGTAAATGCGGGAATTGTAAAAAGTGTAGTAGAAAACATTTTAAAGTATTCGAAGAACCCGATTATCGTGATCATCTCTAACCCGATGGACACAATGACGTATTTAGCGAAGTCAGTAGCTGGTTTAGACAAGCACCGTATCATTGGTATGGGTGGAACCTTAGACTCTGCTCGTTTCAAGTGCTATTTAGCAAAAGCGATGGATGTATCCATTAATGATATTTCAGGAACAGTTATCGGTGGTCACGGTGATACAACGATGATCCCTTTAAAGCGTTTAGCTACGTATAACGGCGTTCCAGTTTCTCAATTCCTAGATGATTCTACTTTAGATAAAGTAGTAGCTGATACGATGGTAGGTGGAGCAACACTTACAGGCTTATTAGGAACTTCCGCATGGTATGCACCAGGTGCTGCAGGAGCTGCTTTAGTAGAAGCAATCGTACGCGATGAGAAGAAAATTATGGCATGTTGCGTATCTCTTGATGGAGAATATGGCCAAAAAGATATCTGTTTAGGCGTTCCTGTCGTTTTAGGCAAAAATGGTTGGGAGAAAATCGTTGACTATAAGTTAACTGCTGATGAGCAAGCTGCATTCAACAAGTCAGCTGACGCAGTACGTAACATGAACTCCGTTTTAGATACTTTATCTCTGTAATTTTACAGGGTTAAAATTAAAAGCCTCTCCTATTAGTTTAGGGGAGGCTTTTTAGTAGTCAGTAGACAGCAGTCGGTAATCGGTAGTCGGTGCTTTACTTCGATCTAATTGCGATTACTGGATCCATCTTTGCCGCTACCCAAGCTGGAATGATCCCAGAAAGAATTCCGATAAAGCTTGAGATAAATAAACCTGTCACGATGTTCTTCATGGAAAGAACTAATGGCAAGGCATCCTGAGGAATGAGGGTTAATAAGACGACTAAACCAATTCCGACTAAACCTCCAATCAAACTCAAGAACACCGCCTCGAATAAGAATTGAAATAAGATGAAATAATTCTTAGCCCCTAAGGATTTCTGAATTCCAATAATGTTCGTTCTTTCCTTTACTGAAACGAACATAATATTCGCGATTCCAAAACCACCTACTAAAAGTGAGAATCCCGCTATCAAGGCACCTGCAATGTTTAATGCGGCGAAAATGCCATCAAAGAACTGATTTAATCCGTCTAACCGATTCACAGCAAAATTAGCCTCTTGTTTAGGTTTGATGGATCGTAATGAACGCATTAATCCGGTTACCTCTCCCTCTAATTCTTCTTGACCGATATCATCATCCATCGCTTTAATAGCTATATCTGGTGCAGGTTTATCTTTTTGAAATACAGCCGAGAAGGTAGAATATGGAATAAATACCTTTTCATCCGGTGTTCCTCCAAAACCCAACATATCGTTTCCTTTCTTCTCAATAATCCCAATTACTTGAAACTTGATACCATTTAATTTGATTTGATCACCTACGATGGCCTGAAGATTTTCTGAGACTTTGGAACCAATAATCACCACATTTAAGGCATTTTCTGATTCAATAGGCAAGAAATAACGACCTAATTGAATAGGCACACTCGTAATTTGATTATAATCATAGCTCGCCCCAGTCATATTCACGTCCATACTTGAGCTTCCTCTAGTGGCAGAGGCAGAACGACCATTGTCAATGATAGCAATCGCTTTAGCTGATTTTAAGTTATCTTTCAAGAACTGAAATTCGGTATATTTCATCTCTGGGCGATTCAAATACTTCCACCAAGGGTAGTTATTCTGCATCAACCAAGGCCATTTACCCACGTATAATACGCCTGAACCCGCGAAAGAATCAATCTCTGAACGAATGTTCTTATTGAGGGAATCAACAGCCGTAAACACAGCGACAATAGCAAAAATCCCCACACTCACCCCTAAAAGGGACAAAGTCGTGCGCATGATATTCGAGCGCAATGCCTGGTAGGCAAAAATCAAACTCTCGTAAACTTGAATTAAAAACTTCATAGGATTCGGATAGAATTCAAATTTAGAAAATTAATCACAAGAATTCGGTGAACTTTTATGAACAGAGCTTATAAACTTTGAATGGCAATATGAAGGTAAGATTGGATTTCGTAAATTCACTTTCCATTTAGGAATTATGAGCTGGAGTAATTACGAGGTACGTTTATTGAAAGACCATTTTGAGGGTCAATTGTTTTTTGACGAGAGTCAATCAGCAAGAATTGCGAAGCGTATCTATGCGACCGATGCCTCGGTTTATCAAGTAAAACCTGCCGCAGTGGCTATTCCAGCCTCTTCGAAAGATATTAAACGTCTCATTCAATTCGCCATACAAGCAAAAACCGGTTTAATTCCTAGAGGAGCAGGCACTTCCTTGGCAGGACAAGTCGTGGGAGATGGAATTGTGATGGAAATTTCGTCAGCCTTGGGGAAAGTCATTTCGCTTAATAAGAAAGAGAAAAGCGTTTGGATAGAACCTGGCATCGTTCGAGATGATTTAAATAAGCATTTAGCTACCGCAGATTTGTTTTTTGGTCCTGAAACATCTACAGCTAATCGTGCACTTTTAGGCGGAATGCTAGGCAATAATAGTTGTGGATTACATAGTATTGTATGGGGAAATGTGCGGGACCATATTTTAGAAACACGTGCTTTTTTATCTGATGGAACGGAGATTCACACGCACCCATTAACTCGGGAGGAATTTTACCACAAGACCACCCTTCAGAATTTAGAAGGCAAAATCTATCGGGAAATTCACCGAATGTTGAACAATCCCGAAATCCAAACTTTAATAAAAGATCGCTTTCCTAAGAAATCGATAAAACGTAGAAATACGGGCTATGCGTTGGATGCATTATTAGACATGCAACCCTTCTCTCCTGAGGGTGAGCCGTTTAATTTATCTAAGTTAATCGCGGGCTCGGAAGGAACTTTGGCCGTAGTTCATTCGATGAAGCTGAATTTATTAGATATCCCTCAGCCGGAGGTAGCACTGATTTGCATTCATTGCCATACTTTGCAAGAGTCTTTACAGGCGAATATCACCGCCCTAAAACATCCCATATTGGCTTCAGAATTAGTGGATGATTACATTTTGTCATTTACGGAGGGTCATCCTAATTTTGAGAAAGATCGCGGTTTTATCGAAGGAAAACCGGCAGCCATCTTAATGGTGGAAATGCGGGCTGATTCCAGAGAAGAACTCGATAAAAACGTATCTAGTTTAATTCAGGATCTGAATCATGCGAATCAAGGATACGCCTACCCTATTTTATGGGGCAATGATATTGCCAAAGGTTGGGACATCAGAAAGGCCGGATTAGGCTTAATTCGTAACCTAGAAGGTGATACGCAACCTGTCAATTTAATTGAGGATTGTGCTGTAGATCCCACAGATTTACCCGCATACGTGGCAGAAATACAGGAATTACTAGCTCGTCATGAAACTAAAGCTGCCTACTACGCACATGCTGGAGCGGGAGAATTGCATATTGAGCCATTTATCAATTTGAAAAGTCCGGAAGGAATCAAATTATTTAGGAGCATTTTGGCTGAAACAGTCGAAATACTTAAGAAATACAAAGGATCTTTAAGTGGCGAACATGGAGACGGTCGTTTACGTGGTGAATTTATTCCCGAATTAATGGGAAAAGAAATTTATGCCTTGTTTAAAGAGATTAAGCATGTTTTTGACCCTCATCAGGTCTTTAATCCAGGTAAAATAACGGACAGTCCAGCGATGGATACGGCTTTCCGTTTTACTGATCAAAAAGCGACAGAACCTAGCTATTTCTTTGATTATGGCGTTTTGCGAAATCCACTTGGGCTAGCCGAAAAATGCTCTGGGTCAGGGGATTGCAAGAAAACAGCTTTAAGCGGAGGGACGATGTGTCCGAGTTACATGGCCACCTTGCAGGAAAAAGATTCCACGAGAGCTAGGGCCAATATGCTTCGACAGTTGTTAAGTTCTCCGGCTGAAGAAACCTTCTCGAATCCTGATTTACACGAGATATTAGATTTATGTTTGTCTTGTAAAGGCTGCCAAACAGAATGCCCATCCGGTGTGGACATGGGTAAGCTAAAGGCAGAAACGCTGCAGCAGTCTTATTTGAAATCGGGAGTTCCCTTGCGCACTCAACTGATTGGCAACTTCCCTACTCTACAACGCTATGCTAGTTATATAGCACCACTGTATAATTTTCTAGTCGAATTCCCCTTGACTGCTTCTGTGATTAAAGTAGCCATGGGATTTGCCATAGAGCGTAGTCTGCCTGCTGTTCAATTCACTAGTTTGGAAACCTGGTTCAAGCGTTATGCGAAGAAAAATCCTCAGCAGGGATTAAAGAACGGCCTTGTTTATCTATTTGCTGATGAATTCACAAATCACAATGAGGTTCCTTTAGGCCAAAAAACAATCAAATTATTGAATCGCTTGGGCTATGGAGTGGAGATTCCGACGGATATCATCTCTGGTCGTAGTTATATTTCCAAAGGAATGCTCGTCGAAGCCAAGGCTTTGGCAAATTCCAATGTAGAAAAATTGCAAGCAATCATATCTCCTGATCAACCTCTAATCGGGATCGAACCGAGTGCCTTATTAACCTTTAGAGATGAAATCCCTGCCTTAGTCGATGCGGATAAGCGTGTACAGGCTGAGGCCTTAAAACCTAATTGCCTACTCATAGATGAATTTATCGCCCGTGAATTTAAAGCAGGTAAAATTAGCATAGATGACTTCCATGGCAAACAACAGAAGATTCTGTTACATGGACATTGTCATCAAAAATCCATCGCCGGTTTAACAGCCACACGCATCGCATTAAGTATTCCTTCTCAATATGAAGTAGAGCTTTTACCTACGGGATGTTGCGGAATGGCGGGATCTTTTGGCTATGAAAAGAAGCACTATAAATTATCGCAGCAAATCGCTAACCTCGTTTTGTTCCCCCGTTTATTAAACAAACCCATTAAGAGTCTCATTGCCAGCAACGGAACCTCTTGCCGTCATCAAATCAAGGATGGTATCGAACAAGAAGGTCTACACACGGCAGAAATCCTTTATAACGCCCTAAAATGATCCAATACAATTTATCCTTATTTTTTGAGCCCACGATTCACGAATCGGCCATCCGAGCCTTGAAGACAGTCATTATGCCTGAAATCGAAAAACAGGCCTTTGTTGATCAAATCTTCTTGTTTGAGATCACCTCACATCAAGAACCGGATTCTGTTGGTTATTCCCTGCAGTGCTGGCTTCCCACCTTCGAGGAATCACATCCAGAATTCATTGAAGGAATTGTTTCTGGTTTTTTCCAAAAGGAATTCGCGAATCAGTTTGTGTATTTTCCGAGTCAGCTGAAGAGAGTCGATAGTCACTAGTCGCTAGTCGCTAGTCATCGCTTCGCGATTTAGTCGACTTCGTCTTAGTCGCCTGCGGCTTAGTCGTCCTGCGGACTTAGTCACAAAAAACATTTCCTGAATTCATCGCCGGAGGCGATTCCAACTTTGTTCTTTGTCCTTTTTGCTTTGTGCTTTAAAGAGACCAATCAATCTCCAACTGCCCACTATTTACCAGATATTCATTGATTTTGGAAAATGGTTTAGTACCAAAGAATCCGCCTCGATTCGCAGATAAGGGAGATGGATGTGCGGCTTGAATGATGAAATGCTTTTTAGCATCAATGTGTTTAGCTAGCTTTTGTGCATACGCACCCCACAGAACAAAGACCACGGATTCTTTCTGTTGACTTAGCTGACTAATCACTTCTTCGGTAAATTGTTCCCATCCTCGCTTGGCATGTGAACCCGGTTCAGCAGCACGCACGGTTAAAACGCTATTCAACAGCAAAACGCCTTGATCTGCCCAAGAACTTAAATCACCCGAATAGCGAATCACTTTCAGATCCGCGTATAATTCCTTGTAAATATTTTTTAGCGAGGGCGGCAAAGGGAAGTTTGCGGGAACAGAAAACGATAAACCTTGTGCTTGTCCCTTTCCATGGTAGGGATCCTGGCCTATAATTACAACCTTGGTTTGCTGAAAAGAACAATGATAAAAAGCGGAGAAGACTTGATGAATGGGAGGAAAAATATCCTTTTGGCCATATTCTAGCGTTAGAAATGAACATAACTCAGAGATATAAGAGGAAGTCAAAGATGAATTCAACACCTTTTTCCAATCATTATTCAAAGAATCAGCTAATTTTACTTTCAGATTACTCATTAGACCTTTATAGGATGACAGAAGCTTTTTCAAATGGATATTTAATTTCAGTAGATACCACACATCTACCAGAAATGGAATTAAACCCTCCTTACAAACACTTTTTCTCCTACCAAATTACAATCAAAAATTTGAGTAACCAACCAGGACAGCTTGTGAGTCGTTTTTGGGAAATTGTAGATGGTATTGGATCTAAAGAAACGGTGAATGGTTTAGGTGTGGTGGGACAGCAACCGATCATTGAACCCGGTAATTCATTTACCTATACCTCCGGTTGTCCTTTGATATCCTCCATTGGAAAAATGAGTGGACATTATGTATTCCTGAATTTAGAAAATCAGGCCACTTTTAAAGTGGACATCCCTCCTTTTGAGCTTATTCCTGCCTACCATCTGAATTAATGAATCGGCTTCAATTCTATTTCAAGGCACAAACAGCACATGGATTACATTCACCCTCCATCTATGCCTTGTATTGCGAACTTTTGAATCCATTCCTCCATGGTCAATTCACTTATGAACAATTGGTTGAGGAATTGCAAAAGCGTTATTCCGACGGATCAGTTATCGAAAAGTTATCCGAATTTGATCCAGCACAGATAGCTATAAATGATGTCATCCTGATTCAGAAACCCTATAGAAACGAGACCTTCTGGAATTCACTTAAGGCACATACTTCGGTCATCCAAACGGTAGACTTGTATGATGTAGGTTTGGTGTTTTTCAAACCCATTTGTCCGAAACAGAATTTTTATCTTCGCAAAATGTAACAAAAAAGGGGCTCAAATTGAGCCCCTTTTGATTATTTGTCTGCTTTCGCAATATCGACATTTACTCTTTTGCCCTTAATTTGAGCTCCCGTCATTTTGTCTAATACTACATTCGCATATTCTTTCGGTACATCCACGAACGTGTGTTTGTTTTCGATTTGAATTTGACCTAATACATTTCCAGGGATACCTGATTCTCCAGCGAATGCTCCTACAATGTTAGAAGGAGATATTTTTTCGTTGAATCCGATATTAACGACTAAACGCACCATGTTTTCGTCAGAACGATAAGGTTTTCCTTCGCGATCCATACGAGGACCACGAGGAGCTGAATTACGATCACCGCCTCTTTCGAAACGACCACCGCGGTCTCCACCTCTTTCACCACCTCTTTCGAAACGGCCAGCACCACGGCGATCTCCGCCACGGTCTCCACCACCCCAACGATCACCGCCACCGCCTCTTTCGAAACGACCACCGCCACCGCCGCGTTCATCACGACCATATTTACGTGAGCT
Source organism: Bacteroidota bacterium (assembly GCA_046046955.1). GTDB lineage: Bacteria > Bacteroidota > Bacteroidia > Cytophagales > Spirosomataceae > Aquirufa. The sequence continues at coordinate 1,388 of JBJOIV010000057.1, read as the reverse complement.
ACGTTCCATATCACCTTCGAGATTCTCATCACCGAATTCATTTTTCACGACACCCATGTTCATCTTAACTAACGCAGCCACAACTTGCTCCACAGTGAAACCAGCATGTTGGAAATTAGGTAATGCATCATCGAATAACTCTAAACCGCCTTCAGCGATCGTAGCGCCCACTCGATCAATAAACATACCTTTCTTCACTCCCACTACGTCAGAGAAAGTAGGAATCACCCCTTTATCAATCTTTACTTTCGTGTAGTTCATGATATCACGCAAACGATTGCGCTCAGCTCCTACTACTAAAGTAAATGCCTTACCAGACTTGCCAGCACGACCTGTACGACCGATACGGTGTACGTAATATTCTTCATCTAATGGAATGTCGTAATTGATTACAGCATCCACATTGTCTACGTCTAAACCACGAGCCGCCACATCCGTCGCCACTAAGAAACTCACATTTCCACCACGGAAACGATTCATTACTTGCGTACGTTGAGATTGACGTAAGTCACCGTGTAAACCTTCCGCTGCATAACCACGCAACATCAATTCTTCTACTACTTCGTCTACACGTTTCTTTTGGTTACAGAAAATCAAAACCAATTTTAAGGAATAGAAGTCGATCAAACGTGTTGTCACTTCCATTTTCGCACGACCTTTCACATCATAGTATAATTGCTCGATGTTCACGTTCGTGATCTCATTCTTAACCACTTTAACTAATTTAGGATTAGTTAAATAACGGTTTGTCAAGGCCATAATCGGCTTAGACATAGTTGCTGAGAACAAGACTGTTTGACGCTCATTTGGAATTTCTTCCAAAATGCTTTCAATATCCTCACGGAATCCCATATCTAACATCTCATCAGCCTCATCTAAAACGATCATCGATGCTTGATTTAATTTCAATGCACGACGCTCGATTAAGTCAATAACACGACCTGGAGTACCTACTACAATGTTTGCCCCTGCTTTCAACGACTTAATTTGACGATCGATGGAATCTCCTCCATATACCGTCGTCACCCAAACCCCTTTTGTGTATTTAGACAACTTCTTCATTTCCTCAGAAACTTGAACCGCTAATTCACGCGTAGGACATAAGATGATTGCTTGAACATACTTCTCAAAAGGAACAATATGCTCAATCATCGGAATACCGAAGGCTGCTGTTTTACCAGTACCTGTCTGCGCTTGACCGATGACATCACGACCTTCCATTACGAAAGGAATTGCTTCTGATTGGATGGGAGAAGCAAATTCAAAGCCCATTTCTTTTACTGCTTCTTGGATTCCTTCCGACAATGGAAGCGAATCGAAGCGAATTTTTTCACTCATTTGATATATTTAATTACGATGCCCGAACACATCCGTAATTTAACTCCTGC
>JBJOIV010000056.1:0-11242 GCA_046046955.1 Bacteroidota bacterium | reverse complement strand
AAAGTGCGGAAATTAGCTGTCACTGGCGCTAATTTAATTCCTGATCCGATTAAAAGCACTGATCCTTGGGTAGTTGAATTTGTCAATAAAGCGATAGACAGTTTACAAAAAGCGCCGGTTTCTGTGGAACGTAATCGGATGTTAAAATTAACTCGGTTGTTAGTGGAGCAGCCACATATCACACACGCTGATTTAGCGAAAATTGAGTGTCCTACTTTGGTGATTGGAGGCGATCATGATGTGATTTTACCGCATCATACCTTAGAAATTGCCTCTGCGATCATGCGTTCTTATGTATGGATTTTGCCAAATTCAGGCCATTCCACCCCCGTTTTTTATAAAAATATATTCAATTCTACCGTTCTTGATTTCTTAAAAACACCTTACCGGAAGATAGAGAAGCAAGCTAAATTCTATTAAATGAAAAAAGTCTTATTTCTCGCTTTACTTAGTTTTAGCGCATTTGCCCAAAAGCGTAACCTCACCCTTTCCCTTATGCCGGATTCTTATGCGGTCTGCCGTTTAGCTCCAGACGCGAGAGTGCCCGATTGGGCTTTTAAGGGCCCCTTTTATTCTATCTCGAAAACGAGTGATGAATTATCAATTGTAGTTGATCAACGCTACGCTCCAGCCGGAATTAAGAAAGCGGAGAACTGGAAGGGCTTTAAGGTGGAAGGGCCTTTGGACTTTGCTTTGACGGGAATTCTGGCGGCTTTGTCTAAGACGCTGGCAGATAATCAAATCCCGCTTTTTAGTATTAGTACCTTCGATACGGATTATATACTGGTGGAAAGTCAATATTACGCGAAGGCGAAAAAAGTTCTCGCCTTGGAGAACAAGTTTAAATAAAATAAGGCCCACCGCAGGTGGGCCTTATTTGTTTATTTTACCAAGTAGTTACCTAATTGTTGATTATAGGAGAGATTATCATCGAAATCTTGCTCTTCGATGATTTTACCGTCTTTCATTTTGACAAGGGTAACACCAGATAAGTTCATGGGCTTTCCTGTAGCGGTATGCGTTCCTTTGAAATTCCAGTGTTTAACTAATTTATCTCCATGTCCCCAAACATCGATAAAGGTAAATTTGATGTCCGAAAAGGTCGTTAAATAGTAGTTGAATGACTTTTTAAATCCCTCAATTCCTTGGGATCTAATATTCTCTTTTTGACCTAACAATACGACATCGGTTGCAAAATTTTTATCATTTACCTGGTCTATATCGCGCTGGTTAAAGATCTTGTCCCAGACTCCGGTATACATTTTGATGTTTTCTGCGACGTGCTTTTCAGCTTTTAGCAATTCTTCACATTCTTTTTTGGATTGGGCCTTAACGGTAATTGCGCTCAATGCGAGCACTAAATAGAGTAGTTTTTTCATGAGGGTTTGTTTTGGTTATTTTCAAAAATATTCGTTTTGCATTTTATTGCCTTAAGTTCGCGAATAAGTTTGTTCCCCTTTTCGCAAAAAGGAACAAAATGAATTGATTAGAATTTCTTACATTTCACCTTTCGAAGAAAACAATATCACGATGAATAAGATTTTTTTGTTGCTAGCATGCTGCTGGTTTTCAACTATTTATGCGCAGGAAGATCTCTTCAAAAAGGCCGATGAGGTCCTAGCTAAAGCGAAACTATATTCCGTGATGGATAAAGTCCAAATTCCTCCTAGCGGAGACAAGCACGATTACATGAGCCAAGGACCTTATTGGTGGCCGGACACGACGAAAAAAGACGGCAAGCCCTACATTCGTCGCGATGGCGTTCGGAATCCGGAGATAGATTTGATTTCGGATTCAGAAGAGATGGATTGGATGACGGATGATGTAGTCATATTAACGGATGCCTTCGAAAAGACGAAAGATGAAAAATATGCCCGCCTAGCTTCTCAATTACTAGCTACCTGGTTTATCAATCCCGCAACCCGCCAAACGCCCCATCTGAATTTTGGACAAGGAATTCCGGGTATAAATACAGGTCGAGGTATTGGAATTATCGAGACGCGGCTATTATATAAAATAACGGATGCAGCATCCCGATTACGAGCTTCGAAAGCCTGGACTTCTGATAAGCACGATGGGTTGAAAAACTGGTTTCGCGATTATTTAACATGGTTGTTAGAAAGTCCGATAGGGTTAGACGAGGCAGATGAACACAATAATCACGGTACGTATTATGATGTACAAGTGATTAATTATGCGATTTTTTTAGGAAGAAATGACCTAGCTAAAAAGCAATTGGAGGTCACTAAAAAGCGCATTGAATCTCAGATAAAACCGGACGGTTCGCAGCCATTCGAAATCGCCCGGACAAAATCCCTGGGTTATTGCGTGATGAACCTGACGGGTTATTTCCTGATTGCCGGTTTTGCTGAAAAAATAAACGTCGATCTTTGGCAGTATCAAAGTCCATCAGGGGCCAATCTAGGGAAAGCTTTTGCTTATTTAAAGCCTTATCTTGACCAAGAGAAGCCTTGGCCTTATCAACAGATTGTGCCTTTTAATAGAAAGGAGGCGCAGGATTTAATCAAACTGTTTCGGAACCCTTTAAAAGCTGAGTGATTTATTAGTCCAAATGAGTCCAAATGTCAAAATATAGGCTGGTTTTTTGAACAAAGGAATTCCTGAAAGGTTCCTATTTTAAATTTAATCGTATATTGAGCGGTTATTGTTCTAATTTATGCCAGCATCTATACCTCTTACCCCACACGAAAAAAAGTGGTTGATAAAAATTATACAAGAAGTGTATGGTTTGCAGATTTTGGATGCTTATTCCTGCCAAAAACTAAGCGACGAATTACTCTCCAGAGCACGTATTTCCATTTCATATAATACGATCCGACGACTTTTTGGCGTTATAAAAGGACCCACACAAGCCTCCCGCTTTACCTTGGATAGCTTATGCAAAGGCTTAGGCTATGCCGATTTTGCCGCCTTTCAGCAAGCGGTTAATCAATTCGAAAAGGATTTCTTTAACGAGATGTTGATTTTAAATCGATTAGAAAAGCGAAAAGACGATGCCATTATCCTCGGAATTGCGCAACAATTTCAAATGAAGAATTGGGATGAGGTGTACCAATTTAAATCGATTATTGATCTCTGCTTGGAGGTGGAAAATTTTGATTTATTGACACAGATTTTTGAATTAAAATTTGACACGAAAGATCAAGACGTCACGTGGCGTTTGTACGTTTCCTTTCAATCCATCTATGTCCAAAGTTGCCAAAACAATGAGCGTGTCATTGCTTATATAGAGGAATTACTGAGGACAAATGAACTTGCTCAGCGGATTTTATTGCAGTTGTTTGTTGAGGAGGAATGTCTTCAGGGCTATTATGGGAGGTGGCTGCGTGCTACCTCGGAGGATTTAGTGGAGGACATGGTGGTGTTTAAAAATAGCATGCTGTGTCAATTGGCTTTTGGAAATAAAGAAATCGAATCTGCTAAAAAACATTTACTCATCGCAAAGCAGGCCTTCAAGGAGCACATGCATCCTAATCTAAGGGGTCGTATTGCGGCCTGGGATTTTATCTTACATGGCGAACGTCAAACGAGTGAAAATTTTTATTTCGGGCTTCAAGAATTTACCGAGAAGCTATCCTTTTTGGTCTTTTTCTACCGTTTATTAGAGGTCTATCATCAGGAGCTGTTGGGTTTTGATTACATCGAGACGTTTGTGGTGGACGATTTGCTCATTAATTTCTCCTTCCCTGAGAAGCATAATTTGAATAAAATGTATTTGTTGAAGGCGCGGTATTGTATCCAAAAAGGTGATATCGGACAGGCGAGACAGTTGCTAGGTAACCTGAATCTACGCTATATTTACAGTTGTGATAAGGCCTGGGTTGATCGTCAGCTCGCATTTGTGGAAGCTACATGCTAGGTCTTCTATATATCGTTTTAAGTTCCATTTTCTTCGGATTCAGCAATGCGTATTGGAAGAAGGCTATTCAAAATACCCCTTTTTTACAAGTCATTTTTATGCGGGGGCTTTACACGACCTCGTTTTTTGGGCTCTGTTATTTGCTCGATTTGCAGTGGGCGATTTTCGAGCCTTGGCTAGGAGCTCTTCCTGATTTTTCGGCAGAGCAACTCGGTTTGAGTTTTGGTCTCTGCCTATTTAGTGCCTTGGGGTTGTTTTTTTTCGTTCGCACCTTGAAAACGGAAGCCGTTTCACTAGTAGCTCCCATTTCATCGATCAATGTATTTGGCTTGTTAACGGCTGTGTTATTTTTCGGGGATTCCTGGGGGGTAAATCAGACAGTCGCGATTTTATGTGTGCTTTTGGGCCTCTTTTTTATCTTTAGAAGTCAGTGGCAATTTGCGTCGATTTCCTCTTTTTGGAAGGCTTTAGGTGGGAGTGTTTTAGCCTCTTTTTTCTGGGGAGTTTCCTATTCCTTGTTTAGATTCCCTATTCATTGGCTAGGCGTCTTACCCTTCACGTTTTTGCTCGAAGTAAGCGTTACTCTTTTTGTAGGTTTATTGTTAGTTTTCCAAAAGCAAAGCTGGCGTCGAATTCCCCAGCGCCCTATTCAAGTACTAGCCCTGTGCATCATTTTAGGATCTGTCTTTTTGCATATTTCCTACCAGTCTGCGACGGTCACCCAAATCATTTTCATTGGCAAATCACAACTGGTTTTGACCTTATTTTTTGGCCATCTACTCTATAATGAAAAGCTAACCTATCTACAAATGCTGGGAGTAGCCTTTTTGATTCTTTCTATTTATTTAGTGGTCTAATTAGAGCATCATCGCTAAATAACTCTTCATCCCAAAAGCCTCCCGCGGGCGAAGGTGACGCAAAGAACAAAAGCGATTTTTCGTTAGAGCGATGAACGTATCGGCCAGCACTAGATTTTCAATCGTTCGTATCTGAACCACATCGTTGACGGGAAATGTGTGGACGAGTTTTTTAAATCGGAACAGACGCAAAGAGTACACCTCGATCATTCCGTCGTGAATTAATACCTCGCGTCCTTCTTTCCCAGCTAACAAAATATACCAAGGGCTTTTGCAGACAAATTGCTTTGAATTCATAGTTTTCGTTTCTATGATTCAAAGCTAGTCTAACCGCTTGATACATGCTTTGGCCAAATAGGTTCAAATAAGTTCAAACGAGTACAAGCTATTCAAAGCAATCCATCCCAATAGGCGCGCCATCCGGAATCACCGGAGTTTGCATCGGTTTCCAATCCGATGGATTAGCCTTGAATTGATCAATTGTCTGAACTAAATAACTAGCAAAAGACCCGGTCTTTTTGCTGTAAACTTCCCGAATGCCTTTCACGGAGGAAGCGACTTCCGCAGCTGCTAAAGGAGAAATGGATGGCGCATTTAATACATTCAATAAAGAAGAAACCACCTTAAAGTTAATCGTCTCCTGAGTCGCCTGTAAATAGGCATCAGAGTGAGACGTATAAAGTGTGGCCTGCAACAAAGTATTCAAGGTCTCTGAAACCCCTAGTTGTTGCGGGTTCACGGCTTTATTACCCGCTAATCTAGAAAGACGATCCGGGTGTAATAAAAAGTCTAAGGTGAAATCAGCAGCAGATTCTACTGCACCAAACGGGTCGAATGTGATACCTGTTTTTCCTTTGAAAGATTCCCTTGTGCGGTCATTGTTAAATGCGCGTGGTGGGAATAAAGCTAATTTATCCTTCGGAATGGCTAATGTTCTAGCGTCCAATGTCGCTGCCACCGATTTCAAGGCTTTTTGCTGTAAGGCCACCGATGCATTTTCTAGCACGAGTTCTTTGCCACCTCTCACCGCGTAATTGTATTCGTAGCCTCCGATGATTTTAGTCGTTGCCTCTGTTTGGTAGCGGTGTAAGAAATACAAAGGAACGAAGACGTCTTCTAAGTGCGAATAAGTCTCGTTTGGACGAATGTTTTTCATAGAAAAGTTCGCGATGGCTTTTTGGCGAACGGCTAAGATGTGGTCTAATTCATCTACGATGGTTTTTCCATTGTCCCAAAGGTGGGCATAAATATGCGCCCCACCCGGGTTACGTGCATCGGAGTCGGTGATGAAGCGAAGGCCTTTGGCATAGGCCTGATCAATAATCTGATTTAATTCTTCCGTTGTTTTGTGGTCGCCATAAGCATAATCTACAGACACCTTATCCCAGTCGCCTATTTTCGTATCATAAGCGTGGCTGAAATCCATCTGGTCACCCTTAAAATCGATTTGTGGATGTGGATAATCCATCACACTCGTATTCTCTCGAGCACTCGCCGCATAATTATGGGCAAAACCCAAGGTATGGCCGATTTCATGCGCGGCGAGTTGTCTGATGCGAGCCAAAGACATCTCCATCATGGGACCATTCGCAGAACCATCGATCGCAAATGGCGCATTCATCAAAGCCTGCGCGATCATGAAATCTTGGCGAATCCGAAGACTCCCTAAACTCACATGCCCTTTCATAATTTCCCCAGTACGCGGATCGGTAATCGAAGCGCCATAGCTCCAACCTCGCGTAGAACGGTGCACCCACTGAATGACGTGGTATCGAACATCCATCGGATCGGCATCTTCTGGTAATAATTTAACCTGGAATGCATCCTTATAACCAATGGCCTCGAAGGCCTGATTCCACCAGCGACCACCCTCCATCAAAGCAGAACGCACAGGTTCAGGGGTGCCATTATCTAGATAATAAATGATCGGTTTAACCGCCTCGCTCACCGCTGCTTTCGGATCTTTTTTCTCCAAACGGTGGCGCGTAATCCACTGCTTCAACACGACTTCGTTCACAGGGGATGAATAGTCTTGGAAGGAAATTGCATTTGCTCCGGAACGCGGGTCGAATACGCGTGGCTGGTAGTTATTGTCTGGTAATTGAATAAAGGAATGGTGTTCCACAACACTTACATAATCCGCGTTAGGGGCCACGGAACGAATTTCGGCTCCTGTTCCATTGCCAGCAAAGGTCAAGCGAGCCTCGAATTCACTGTTCTGCGGGAAGGATTTTGTGCGCTCTAAGGCTAGTGAGCTTTTGGACTTATCAAGACTATAGCTCCCTTGTTTTGCCTGCGTTAAGCGCTTCAAAACGCCATGCGCATCTTGCATCAAGAAATCTGTGATGTCGATAATATAAGCGCCATCTGATGTGCCTTCAATTTTGAATCCGAATAAAACCGATTTTGCGAAGGCTTGCTGCACCGATAATTTCTCGAGTGGATTGGTGGTATTCGCTCGGTATTGGGTATTAGGCTGGATTAAGAATAATTTGTTTCCTTGTTTCTCAAAGAAAACGACCTGCTCATTGCCTAATTGGCCTCTGTCTAGTCCTAAGTCATTATTTCCTACCCCTTGAGCTAAGGAATACACATACAGGAATTCCTCGTTTAGCTTTTTCACTTCTAGGTAGATTTTGTCATTCGACTCGTCCGTATAGAAGTTGAAATAGCCGGTATGGGCTTTCATGGATTTGATTTTGTCCGCGATTTGTGCGGAAGCGCTAAGGCTAAAAAGGACGAAAAGTAGGAGCAGTTTTTTCATTTTAGTCAGATGATTTTTTTGGCAAAAATAAATATACAGGAATACCGCTTGCAATCAAACCTAAACCGATGCAAGCTTCGCGAGGTTGATTGAATAGGGTTAAAATAAACAAAGCACCGCAAAAAAAGACGAAGATTAAAGGGATAAACGGATAGCCCCAAACCCGGTAAACGCGAGGTAAATCGGGTTCTCGATAGCGCATAATAATCACGCCCAAGGCAGAACTTCCGTAAAATAGGAAAGAGGCGAACACGAGCATGTCTGTTAATTGATCGAAAGAGCCAGAAAATACGAGCGCAATCGCCCAAACACCTTGAATAACCAGGGCCATATCAGGTGTTTCATAGCTGGGGTGTACGGAGGCTGCAGCTTTGAAAAACATCCGGTCGCGCGCCATCGCATACAAAATGCGGGCTGACATCAAGATCGTGCTATTGGTGGCATTCAGCGTGGTCATTAAAATCAATAAGGCCACTAAAATCATTCCGGCCGATCCACCCAGCGCGTTTGCTACTTCGACTGCGGCAATTTTGTTTGGCGAATCAGTCAAAGAAATGAAAAAATCGATAGGCAAAACATAGACAAAAACCAGGTTCAAAGACACATAAGAGAAAATAACAATCAAGGTACCCAGCGATAGGGCAATAGGTAAATTGCGTTTAGGCTGTTGAATTTCTTCCCCAATAAACCCAATGTTGTTCCAGCCTTCATAACCCCAGAAAGCTCCTAAGCTCGCCACCATCAGGGCTTTAATCAAGGTCCAGCCGCTCAGCGTTTTCTGTGCTTGAAAATGTTCTATCTTACCCACAGGGGATAAAACACCCCAAATAACTAAGCCTGCGATTCCAATCAACATCGCATAAGTCAATAGGCGACTAAATAACTCCGCTTCCTTGATTCCTCTGTAATTGATGTAAGTCAAAACGATAATTAAGGCGGAGGCGAGTAGTTTAATACTTAAGTTATCCGCTAATTCCGGCAGGGGAATCAGGCTGTTGAAGGATTGGGCGAAGATGTAGGCCAAAGCCGAAATAGCCGCCGTCTTAATCACCGCAAAACTTGACCAGCCGTAAAGGAAGGCGAAGAAGCGGCCGTAGATTTTTTGGAAATAATGATATTCTCCTCCTGAATTAGGATACAAGCTGACTAATTCAGCGGTGGACAAAGCGCCTGCTAAGGATATCAAACCAGCGATGACCCAGCAACCCACGACTAAAAGGGGAGAGCCAAGTTCCGCCGCCATCGGGGCAATTTTCTTAAAGACTCCTGACCCAATAATGACGCTCACGACCAGAAAGGTCGCGGAGTGCAAGTCGATTTTGGGTTGAAGTTTGCTCATAATTTTGTTACGCCGAAGCCTGGCTTTTCGATCAGGTGCATGTACCCATTGACTAATTTGAATCCGCCACTCACGAGGTCCTCTGCTAGATCGAAGCTGCCATCCAGGTCTAAATACCGGGTATTGGGCATCGCATACGCCACATGTAGTGCGGCAGTAATGCTTAAAATACTCTCGTCATTGCAACCCCAAAACAAATCGATCTTCGCTTTTTCTGCAATTTTCGCTATTTCCGTGGCGGCTTGAATACCTCCAGATTTCATTAGTTTGATGTTGTAAATCTGGAAGGGTTTGGGTTCTTCTGCGAATTGTAATGCGGCTTCAGGGCCAGTAATCGATTCGTCTGCCATCAAAATGGTTGAATTCAAAGGTGTTAGTTGGTTTTCTAAACCGATGGGCAACGGCTGTTCGATGAGTTCGATGTCTTTCGTCTTCTTGAGAAAGAGCTGTAAATCGGGCAGGGTATACCCTTGGTTCGGGTCTACTCTAATTTTCAAATCCGGGGCAATTTCTTGTAATCGAATGACCTTTTCGATATCCTCCTCCACGTTCTCACCCGTTTTGACTTTCAACACGTTGAAACCTAGTTTTTTAAATTCGCGCGCCTCGGCTAAGGCCTCTGGTATGGACATTAATCCGATCGTGACGGAGGTGGGAAGGGCCTGTATTTTTCTGCCTAAAATCTCCGAAACAGACTTCCCTACAAACAGGCCATAGGCATCGTGCAAGGCAATATCGATCGCCGCTTGGGTTCCGGGTAAGTGGTCAAAATGTGTTCTGGCTTCCTGGATAAGTTGTTGGAAATCTTCGATGTTGCGTCCTACGAGGTTTTGGACAAATTCTGATGCTAAATTAGCTGCGCTCATTTCAGCCGTTTCTCCCACCACTTCCTCTGCTGGACTTGCCGTGCCTAAGCCGACGATTCCATTCGCTAATTCCACCTCTAAAAAAGCAAGTGACACATCCGAAAACGTGTAGCCCGCGATGCTGTAAGGCTTCGTGAGCGCCATGTGCTGGAGGTAAGAACGAACGGCAACTATTTTCATTTCAGGCTTTTTAGAACAGGAATGATTTTGTCGACCCCTTCTTGAATCGGCAATAGAACGGGTAAGCCTGTTGATTTTTCGAATTGAGACTGAAGTGCGAAAGCCTCTTCCTCCGTACAAAGTTCTGTATTCATCGCCAAAGCAATGACTTTCGACCCTAGTTTCTCAATGATTTCAATTTCGGATTCCACGGAGGGAATTTCACCCCAGTGCTCCTCATTATCGAAGTATTTACGTTTAGGAGCAAAGACTAATATCACTGATTTCGCTCTTCCTGAGATGAGGAATTCTAATCCGCAAGGGCCACTCGGATTTCGCAAGGAGGCCTGACCTTCTAACAAGATGAAATCCGGATTCACTTCGCGGGCACAGGTTAAAATCGCATTTTCCAGTTCCCCGCAGACGAAATCATTTAAGGTAGAATCAAAAATGAAACCATATTTTCCGCCTTGCAACCAGCCGGTTTGGCCTGTATAAATCATCTCGGCTTTTAGGTTTTGGGCTTGACAAGCTTGACGAATAAGTCTGGCTGTCGTTCGTTTACCCATCGCACAATCCATTCCCATCACCGCGATGATAGGCGTTGCTAGTTGCAGAATGTCTCCTGTCCAAAAGTGTAAATCCTTTCTAGCTTTTGGCCTTCTAACGTCAATCAGATCGACTTGATGTTTTGCTGCTAGTTCCGCTATCTCGGGTCGATCTTGCAAATAATCATGCAATCCGTTCACGATGGATAATCCTGCTTGGATGGCTGCTTGAATAATGGCAATCATCGAATCCGGCAAAACGCCTCCCACGGTGGCGATACCGATGATTAAATAAGAGGCTTGCTCAGCTGCTAGCGCATCTGCCAAAGTAGCATAAATGGGGATATGGCGATGTTTTTCATCCAGTAATTCACCGGCGTCTTTTCCCGCCGTCGAGGTATCATCCACTACACCCACTATGGTAAATCGCTCTGTTCCGCGGATGAGTCCGTGGGCAGTTTTGGCATCTGAATGTGTTAAAATCCCATTCGTTAATACGAGTGCTTTATTCATGGTTACGCTTAATTAAACTGCCACTGCGTTTGCCAGTAGCCATATTCTCTGAAAATACTTTTTCTCCATTCACCCAAACTCCTTCGATTCCTTCCGAAATGGCTTGGCTATTTTTGATGGTAGCTCGGTCGATGACCGTGTCAGGATTAAATAAAACAAGGTCTGCGATTTTGCCTGGAGCGATAATTCCACGGTCTTTTAAGCCTAAATGGGAAGCCGTTAAGCCGGTCATTTTATAAACGGCTTGCTCTAAACTCAGGATTTTTTGTTCACGGACGTAACGACCTAAAATCCGAGTAAAGGAACCATATCCGCG
>JBJOIV010000055.1:0-11330 GCA_046046955.1 Bacteroidota bacterium | reverse complement strand
TTTATATTCAAAACTACCAGCTAAAAAAAGACTAATTATTTTCTAATTTATTTTCGCTATTTTAGCCTAAACATTGAAGCAGAACCCCTTATGGCGAACGTACAACCCTATTCTAGACTTACTGATTTCGACATTGCCCTTTTCTTAAATGGCAAACATACAAGACTTTATGAGAAATTAGGGGCCTTCGAAATTGAACATGAGGGAGTCGTTGGAACGTTTTTTGCAGTTTGGGCACCTAATGCTAAAACTGTCTTTGTAACCGGAAATTTTAATTTCTGGGATCATCATTCTCACCCTTTATTCCCGCGTTGGGACTCCTCCGGCATTTGGGAAGGCTTCATTCCAGGTGTTAGAACAGGGGAAACCTATAAATATGGGATTGAAACGGAAGGTGGGGAATATTTGGAGAAATTAGACCCAATGGGCTTGTATTGCGAAGCCCCGCCAAAGACAGCCAGTATTGTTTGGAATACTTATAAAGAGTGGAAAGATACGAAATGGCAGGAAATCAGAGGCGCTAAGAATGCCTTGAATGCACCTATGTCTATCTATGAGGTACATTTAGCCTCTTGGATGAAGACCTTGGAAAATGATTACTTAAGCTACGACGATTTAGCTGTAAAGCTGGTGAATTACGTCAAAGAAATGGGCTTCACGCATGTGGAATTCATGCCCGTAATGGAATACCCTTATGATCCATCTTGGGGTTACCAAATCACTGGATATTTTGCCCCAACGGCGCGTTTTGGCGATCCACAAGGCTTTATGCGCTTAGTCGAAGCTTTTCACCAGGCAGAAATCGGGGTGATTTTAGACTGGGTTCCCTCCCACTTCCCAGGAGATGCACACGGTTTATTTAACTTCGATGGCGGAAGTGCCTATGAGCACCCCGATCCTAAAAGAGGCTATCACCCAGATTGGAAATCCTATATCTTCGATTATGGAAAGAACGAGGTTCGGTCCTTCTTGTTATCTAACGCCTTTTTCTGGTGTGATCGCTACCATGTCGATGGTTTACGGGTGGATGCGGTGGCTTCGATGCTTTATTTAGATTATTCTAGAAATGACGGCGAATGGGAGCCTAACCAGTTTGGAGGTAATCATAACCTCGAGGTTATTTCCTTCTTACAAGACTTGAATAGCCATATTTATGCGGAATTCCCGCATATTCAGATGATTGCTGAGGAGTCTACCAGTTTTCCTGGGGTGACGAAGCCGGTGTTTATGGGAGGTTTAGGTTTTGGCCAAAAATGGATGATGGGCTGGATGAATGATACCCTTCGATTCTTCCAAAAAGACCCCATTTATCGTCAGCACCACCTGAATGAACTGACTTTCTCACTTATTTATGCCTTTACAGAGAACTTCTGCCTACCTCTTTCGCATGACGAAGTGGTCTACGGAAAAGGTTCTTTATTGAATAAAATGCCGGGCGATGATTGGCAAAAATTCGCGAATCTACGCTTGTTATTAGCGGAACAATTCACTCATCCAGGCTCTCATTTATTGTTTATGGGGGGTGAATTTGGCCAAAGAGAAGAATGGAACCATACCCAAAGCCTCGACTGGCATTTAACGGAGCATCATTCCCACAAAGGCATTCAGGAGACCGTTAAAGCATTAAATAACCTATATCGCTCAGAACCCGCTTTCTACAGCAAGCAATTCGATCACGATGGTTTTGAGTGGATTGAGTCAAATGACCAAGGCAATTCGGTCATTTCTTACATCCGAAAGGGAGAAACAGCGAAGCAGCAAGTCATTGTGATCTTGAACTTAACTCCTGCACCTAGAGATGGTTATCGGATAGGAGTTCCACTTCCTGGTGTTTGGAAGACGGTATTTAATTCGGACAAAGACGAATTCGGTGGAAGTAATTACCCCGTTTCAGGGGCTACTATGACGGAGGAAATCAATTGGCAAGGAAAAGCATTCTCGATCGCTATTAACCTCCCTCCGCTTTCAGCGCTTATTTTGAAGGCTTAAAATTCGAAATGGGTGGAAACAATAAAGACTCAGAAAAATTCCGAGCCTTTATTCAATCCGCCTAAGTAGTATTTTTTATGACCTAAATCATTCAAAATCTTCGTTTGTATGAAATGTAAAAATTGTACACAAAAATACTATTATATTTCAATTGCGGAAAAATATTAGGAGATTTTTTTATTATTCAGATAAAAAATAGCATTATTTCCTCTTGTTGATAATCTCCTCCATGTCAGAGAGTTCGACCTCCAGCGCTTTGGTAGATATCGTAATCTCCCAGGCACTCAGTCCTAAAGAAATACTCATACCCAATAGTCCGATGCCAAAGAACCAACGAGCCACGAGTTGTTGATTCATAAAGAGGAGAAACATACATACAACGCTCAAAATCAAGCTGATAATGGCGATAATCTGCATGCGTTGAATCAACTTCATGCGTAGGCGAAGATTATCAATTTGCAATACAATCGCTTTATCTGGGTTCTTCTGAAATTTCTCATGCAAACCACGAATCAGTGAGGCCATCGACATAAATCGATTCGTAAAAGCGATCATCAACAAGGAAACGGTTGAGAACAATAAGGCTGGGGTTCCGATGCTTAATTCCATGTTATTTATAATATTGATCAAGTAGTTGATTCATTTCCTCTTGCACTTTTTTCGCCTCTCTCGCCGCAGAAACAGCCGTATCATCACCCGCATAGATTATTCCACGGGATGAATTGACGAGAAGTCCTACATTATTATTCATACCAAACTTCGCCACATCCGCTAAACTTCCCCCTTGGGCTCCTACTCCAGGAACTAAGAAGAAATTGTCCGGTGCAATTTCGCGCACTTTAGCAATATAATCAGTCCTAGTCGCTCCAATCACAAACATTAACTGACCCGCGTTCCCCCATTCCATGGATTTACGCATCACATGTTCGTAAAATGGTATCCCGTTTTCGTCCTTCATTTGTTGAAAATCGTTACTGCCTGGATTCGAAGTCAAGGCTAAAAGAATCACCCACTTATCATCAAACTGTAAAAAGGGAGTCACCGAATCTTCTCCCATGTATGGTGCCACGGTAACCGAATCAAAATCAAAACCAGCATGCGTGGGATCGAAAAAGGTTTGAGCGTATTTAGTGGCTGTATTTCCGATATCCCCTCGCTTCGCATCCGCAATGGAAAACACCTCCTTAGGCATGTATTCCATCGTTTTCTGCAAACTTTCCCAGCCAGCAGGTCCCAAGGCCTCATAAAATGCAATATTGGGTTTATAAGCTACCGTATAAGGTAATGTGGCATCGATCACGGCCTTATTAAAGGCAAAAATGGGATCTTTTTCCGTCTTGAATCGACTCGGAATTAACTTAATATCAGTGTCCAAACCCACACAAAGGAAGGATCTTTTTTGTTCAATCTGCTTAATTAATTCCGCTGAATTCATGTGAAAGAAGGAAAAATAGGATTAATTTTGCCACAAATCTATCCCTTTCCCTGCCAAAAAACAATTTATGGAATTCATTACACATCGTTTATCAGGAGTCATTGAGTGCATACCCACTAAATTTCACGACGAGCGCGGCTATTTTTATGAATCCTATAACCAAAAGCGTTTTGCAGCGAATGGCATATCGGAAGATTTTGTGCAGGATAATTATTCCTTCTCAACAAAAGGCGTTTTAAGAGGCTTGCATTTTCAGCACAATCCGAACGGACAAGGCAAATTAGTGCGTGTCATGACGGGTATAGCCTTAGATGTGGTGGTGGATTTACGTAAGGACTCCCCTACCTTTGGCCAACATGAAAAATTCGTTCTAGATGCAGATAAAGGAAATATGTTATATGTTCCTATCGGATTTGCTCACGGATTTATAGCAATAGAAGAAACGATTTTCGTGTATAAGTGCACGAACTTTTGGAACAAAGAAGCAGAGTCAGGTATACGCTGGAATGACCCTCAATTAGGCATTGAATGGGGTGTAGAGAACCCAATTGTATCGGATAAAGACCAAATACTACCTGATTTCGACCCGAATCAAGCCATTTTTTAAATAAAATTTTGATATCTTTGCAACAATGACTCGCAAGCTGATTTTATCAAGCCCATTACTCGAAATAACCATCTCTCGGTTGTGTCAAGAGCTCATTGAAAATCAAATCAAAGACGTTGAAACTGTTATCCTAGGCCTACAGCCTCGCGGTATTTTCTTTGCGGAACGCATCGCAAAAGAATTGAGTAAACACCTCGAGAAAGCACCTAGCGTAGGAAAAATAGATGCTACCTTCTTCCGCGACGACTACCGCCGCAGAGAAACGGTATCCCCTAATTCAACGGATGTTCCCTTCCTCATCGAAAACAAACGCGTCATTTTAGTAGATGATGTATTAGCGACTGGCCGTATGGTCCGGGCGGCGCTGGATGCGATGAATAGTTTTGGGAGACCTGCTAAAGTGGAATTATGTGTCTTAATTGACCGTATTTATAACCGTGATCTGCCTATTAACGCAGATTATGTAGGTATGAGTGTAAATACCTTACCTACCGAAAAAGTACTCGTAGAATGGACGGAACAAGGCCATGAAGCGGATAGAATTTGGTTAATTCCTCAACAATCCTGATTTAACATATGCTAAAGTCGCCACATTTATTAGGAATCAAAGATCTGGATGAAGAATCCATTCAATTGATTGTTAAAACGGCTAGAGAATTTAAAGAAGTCCTAAACAGACCCATTAAGAAAGTTCCTTCTCTGCGTGATGTGACGATTGCCAATATCTTTTTCGAGAACTCCACTCGTACCCGTTTATCTTTCGAATTAGCAGAAAAAAGACTTTCAGCAGACACCATTAACTTCTCTGCCTCAGGGAGTTCGGTTAAAAAAGGGGAAACATTACTCGATACCGTAAACAACATCCTAGCCATGAAAGTGGATATGATTGTGATGCGTCACGCGAGCCCAGGAGCCCCACATTACCTAGCCAAACACATCAAGGCAAATATCGTGAATGCCGGTGACGGAACGCACGAACACCCTACACAGGCTTTATTAGACACCTTTTCTCTACAAGAGAAATTAGGGGATTTAGCTGGAAAGAAAATCGCTATCATCGGGGATATTTTACACTCTAGAGTAGCCCTTTCTAATATTTACGCCTTGAAAAAACAAGGAGCGGAAGTACGCCTTTGCGGCCCAAGCACCTTGATTCCGAAGCATATACAAAGTTTAGGTGTGGAAGTTTCACACGATGTAAAGAGCACACTCGCTTGGTGTGATGCGGCGAATGTGTTACGAATCCAATTGGAAAGACAGCAAATCAAATACTTCCCTAGTCTTCGAGAATACTCTCAATTCTTCGGGATTAATCGTGCGATGCTAGAAGAATTACCAAAAGAGATCGTTTTAATGCACCCAGGGCCGATTAATCGCGGGGTGGAATTAAGTTCAGATGCGGCAGATTCGCCACATTCGATCATCTTGGATCAGGTAGAAAACGGAGTAGCCGTAAGAATGGCTGTACTTTATTTACTCGCTTCAAGAGCTTCGTAAGCCAACAACATTTTTTGGGTAGAGATGTGATTTCCACAGGCATAGTGGCCTAGTGGGCAATTTTTCTTGCCATGATCCCCACAAGGACGGCAATCTAATTTCTCGCTTACCTCAATAATCTCCGAATGATCAGCCAACGGCCCGAAACCAAAATCAGGCAAGGTCGAACAATACATCGCTACCGTAGGTACATTTACCGCAGAAGACAAGTGCATAGGGCCAGAATCATTCACGAAATTGCCCTTACTTTGGGCAAAAATGGACGTAGAAGCTACTAGTGCGTGTTTACCAGTCTCATTATAGATGGGCCACCCTTGACAGGCATTCTCAATTTCATCAGACAGTGACTTCTCATTAGGGGAACCCATCAACACAATCGCCTGATCTCTAGGCAGTAAATGAATGAAATCAATCCATTTTTGAATGGGTAGGCGTTTCGTTTCCCACACACTGCCGGGTGAAATACAAATATAATTAGTAGCGGGAGGTGTGATTTTACCCGGATTTAAAAAGGGTTTGTACACCTTATTTCCTAGCCAATCGCTCAATAAACCCGTATTCCGCTCCACTTCGTGTATCCCATTCCCAAATGGGTGCGGATAACTCTTCGTGAAAAACCAGGAAAGTGGATTTTTAGCAAAGCCAAAAACTTGCTTCGCTCCAATCATCAGGCTCAACAAACCCATTCCAGAAAAACGCTGGACCACAAAAACGGAATCGAATTGTTCCGCCTTCAAACCTGTCCGTAATTCCATCCAAGATTGACGTTTATTGGACTTATCATAAGTCCAAACTTTTGTCAAACACGAATGAGAATACGCTTGAAAAATGGACTCATTTCCTTTCCTAACCAACAGGTGAATGGATGTTTCAGGGGATTCAATCCGTATTTTTTCTAAGAGCGAGGTGACCAGAACGGCATCGCCAAGAAAAGCGGTTTGAATAATTAATACCTTAGAAACTGGATTCATGTCAGAAAAGGAAGCGATTAGCCATAAAATTACTTATTTTTGGGACATTTTTCTTAAGAACCCATTCATGAATTCAATTCACCTGCATACTTTATCTAATGGAATCACCGTGGTGCACCGTCAAGTGCTCCATACCGAGATCTCGCATTTAGGTATTATGTTAGACATTGGAAGTCGAGATGAATTAGCTGGAGAAGAGGGTTTAGCGCATTTCTGGGAACATTTAGCCTTTAAAGGGACCCAAAAGAAAAGCAATATGCAGATCATTAACCGCCTAGAAATCTATGGCGGAGAACTGAATGCTTATACAACCAAAGAAAAAATCTGTTTTCATGCCTCCATTCTAAGCCCCTATTTCGAACGGGCTTTAGAGCTTTTATCCGATATCACTTTTGATTCGATTTTCCCGGAGAAGGAATTAGAAAAAGAGCGTTCTGTGATTTTAGAGGAGATGTCCATGTATTATGACGCTCCAGAAGAGGCGATTCAGGACGATTTTGACGAATTATTATTCCCTAATCACCCCTTAGGAGTCAACATTTTAGGGACCACCGAGACGGTTCAGTCCTTTCAAAAGAAAGACCTAGAAGCCTTTATCGAACGAAATTTAGACACTTCCAGAATCGTATTTTCCTCTATTGGAAAATTAGATCCTGCCAAAGTATTTGCCTGGGCTGAAAAGCATTTAGGATCGATCAAAGCAAAGAAGCAAATCGTTAAACGCGTGGCGCCGTCAGCCATGATTCCTCAGACGAAAGTCATAAAAAGAGGCATCACGCAGTCCCATGTGGCTTTAGGCCGTCAATCTTTTGCGATTGAAAACCCCAATCGACTCGCCTTCTTCCTTTTAGTCAATCTGCTAGGAGGTCCCGGAATGAATTCCTTATTGAATGTTTCCGTACGCGAACGACACGGGCTCGTTTATTCGATCGAAGCGAGTTTGACCTCCTTTTTAGATTCAGGTTGTTGGGCCATTTATTTTGGCACTGAACCTAATCAGGTCAATAAATCCCTAAAATTGATCCAAAAAGAGTTCGCGAAACTGCAGGAGAAAGAATTAACGGCTCCTCAACTGAAGAAGATTAAGAGTCAATTAAAAGGGCAGTTAGCCATGGCTGAAGAGGGCAACTTGAACTTCATGTTAATGATGGCGAAAAACTTGCTAGACCGAGAGAAAATCGAGAGTTTAGACGAAATTTTCGATCAAATTGACCTTATTGACAGCGCACACATCCAATCTTTGGCTGTAGAAATGCTGAATCCAGATACCCTGAGTTATTTGATTTTCGAACCTTAAATTCGTGCATCTCTACCTCCATATCCCCTTTTGTAGACAAGCTTGTCATTATTGCGATTTCCATTTTTCCACGAATACCAGTAGAAAAGAGGAAATGGTACAGGCTATTTGCCGTGAAATAAGCGCACAAAAAGACTATTTAAACGGAGCAGAACTGCAAACCATTTATTTTGGCGGAGGAACCCCTTCCCTCCTAACGGCCTCAGAATTAGATTCGATTTTTGATGCGATAGGTGCTCACCATTCCATCGCTAGCAATGCAGAAATTACCCTAGAAGCAAATCCGGAAGACTTAACACCGGAATACTGCCAAATGATTGCCTCAAAAGGCATCAATCGACTAAGTATCGGAATCCAATCTTTTCAAGACAAAAATTTGGTCCTAATGAACCGAAATCACCAAGCTAGCGATTCGATTCAAGCGATTAAAAATGCGCAAGACGCAGGAATAAGCAATATTAGTATTGATTTGATTTATGGAATTCCTTCAAATTCTCCGGAAGATTTAAATGAAGATTTAGCAAAAGCGACTTCCTTAGGTGTTCAACACATTTCTGCTTATAGCCTGACGGTGGAACCTAAAACGGTTTTTGGTGTTCAGAAAAAAAAGGGAGCCTTCACCGAAATTCCGGATGCGGCGATGGCTCTAGCTTTTACCCAGGTTCGTGAATATTTAGAAGCGGCAGGGTTTGAGGGCTACGAAACCTCGAATTTCGCCAAAGAAGGCCACTATTCCATCCACAATACCAGTTATTGGCAGCAAGAGCCCTACCTCGGAGTAGGTCCATCGGCCCATAGCTTTAATGGCCATTCTAGACAATGGAATGTCTCTAATAATGCCAAATACCTCGCAGAGGGGCATTTAACAGCGGAAAAAGAAGAACTAAGCCCTGCGGATCAATTGAATGAATACCTCATGGTTCGATTACGTACGAAATGGGGAATAAATCTCGTGGAAGTGCGGGAACGTTTTCTTAAAATGGGACAAGAGTACCCAGAAAAAGAATTACAATCTTGGATGGCGCAAAGATATGCCCGTTTAGAAGGGGAAAACTTAGTTCTAGTGAACGAAGGCAAACTAATTGCAGATCGTTTAAGCAGCGATATTTTTGTGGTCTAAGGCCTTTTTGTAATTTTACACAGCTATGGCAAAGAGAATTGAATTCACGAAAAATACCCCAAACGCTAAAGGCGGAGGAAATAAATTTGAACGTTTATCCAAAAAAAGCCCTAAAAAGCGAAGCTGGCTAAAGAAAATCGGATTTTTCTTCCTTTATCTCATTGGATTCAGCCTTTTCTCAGTCGTTTTCTTGAAATTTTTCCCAGTCTATTTCACGCCTACGATGGCCTCAAGGAAGATTGATGCGTTGCTAGAAGGAAAGCCCTCTAAAATCTACTCTCAGTGGACTCCCTATAAAGATTTAGATAAAAATGTAGCCGTCGCTGTGATCGCCTCAGAGGATCAGGCCTTCCCTGATCACCACGGATTTGATTTTGATGCCATGTGGGGAGCCGTAAGGCATAATCTGAAGGGAAAGAAAATTAGAGGGGCTAGTACCATTTCCCAGCAAGTCGCTAAAAATGTCTTCTTATGGCAAGGCAGAAGCTATGTTCGAAAGGGATTAGAAGTTTATTTTACCTTCTTGATTGAATTAATTTGGGGCAAAGAACGTATCCTGGAAGTATATTTAAATGTAGCGGAGACGGGGCCCATGACTTTTGGGGCTGAGGCAGCTTGTAGACGCTTTTACGGGCATAGTGGTGCAGAAATTTCTACTTCAGAAGCTGCCAGAATCGCGGCGGTTTTACCCAGTCCCAATCGTTTCTCGATTGAAAATCCATCCGCCTATGTGCGCAAACGAACATCGGCTATTCAACGCCAAATGAGAGGTTTAGGGGGCACGAAATACCTTCGAAACTTATAATAACTCGATAGAAGGATCCCAGAAATGGGAATGAAAGTTTTGAATTTGGTCATTCTGAATGGTCAAACCTTCTGCTTCTAACAATTCTTGCATTCGATTCCCACCGAAAAAATTCTTGCCCGTCAATACCCCATTGCGATTCACCACTCGATGTGCTGGAATAGAGGCCTGACCGTGCGATGCATTCATCGCCCAGCCCACTAATCGAGCACCTCCTTTAGAACCTAGATACCCTGCAATAGCTCCATAAGAGGTCACTCGCCCCGAAGGGATCAAGGAAACTACCTGATAAATCGCATCAAAATCAGCCATTATTCTTCTTTACGCTCTTCAATCTCTTGACATAATTCCGCGTACCATTTCTCGCCAAACTTGCGAATCAAAGGTTCTTTCAGAAAAACATAAATAGGTACGCCTAATGAAGCGCCATTCGAACAGGCATCCGAACAAATCGACCAACGGTCGTAATTTAAGGCTGTATAATCGGCTAATTTGGCCAAGCGAATTGGGTATAAATGACAGGAAATAGGCTTTCTGAAATCTGTTTTACCGGCAAAATAAGCTTGCTCGATGCCGCATTTTAAATGACCTTTATCGTCATATAAAGCATAAGCACATTCGCGTCCTTTGATGACCGGAGTAGAAAAATCACCATCGTCATCTTTCACCCAAGCTCCTGTTTTTTCTAATTCTTTTAAGCCTATTTCAGATAAAAATGGCTTGATCTCGTCTTGAATTCGCTCTAAAATCTCTAGTTCATCTTCCTCTAATGGAGCGCCTAAATCACCCTCCACACAACAAGCACCCTTACATTTGGCTAAATCACAAACAAAAAACTCGTCTGCTACATCGGAAGAAATTACCGTATCGTCAATTAAAATCATCTGCGTATTTTTGAACCACAAAGGTACAGATTATAGTTTATTAAGGTAATTTTACACGATGAAATACCTTTGGCTACTTTTATTCTGTTTGCCACTTCAGGCGAAAACGGCCTTCCCTGATTCACTCTTGATCGGGAATGTAAAAGTATTCATACATCCCTCAGCAAAAGCCATCTTAGAATCCGAGCAAAAGCGTTTAGGCACTAATAAAAAGTTCGTAGAAGGAATGAAGGAAAAAATGCGCTTCTATTTTCCCGTCATGGAGCCCCTATTAGAATCAGCGGGCATTCCGAATGAGTTCAAATACCTCTCCGTTCAGGAAAGTGGACTTAATCCAGTAGCCGTTTCCACCTCTCAAGCCGTGGGGTATTGGCAATTTAAGTCTGGCACAGCCACTGATGTGGGCATGAAAGTCAATGCCCACGTCGATGAGCGCAAGCACATTATCGAGGCCACAAGGGGCGCTGCGAACTATTTCACCCGCAATAACCGCGTTTTAAATAATTGGGTGGGGACACTTCTCTCCTACCGGGTAGGTTTAGGAACAGCTAAGAAAACGTCCTATGTGATGGATTGGGTGGGAAAATCGGATATACAGGTGGATTCGAGTACAGATTGGTATGTATTGCGTTTTTTAGCTTACCAAAAATTCTGGGCAGATGAATTCAAAAAAGATGATTCTCTTGGTATTCAACCAATTAATCAGTCTAAACTGATTTGTTACG
>JBJOIV010000054.1:0-11484 GCA_046046955.1 Bacteroidota bacterium | reverse complement strand
TTTGGCTATATTTTAAAGCATTTTTTAGACAATGATCCCAGAAATGCGATTACCTTTGCAGGAGCTTTATTAGCCATTGCAGCCCTAGCGACTGCCTTTATTAAACCATCCCCTACTAAACAATCCGCATGAGTGTCATTTGTATAGGCGAAGCCTTGATTGATATGATTTGTACTGATAAAGGTTCTAGCCTTTCAGACGGTCAACATTTTTTAAAGAAACCGGGAGGTGCTCCCACGAATGTAGCAGCCGCGATAGGTGCCTTAGGTGGAGAGGTTTTAGTAAGTGCCAAAGTAGGAAATGACCCTTTCGGTCGCCAGCTCATCTCGGTGATGCAGGAATTTAATGTGGACACGAAACATGTTCATTTAGACCCGAAATCTTTCACGACTTTTGCCTTCGTTTCCTTAATGCTAGACGGAGAGCGTGATTTCGTATTTAACAGAGGCGCAGATGCGGCTCTAACAGAAGCAGAAGTGGCGGCGATTGATCTTGCTAGCGCGAATATTGTTCACTTCGGATCAGCGACGGCATTTCTTGAAGGGCCTCTTAATGCGGCCTATTATTCCTTAAAAGACCGAGCGAAAAAAGACGGCAAAATCATTTCTTTTGACCCGAATTACCGCCATTTATTGTTTGGCAATAAAATACCCACCTTCATCAAGCAAAGTCTACTCTTCTTAAAAGAGGCCGATTTCACGAAGTTATCAGATGAAGAAGCGATGCTAATCACCGAGACGGAGACCTTGGAAGAAGCGACAGAAGCACTCTTAGCTATCTGCCCAGGGGTATTTGCCATCACCTTAGGAAAAGAAGGCACCTTAATAGGCCTTGCAGGAAAAACCTATATCATTCCCAGTATTCCGGTGAAACCGGTAGACACCACAGGTGCAGGGGATGCCTTTGTAGGCGCTGTACTCTACCAATTAGATGGTTTAAAAATCCAAGATCTTGATTTTGCGGCTTGGAAAAAGATGGTGGAAAACGCTAATAAGGCGGGTGCCAGAACGTGCGAATACCTAGGGGCTATGGAAGCCTTTAAACATTTGAATAACAGTATTTTTAATTAATAGAACGTGTACAATTCCGCTTTACAAAAACAGGCGCATGCGCTTATAAAAAACCATAAGATCAAAGATGCAGGCTTTCAAGAGCGTTTAACTGCGAATTTGGACGATATCCATACCCATTTCAGAACGATTTATGGCGACAGTCCTTTATTCACCGATTTAATCAACGCTATTTTTCAAGCTCATTTAGATCGCAGTACTTCCTTAAAAAAAAGAGACGAAGCAAAGGCGAAGCAGGAAGAAAACTGGTTTTTAAGTCAAGACCTCGTGGGCATGAGCCTTTATGTGGATCGATTCGCGGGAAAGATTAAGGACCTGCCGGCTAAATTGCCTTATTTGGAGAAATTAGGCGTGAATTTCCTCCACCTAATGCCCTTATTCAAGAGTCCGGAAGGCGAGAGTGATGGCGGTTATGCGGTGGAAGACTTCCGCGTGGTAGAGGAAAAGCTAGGAACCATCGAAGATTTGCGCACCTTTCAGCAAGAATTGCAGCAAAAGGACATGTACTTGATGATCGACATCGTGTTAAACCATACGTCGCATCACCACGAATGGGCGAAACTAGCGAAAGCGGGAATCAAAGAATACCAAGATTATTTCTACATGTACGATGACCGCCGCATTCCGGATGCGATGGAAGAGACGATGCCAGAAATTTTCCCAGAGAGTTCACCAGGCAGTTTCACTTATGACGAGAAATTAGACAAATGGGTGATGACCGTTTTCCATCATTACCAATGGGATTTGAATTATACGAATCCCAAAGTCTTTGTGGAAATGCTCGCTAACGTCTTCTATTATGCGAATCTAGGGGTTGATGTGGTGCGTATTGATGCACCAGCCTTCATTTGGAAACAAATGGGTACCTCTTGCCAAAACCTTCCTGAAGCACACCAATTATTGCAATTAATTAAAATGTGTGTAGAAGTGGCTACCCCAGGCATGGCCATATTAGGCGAAGCCATTGTGGCTCCTGCACAGATTATGGAGTATTTTGGGACAGGTCGTTTTGCCACACATGAATGCGATTTTGCCTATAATGCCACCCAGATGGCAGTCCAATGGGATGCGCTTGCAACAGGAGATATCCGCGTGATGCGCACCGCACAAAATGAATTATTGCGTAAGCCGAAAGGTGCGACTTGGCTAACGTATACGCGTTGCCATGACGATATCGGTTTAGGTTATGACGATTGGATGATCGAGCAAGCTGGTTATAATCCCTACGATCACCGCTCGTATATCAAGAACTATTACAGCGGCGGAATCGACTCACCAGCCACTGGTGCCCTTTTTGCGGTGAATCCGAAGACACAGGATGCTCGCCTATCTGGTTCACTAGCCTCTTTGTGTGGTTTGGAAAAAGCCATAAATGCAAAAGATGCGAAGGACGTTCAGACATCGATCGACAAGATCACCATGATGCAGGCCCTAAGTATGTTTGTAGGAGGGGTTCCCATGTTATTCTATGGTGATGAGGCGGCTTACACAAATGATTATGCTTATTTAGAAGATCCAGGAAAATCCTACGATAACCGTTGGATGCATAGACCTATCATTGATTGGAAGAAAAATGCCGCGGTGGACGCTAAAAACACAGTAGAAAACCAGGTATTCTCGAATTTACAAAAGCTGATCAAGCTGCGTAAATCTTTGAAAGCGGTGGCTGATTTAAAAAATATTCACTGGTTAGATATTCACAACAATTCCATCATCGGTTTCGAGCGTTACCTGAATGAGGAGAAAGTATATTTCTTATTCAATTTCAGCGCTGAGCCGCAAGAAGTGACTTATTATATCTTAGGTGCCCATGGAGAACGGGCGAAAGTTATGAAAGACTTATGGTCAGGCAAAACGCAACAAATCGGAATGGATCACGACCATTTAGCGTTTGCTCCCTACCAGTTTTACATCTTAAAATAAAAAAACATCCCCCAGCAGGGGATGTTTTTCAAGAATCAAAATTCAATCATTAAACACTAAAAAACCGTTAGGCGGATTATAAAATTGCGTCCAAAGCCTTCTTACTGATACGAAGGCTTTCGAAAGCGTCTTTCGGGAAGTCATGTTCTACAAAGAAGTGTTCTAATCCTCCTGATTTAGCTGCATCAAAAATGCGCTTGTAGTTGATGACACCCTCTCCCACTGGGAGAATATTGGTAAACGTTGAGTCTAAATCTTTGATATGGCAGAGTGGGAAACGACCCGGATGTTGCTTGAACAATTCCACTGGATCGACTCCAGCCTTAGAAGCCCAACCTAAGTCTAATTCAAATTTCAATAGGTCTGCAGGAATTTGAGAAGTGAAAACATCGAATGCTTTTTGGCCATCCACTACTTTAAATTCCGCATCGTGGTTATGGTAGCAAAAAGTCAAACCTGCTTTCTTCGCTAATTCTGCCGCCTTGTAAATGGACGCCACAGAAGCGGAAACTTCATCCTTCGTCTCAATGGGCGTATTTGCACAAACTAAATATTTCACACCCGCCTCCGCAGCGTTGTCTACTGCTTGCTGTGCGTCATCGCGAAGATTCATCATCTTCGGAAAACGCGACATATCCACACCTGGACGCGGTTTTAGAGGAGCGCCCACCACGTGATGTGCCACCCAATTAAGGCCTAAATCTGCATTAAGAGACTTAAATTCCTTCCCTTTCATTCCATAAAAACCCGGTAACATACTGAAGGCTGATTCGATCTCCGTATATCCAAGGTCTGCGATTTTCTGCAGGTTGCCTTTGACATCTTGGTCGAATTTCCCAAAGAAGGTAAACAATTGAATACCTACCGGACGCTTCGTGAAAGTTTGGGCAGATAAAAAACGAGGAGCAAAAACGCTAGCCGCTAAGAATGCGCTAGACTGTTGTAAAAATTTCCGTCTCGAGTTCATAAAATTAGGTTTAGAGGTAATGGCTCAAATTTAATGTATTTTATTGATACAATAAATTATTTTTTCCATTTTTCTCCAAAAATCGACTTAAATGTCATCTCTGTGGCCTTTATATCCGTATTATTTTTATGCCAAGCAAAGTCTCCCCCATCCCGGTGACTTTCCGAATAATACACACGATGACCCCAATTGAGCACCCTGTCGCCCGATTGGTAGATAGGCGCATCGGCCATATTTTTATCAAAAGAACAGTTGAACAAATAAAATTGTGCTTCCCGGTGATAGCGACCTAATTTATATCCCGGATCACCTACAAAACGGCAATTCTTCAAAACCGTCTTCGCCTGCTCATCACCCGATCCATCATGCCAAATAGCCGCACTCATATTATGACAAACGAATGTACAATTTTCTGCCATGGCATAGCCCCGAGGACAATACAAATCCACTCCTCCCTCGATTAAACAGTCATTCAAATAATACATCCCCGTATTCACATCCCAAGGACTCATCGTATCCCCACCTCCAGAACGAAGCGTGCAATGCTCAAAAGATAAGCGAGTTGCTCCCGGCATTGTCCTGACAGCGAATTGATGACCATCCACACGCACGATCTTCTCCCCCTCTTTCTCCCCTTTTTCGCGCGGTAAAGCATATTTCTGTACCGTAGTTGTCGTCTCTTTCCCGGCCTCATTTAAGCAAGGGATGGTCGCATCACTTTTGGCATTAAAACCGTAGTCATTCATAATCGTGAGATTAGAAAACGATAAATCATGCCCCTTTACATTCAGCACACCTGCACCGTAATCATCTGGATTTGAACAACGCCAAATATCCCGCGCAATCGTCTCCTGAATCACCACGCCTGCCCTACTTTCCCCCACAAAACGTAAATGATGCTTCAAGGAATCGACAAAAATCTTCTCCCGATAAATACCATTCTTGATATAAATTTCTTGACCCGGACGCGCCACATCTACGGCAGATTGTATCGTTTTGAATTCAGCTCCCACGACTAAACGCTTCTTCATAAAACGGTCCATCCTATCTACCACCTGGTCAAAGTAATGATTCATTAGCACGAAGGTATGGTGCGATTTCTCGAAGGTATAGTATTCTGTATGTATGCCAAACGTCGCCATTTTTCGCATAAAATCATCGCGACCTGCGTGCATTCGATCATCTCCTGAATTTAAAAACAAAACCGGTGGATCGCCTTTTGTGACATGGCTTAAAGCTGAGGCCTCTTTCCAAATCGCTTCTCCCGCTACTTTGTTGTATCCAAAATAATGAGTGGCCGCCGAAGTACGTTTGCTGTCATCCCCTTCCCCAGACTCGGGATGGATGAAGGCTAAAATACCGTCCACATCGATAACACCGGCTAACTTAATCCCTCTCCCGTAGGTATTTTCGTCTTGAACAGATCCTAAAAGCGCAGCCATTTGGCCCCCTGCTGAATATCCACCAACATAAATTTTACCTACATTTTTTCGCTTAGCTACCCATTGCAAGGCAGCCTGGGCATCGAGCATGGCTGCTGGATATAAAGCTTCGGTAGACAAACGGTATTCTACTAGAAATACGCGATAACCACGATCAGCGAGTGCTTTCGCTAATGGAATGTGCTGCGAGCGATGACCGGTTCGCCAGCCTCCGCCATGGAAGAAGACCAGAGTAGGTAGCTTGCCAGAGGAAATGGAATATTCATCCACCATCAATTTACGTGTACCTATGGTGCTGTAAACAAAACTTTGAACTTTGCTCTTTGAATTTTGAACTTCCGCTAAGCGAATCGTAGGATCTTGCTTCGATACCATTCTCAGGGCTGAGTAATTCGTAAAGGAGGTATCTGGTTTCCCCGTAATACCCGATTTATCTTGGGCTTGAAGGGACCAACAACTGAATAGAAATAAAAGAAAGAGTTTGCGCATAATTTGTAAAGGGGAAGATTCGATATTTCTAATCATTCTTCCTAATTTACGACTCTAAATCGATTAACATGAAAAATATACGCGTGCTCGTGGTGGGTTGCGGAAACATGGGAGCCTCTCACGCGAAAGCCTACCAGAACTTAGCTGGATTTGAAATTTGTGGACTTGTTTCCCCAGGAAATAGCAAAGAAGTATTGAATGAAGCATTAGGTGGGGGCCAAAAGCTCTACAGCGACTATTACGATGCCCTTGCCGACTCTAAACCCGATGCCGTTTGCATCTCCACTTACCCAGATACACACGAAGCCTATTCCATCGCTGCTTTAGAAGCAGGTTGCCATGTCTTTTTAGAGAAACCCATCGCTGATTCTTTAGCTGGCGCGATTCGCGTCGCAGAGGCGGTGCAGAAAAGTGGCAAGAAGCTAGTGGTGGGCTATATTTTACGCCACCATCCCTCTTGGATCAAGTTCATTGAAATCGCGAAGACAATGGGAAAACCCCTCGTGATGCGTATGAATCTCAACCAGCAATCCCACGGTTACATGTGGGATGTACACCGCAATTTGATGAAATCACTAAGTCCCATCGTGGATTGCGGGGTTCATTATATTGATGTGATGTGCCAAATGACTCGCTCTAAACCCCTTCGCGTTTCAGCGATCGGAGCACGAATGACAGAAGATATTCCAGCTGGTAATTATAATTATGGTCAACTTCAAATCCATTTTGAAGACGGATCCGTAGGCTGGTACGAAGCCGGCTGGGGACCAATGATCTCGCAGAATGCGTATTTTGTGAAAGATGTTTTTGGGCCTAAAGGTTCGGTTTCCATCGTTGCTAAAAACGCCGGCGGCGAGGGCAAATCCGACCATGTGGAATCCCACACCAAGACCGAATCCCTTCGTGTCCATCATGCAGACATTGATTCCAACAACGAATTTACAAAAGACGACGAATGGGTCAATCTAACCGACGAACCTGATCACCAAGGACTTTGCGATCGCGAGCAGGCCTATTTCCTGCGTGCCATTCAAGACAACGTGGATCTAACGGATCACGTAGAGGATGCAGTAAACAGCCTTCGCATCGCCTTTGCGTGTGATGAGTCGGTAAGGACGGGGGAGATGGTGAGGCTATAGTCGAGAGTCACTAGTCGCTAGTCGATAGTCGATAGTCACTAGTCGGGAGTCACTAGTCTGAAGTTCGCAAGTCACTAATTTTAGACTCATTCACTTTTGACTAGTGACTAGTGACTAGCGACTATTTCAAATAAGTCGCTAGCCAGTTTTGTATCTCCGAATAATGAAACTTTGAATTATCTGGATTCAGAATCCAGTGATTCTCTCCCGGGAAGACGATCAGCTTGGATGGAATCTGTAAGCGCTGGTGAATGCTCCAGTTTTCCAAGGTATTGTTAATCGGCACGCGGTAATCATTTTCTCCTACCGTTAAGAGCATAGGTGTTTTGAAATTTGCCGCGAAGCGCATCGGGTTTTGTTCTTTCCATGTCTTGGTAGGCACCCAAGGAGCTCCTCCATTCATCAATTCTCTTCCCCAAATCACATCCGACGTTCCCCATTGTGACTCGGAGTTCACTAATCCCGCGTGTGAAATCAAGCATTTATAGTGAGATGTAGTTGCCTGCATCCAGTTGGCTAAGTGACCACCATAAGACGCTCCACCTGCTGCTTGTTTGCTTCCATCAATATAAGAAAAGCGCTTGATGGCATCTGCTGCGGCTTCTTGAATTTCCTGTCCTGGGCCTTTGAAGGGATCAAATTGTATATCTTGTGCGAATTTCTCGCCATATCCCACAGATCCAGTATAGTCTGTCATGACGATCACATAGCCTGCTGAACCTAAAATATAGGGATTCCAACGGTAGCCGAATACATCTTTGAACGAACTAGCTGGACCTCCGTGCATCAACACGAACAAAGGGTATTTCTTTGAAGGATCGAATCCAGTCGGCTTCAATACCACCGAACGGATGTTTTTTCCTCGAGATGATTTAGTCCAAATCACCTCAGGCTTCTGCAAATCCAATCCTCCTAAAACGGCGTCATTGGATTTTGAAATGGCCTTCAAGGTACCATTCGAAGAAACCCAAACTTCGGGTGGAGAAGCAATGGATTGGTAATAATAGGCAAAAACGGATGACTTTGCAGAAAGACTTAGTCCAGTAAAGGATCCTGTTTCGCCCCCAAGAACAGGCTTAACCGAACCATCAGCCACAGAAATTTCAACGATCCGATCCACACCTTGATCTTCAATACTTGCATAAATGGAGGAACCGGCCATTTCCATATCATTTATGGGACGGTCGAGGGAGGCGACTAGTTCTTTTTTGGCGCTATGAGTCGATGCATCAAATCGATACAAGCGATTCAAATAATAGATTTTAGTACCAATCGCGGAACCAGAGGCGATTAAATACTTTCCGTCTTCCGTGTATTCTGCAGCCGAATAATCGGTTTCATCATGGACTAAAACGGACTCTTTCCCACCAGAAATACTAACGGAATAGATATTGGATTTCGCCGACTGATAGGCTGTGGTATTGTATTCCGTGGTTGCGGTAAATACAACAGATTTTCCATCTGGGCTAAAATTATAGGAACCTAAACGGAATCCAGGGGATTGAACCAGCGAAACATCTTTCAGTAGATTCACTGGTTGAGCGCCAGATTTTAAATCCATCGCAAATAGGTGCCCTTGTTTTTCGTCTAACCAAGCATCCCAATAGCGAACAGGGAAGGAATGGTAGACTCTGGCTTTGGTCTTGATTTTCTTCTTTTCATCCGCTAATTTCTTGCTAGCAGAATCACTGAAAGCGGTAGGGAAAACGCGGCTAGAGAAGATGATTTTAGATCCGTCTGGGGAGAATTTAACATCACTAACACCAGTTGACAAGGTGGTTAAGCGTTGAGCTTCGCCCCCTGCTAAGGGAAGAACGTATAATTGAGGGGCATCGTCGCCGTCTCTTTTGGCAATAAAATAGATCTTATCTGAAGCAGCAGACCATTGGTAATTGTCCTCGCCTCCTTTTGAATTCGTTAGCTTACGGGGCTCAGAAGAGCCATCTGTAGCGGCAATCCAAAGATCAGAGGTTTGCTCGTCAAGATTATAGGAAGTCTCCACTCGAGAATAGATGACAAATCGACCATCGGGTGAAATTTTAGGGGCACCCACTTTCTTTAATTTGATCATGATCTCATGGGTCATGGGCTTTTGGGCATTTACCGAGAAGCCTAGAACCAAAAAGCAGGTCAAGAATTTTAACAATTTTTTCATATGGATAGTTTAGATACATTAAATTAATTAATTTAATGTCACATCAACCTTTTTCAAATGAAAAATAAATACTACCAATTACTTATGGCAGGTTCGCTACTCTTCAGTGGCAGTCTGTATGCCCAGGAAAAACCGGGTAAATTTATTGATCGCGACAACATGAATTTGAGCGTGAAAGCGGGAGACGATTTCGTGGAATATTCGAATGGTCCCTGGGTTAGAAAGAATCCAATCCCTGCCAAAGAAACACGCTGGGGTGCTTTCAACCAATTGCGCGATTTCAATATCAATGCAATTAAAACAATCTTAGATGAGACCAAAGGAACGAAAGCTCCAGCAGGTTCTCCAGAAAAAAGAGTAGCTGATTTCTATGCAGCCGCAATGGACAGCTTAGCTATTGAAAAATTAGGCTACACTCCTATTCAAGCTGATTTACAACACATCGCTGGATTGCAATTCAAGTCACAAATCGTGACTGAAATCGCTCGCTTGCGTTCTTCAGGTATTGCTTCCCCTTTATTCGGATTCTACATCGGTCAAGACCGCAAGAATGTGGAGAAAATGGTACCTCAATTAGGACAAGGAGGAACATCCCTTCCTGATCGTGACTATTATTTAAAAAATGATGCGCGTAGCGTAAAAATTCAAGAGGCATTCAAGAAATACGTAGCGACGTTATTTACTTTAACGGGAACACCAGAGGCACAAGCTAAGGCAAATGCAGAGACGGTTTTCCAATTAGAGAAGAAATTAGCTGAGGCTCAAATGGCGCGTGTCGAGATGCGTGACCCTTACAAAACATATAATAAGTTTGCTTTTGCAGAGTTCAACCAAAAGACTCCAGCATTTAACTGGGCTTTGACTTTCCAAGATTTTGGAACAACGGCTCCTGATTCTATTTTAGTAGGTGCTCCTAAATTCTTCGAGGCCGCTAATAAAATGTTAATCGAGACGCCAATAGAGACTTGGAAGACCTATTTAGCTTGGAATGTATTACGTAGCAGCGCTGGTTATTTGAGCTCTCCTTTTGTGAAAGCTAGTTTTGCTTATTCACAAGTATTATCAGGCCAAAAAGTACAAGCACCAAGATGGCAACGTATGTCAGCTATGACAGACGGAACTTTAGGTGAATTGTTAGGCCAATTGTATGTAGCTAAATATTTCAAGCCTGAAGCGAAAGCGAGAATGGTGGAATTAGTGGCAAACCTTCGTAAGGCTTTCGCTGTTCGCATCAACAAATTAGATTGGATGAGCGCGGAGACGAAAGAAAAAGCTTTGGCAAAATTAAATGCCTTCACGCCTAAGATCGGATATCCTGACAAGTGGAAAAACTACGATGGCTTAGAAATTTCTGCCAACGAATACTACGGAAACATCCGTCGTGCAGGTGCTTGGGGCTTCCAAGAAAACTTAGCCCAATTAGGCAAACCAGTAGACAGAAGCAAATGGGGAATGACGCCACCAACGGTGAACGCTTATTATAGCCCAGTGATGAACGAAATCGTTTTCCCAGCAGGTATCTTGCAATTCCCTTTCTTCGCAGCTGACGCAGATGATGCGATCAACTACGGCGGAATCGGAGCCGTTATTGGCCACGAAATGTCACACGGATTCGACGATTCAGGTAGCCAATACGATAAAGATGGAACCTTACGCAACTGGTGGACAAAAGACGATTTAGCTAAATTCAAGGCTAGAACGGAGCTTTTAGGGAAGCAATTTGATGCCTACACAGTTCAAGACACCATCCACGTGAACGGTAAATTAACGATGGGAGAAAACATCGGTGACTTAGGTGGTTTGAACATGGCTTACGAGGCATTCAAAATGACGAAGCAAGGTAAGTCTACCAAGAAAATTGACGGATTTACTCCTGATCAACGTTTCTTCTTAGCATGGGCACAAGTTTGGAGAGGTTCATCTCTTCCAGAAACAGAGGCTCAACAAGTATTAACAGATCCTCACTCGCCTAACCAATACCGTACCATCGGTGCTCCAGTAAACATGGATGCTTGGTACAAGGCATTTGATGTGAAACCAGGTGATAAGTTGTATAAGAAGCCGGAAGATCGGATTAAGATTTGGTAATTTTCCAAAGAGCAAAGTTCAAAGAGCAAAGTTCAAATCTTGCTCAACAAAAAATAGGCGACCCGTAGGGTCGCCTATTTTTGTTCTACACTTCCGTTATTTCACGTATTTTTCTAACCATTGGAATTGCTCCCAAAGCAAGTGCAACACATTTTCTTTTCCTCTATAGCTGTGTGCTTCGTAAGGCAGGTAGACAAAACGGGTGGTTCCT
>JBJOIV010000053.1:0-11531 GCA_046046955.1 Bacteroidota bacterium | reverse complement strand
AGTCCCAACAGCAACTAAAGCAACGCGAGGTATTACTAACAAAAGGGGCAATCAATACGGTGGGAACCTTATTTTTAACGGCAAATGCCAGTTATTTAGAGGTGTTAACAGCCCAGCAAAATGCCTTAAGATCTGAATTAGAACTATTAGAAATATCGCGTAATCAATGGATGCGCGCCATTAATTTGTATCGTGTATTAGGAGGAGGCTGGTAAAACAAGCGACTCAATCACACGCGGAAAATCCCGGTGCTCGAGTACCTGGCCCTTTTTTGCGACATCTTCTGGAGTATCACTCGGTAACACCGGGAAAGAACTCTGGAAGATGGTCGCCCCTTCATCATAATGCTCGTTTACGTAGTGAATCGTGATTCCCGATTCCTTCTCACCAGCCGCCACAACAGCTTCATGTACGAAATGTCCGTACATGCCTTTGCCGCCAAACTTGGGCAATAAAGCGGGATGAATATTCACAATGCGTTGTGGAAATGCCTTCACGAAATCGGCTGGAACTAACCACAAGAAACCCGCTAAAATGATCCAATCTGTTCGTAGGGATTGAACTTCTTTCAACACCGTCCCGTTCTTATAGGATTCTCTATCAAAAACGCGGCAAGGAACACCTAGTCGTTCTGCACGCTGAATGATGCCCGCAGAAGGGTTATTGCAGTAAATGTGGGTGATTTGTACTTGATCGGAACCTTTGAAATGTTCGATCATTTTTTCGGCATTAGAACCCGAACCAGAAGCAAATAAGACGAGATTTTTCAAAGGTTATCAGTTGTTTAATACAAATTTACATTCTTTCAGCTAAATTTAGCGTATGAAAATAGGGATCGTTTGTTATCCGACGTATGGCGGAAGTGGTGTGGTGGCGACAGAATTAGGTAAGGCTTTGGCCTTAGCGGGTCATCAGGTGCACTTTATCACGTATACGCAACCTCCACGTCTGGATATTTTTTCCGAGAATATCTTCTACCACGAAGTTTCGGTGGCATCTTATCCTTTATTTGAATACCTGCCTTATGAGTCTGCCTTAGCCAGTAAGATGGTGGATGTGACGATGAACGAGAAATTGGATTTAATCCACGTGCATTATGCGATTCCACACGCTTCGGCGGCTTATTTAGCCAAGCAGATTTTGAAATACAAAGGCATTCACGTGCCCGTTATTACGACTTTGCACGGAACGGATATTACCCTCGTAGGTCGTGATCCTTCTTTCGAGCCGGTGGTTACCTTCTCGATTAATGAGTCTGATGGGGTGACGGCGGTGTCCGAGAGTTTGAAAAACGATACCTACGATGAATTTGAGATCTTAAGTCATATCGAAGTTATTCCGAATTTTATTGATCTTCAACGGTTCCAAAAACGCCCGCACGAACACTTTAAAAAATCCCTGTGTCCGAATGGCGAGAAGCTGTTAATGCACACCTCGAACTTTCGTAAGGTGAAGCGTATCGAGGATATCGTGAAGGTCTTTGCGCTCGTTCGCAAAAAGATTCCTGCGAAATTAGTCTTGATAGGCGATGGTCCGGAACGTTCAGGTATTGAGGCTCTGTGCCGTGAACTGGAAGTGCAATGTGATGTGCGTTTCCTAGGAAAGATGGATGGAATCGAGGAGGCCTTATCGCTAGCAGATCTATTCTTGTTGACCTCTGAAAAAGAAAGTTTCGGATTAGCCGCTTTAGAGGCAATGGCTTGCGAAGTTCCTGTGATTTCGTCGAATGCCGGAGGTATTCCAGAGGTAAATATTCACGGTGAAACTGGTTATGTAAGTGAGATAGGCGATGTGAAAGATATGGCCGCGAATGCCATCAAAGTGCTTTCAGATTCGGAGTTGCATGAAAAAATGAAGGCGAATGCTCTAGCGCGTGCACAAGAATTTGATATTGTCAAGATCCTCCCTTTGTACGAGAAGTACTACGAACGCATCACGTCTAAGAGCTGGAAATTCCCTAAGCAAAACGATTAACATTGCTGGTATCTGTGCAGGAGTCTAACAGTTCCGACATTGATTTAAGCGAGGCGGGATCCTGGAAGTCAGGAGCAATCTCCACTAAAGGAGTCAAGATAAATTTACGCTCCGCAATCCGCGGATGAGGAACGGCTAAGTCTGCTTCTGCAATCACTACATCACTATAATAAAGTATGTCAAGATCGAGTGTTCTTGGACCCCAGCGTTCTTTTCGTTCTCTACCAAATTCCTTTTCAATGGCTAACATTTCAGTCAAACAGGCTTGTGGTGCAAGCGTAGTACTCACTAAAATAACCTGATTCAGAAAGTCCGCTTGTAGGATGGGACCCCAGGCTTCGGTTTGGTAAATCGACGAATAAACCGATATCTTTCCTATTTTTTTTTCAATAAGCGGGTAGGCACCCTCGAATATTTCCCGGGTATTTCCTAGATTGCCGCCTAAAGAGAGGAAGAGCTGATTGATCATCTCTTAAAATTACTAATTTCTGCGCTATGCACCCGAATTATTCTGTGGAGGATTTAGAACCCGGCATGCTTTTGTTAGCCGAACCCTTCTTAGAGGACCCGTCCTTTCATCGGTCGGTGATTTTGCTGTGCGAGCACACGACAGCCCATTCTTTTGGCTTAGTGTTGAATAATAAGCAGGAAATTGTCTTTGATTCCTTTGTGGATGAGAAGGTGCTGGAGGACGTTCCCTTGTATTCTGGTGGACCGGTGGACCCTACGATTATGCAGTTTGTGCACCGCAGACCTGATTTAATTCCGGATGGGGTGTTGATTGGGCCAGGGATTTATTGGTCTGGGAGCTTCGAAGTCGCGATTGATAAGGTCGTGGCGGGGGAGATTGGTTTTGATGAAATCAAGTTTTTTATCGGGTATTCTGGTTGGGGAGCGGGGCAATTAGAGCGCGAGGTGAAGTCGAATGCCTGGATTTTACATCCGGGGAATGATAAACTGGTTTTTGATGAATCCCACGAGTCGTTGTGGCGGAAGATTATGTATGCCAAAGGCGGTGATTTCAGAGTTCTCTCCACCTATCCCGACGATCCAAATTTAAACTAAGATATTCTCGCCCAGTTCGTGGTGTCTTTGCGCTGAGAGCGCACTTGTTCGCGGATCATTTGATAGCCCGGCTTCTCTAAGTTAGGGTCTTCTTCCAAGATTCTTTGTGCAGTTTCTCTTGCCACTTTCAATATTTCCCCGTCTTTTGAAAGGTCTGCGATCATCAGATCAATGGCACCACTTTGGCGAGTGCCGGAGATATCTCCTGGTCCACGTAATTGTAAATCGACTTCTGCAATCTCGAAACCATTATTCGTTTTCACCATCGTATCGATGCGTTTCTTCGTATCTGCCGATATCTTATAGCCCGTCATCAAGATGCAATAACTCTGTTCTGCACCTCTACCTACGCGACCCCGAAGCTGGTGCAATTGGGATAATCCGAATCTTTCCGCACTTTCAATGATCATAATGGAGGCATTCGGTACGTTTACCCCTACCTCGATGACCGTGGTTGCCACCATAATCTTGGTTTCGTTTTTAACGAAACGAGCCATTTCGATATCCTTGTCTGCCGGCTTCATCTTTCCGTGCAAGATGCCCAAAGGTACCTCCGGAAAGGCTCTCGAAATACTTTCGTAGCCATCCATCAGGTCTTTGAAGTCCATTTTTTCAGATTCTTCGATCAAGGGATAAACGATGTAGATCTGACGACCTTTGCTCAACTCATTTTGAATAAATCCAAAAACCTGTAATCGGTGGCTATCGTAGCGATGTGTGGTCTGAATAGGTTTGCGGCCCACGGGTAATTCGTTAATTATCGAAATATCTAAATCTCCATAGAGCGTCATAGCTAAAGTCCGCGGAATCGGCGTCGCCGTCATCACCAAAATGTGCGGATGAAACTCCTTATTCTTATCCCAGAGTTTGGCTCTTTGCGCCACCCCGAAGCGGTGTTGCTCATCGATGATGCACATGCCTAGGTTCTTGAACTGGACAGAATCCTCGAATAAGGCGTGTGTGCCCACTAAAATCTGTAATTTTCCCGACTGCAAATCTTCGTGCAGCCCCACGCGATCCTTCTTCTTTACAGATCCTGTCAACTTAGCAATCGTCAAGCCCAATAAGTCCGCGAACTTCTTCAGACCTTGGTAATGCTGATCGGCTAAAATCTCCGTAGGCGCCATCAAGCAGGCTTGAGTCCCATTATCAATCGCTAAAAGCATCGAAATAAACGCCACAATCGTCTTTCCTGAACCCACATCTCCCTGCAATAAACGGTTCATCTGTTGACCCGATCGCATGTCCGCAAAAATCTCCCGAATCACCTGCTTTTGCGCATTCGTTAATTCGAAAGGCATGTGTTCTTGGTAGAACTTGGTTAAAAGGGCGGCGGAAGAAAAAACTTGACCTGGGAAAGCCACTTTGCGAATCAAGTTCTGCTTAATCAGACGTAGCTGATTATAGAAAAGTTCTTCGAATTTGAGTCGTCGTCTGGCTTGGTGCAGCCAGTTTTCACTTTGGGGTAAATGAATATGGTACAGCGCCTCTTGCTTTGATATCAGTTTAAACTGGGCAGTTACCTCCGAGGGAAGGGTCTCTCGAATGTAGGGAAACGCAATCTCTAATAGGTTTTTCTGAAGCGTCGCGATGGCTTTGCTGTCGATGTATTTCTTCCGCAGCTTCTCGGTTAAGGGATAGACGGGTTGGAAATATTTACCCGTTGCTTGCTCGCCCTTGTAGACCTCCATCTCTGGATGCGTCATCTGCAGCTGGCCGTTGAAGCTGGTGGGTTTGCCGTAAAAGAGGTAGTCGACTCCGGTGTTTAAGGACTTTTCGAGCCATTTGACCCCCTGAAACCAAACAATTTCAATGCAGCCCGTGGCATCGCAAACTTGTGCGACGATGCGCTGGCGATGGCCTGCACCTATTTTTTCTTTGAAACGGATCCGGCCGATGAATTGTGCGTGGTCCATGTCGTCTGTGATCGAGGCGATGGGATGAACCAGGGTTCTGTCTTCGTAGCGAAATGGAAAGTATTGAATTAAGTCGCCGTAGGTGAACATCCCGAGTTCGGTCTGCAATAGCGTCAGCTTCGCGGGGGTCATCCCACGGAGTTTGGCTAAATCAGTATCGAAAAAAGCTACGAGCGACATAGACGAAAAATTTTGTGAATTTAGGTATATTTACAGAACGATTGCGAAAATAACCCCAAACATGAAGAGTTTTTTAGACCAAGAATTTGAATCCGATGGCTTTGTGCTGAGCAATGTCGAGGATTTATTGAATTGGGCGAGGGCTAGCTCGCTTTGGCCGATGAGTTTTGGTTTAGCGTGTTGCGCGATCGAAATGATGCAGGCTTTTGCGTCAGGTTATGATTTAGATCGTTTTGGGGTGTTTCCTCGGCCTTCCCCGCGCCAATCCGACGTGATGATTGTGGCCGGAACCGTAACCTTTAAGATGGCGGATCGAATCCGTCGTCTCTATGAGCAAATGCCAGAACCCCGTTACGTGATTTCGATGGGTTCTTGTGCTAATTGCGGGGGTCCTTATTGGGAGCACGGTTACCATGTGGTGAAAGGAGTGGATCGCATTATTCCCGTGGACGTGTATGTTCCGGGTTGCCCACCGCGTCCAGAGGCCCTTTTAGGTGGCATTATAAAATTACAAGAGAAGATTAATCAGGAAAGTCTAGTTGCGCCTAAACGCATTCTAGCCGCCATAAATAAATAAGATGGATGTAGCATCGATCAAAGATTTAGTTCAAACGCAATTCCAATTCGAAGCCGAATGGGAAGAGGAGATGGGGCGTTTGACCTTGCCGGCCGAGCATATTTTGCCGGTTTGCGAATTTCTTTGGAAGAATCCGTCTACCTATTTTGATTCCCTTTCTTGCCTGACGGCTATCGATCAGGGTCCAGAAGCGCGCAAAATGGAAGTCATTTATACCCTCTATTCTATTCCAAATCACGTGACTTTGCATTTGCGCGTGATGTTAGATCGAGAAAAACCATCAGTATCCTCTGTTTCATCTGTCTGGAGAACAGCGGATTGGCATGAGCGCGAGGCCTTTGATTTTTATGGAATTCAATTCGAAGGGCATCCCGATTTGCGCAGAATATTGCTTCCAGAGGACTGGGAGGGACATCCATTACGCAAGGATTACGTGGAGCAAACGAAATACCACGGTATACAAGTGAAATCTTAATGAAAATAGCCGGATTTACTTTTATTCGAAATGCGGTGAAGAACGATTATGCGATCGTGGAAGCCATCACGTCCATTTTACCCATCTGCGACGAATTCGTAGTGGCGGTAGGGGCGTCGGAAGATGAGACTTTGGCCTTAATTCAAGGCATTCCCTCGGATAAAATCAAGATTGTG
This sequence comes from Bacteroidota bacterium, assembly GCA_046046955.1. GTDB lineage: Bacteria > Bacteroidota > Bacteroidia > Cytophagales > Spirosomataceae > Aquirufa. The sequence goes on along the minus strand of JBJOIV010000053.1, from coordinate 5,168 downwards.
GAGACAGTTTGGGATGATGCTAAACGAGAAGGCGGCGCTACTTTTGCCTTAGAGACCGATAAGGCACTTCAGGCGATTTCCAAAGACATCGATTGGGCCTTCTATATTCAAGGCGACGAATGCGTGCATGAAGCGGATTTGCCAGTCGTGAAAGCTGCGATGGAGGCGAATTTAACCGATGAAAACGTCGAGGGATTGCTTTTCCATTACCGACATTTCTATGGATCTTATCAGCATGTGGCCATCTCGAGGCGCTGGTATCGAAGAGAAATTCGGGTGGTGAAAATGCACCCGGGTGTTCATTCTTACAAGGACGCACAAGGCTTCAGAAAGGACGGCAAAAAGATGAAAGTGAAGCTGATTCCGGCATATATCAACCATTATGGTTGGGTAAAACCGCCCGAAGGTTTGAATAATAAGGTGCGTAATTTTACGCAATTCTACCACGACGATGCTTGGTTAGCCGAAAACGTACCCGCAGATTACCAGTTTGATTATGGTAATGCGGAACGACTTTTCCGTTTTGAGGGAACACATCCTGCCGTGATGGCAGATCGCGTAGCCCGCTCAAACTGGCCGTTCTATTTCGATCCTGTTGAATTAGAGAAGAAAATGACCTTCCGCCGCAAGATTTTGCAAAAAATCGAAGACCTCACCGGATACCGCGTAGGGGAATATAAAAACTACCACCTGCTGTAATGGAAGAATCAATTCAGTTTTTTCCTGCTGCGAAGGCGCCCGCAAATCCCTATTTTTCCATCCTCATTCCGAGCTGGAACAATCTGGCCTACCTGCAATTGTGTGTGGAAGCAATCCGAAAGCATTCCACGACTACGTACGAAATCATTCTGCATCTGAACGAAGCAAAGGATGGTTCGAAAGAATGGGTGGAATCACAGGAAGATATCGCCTTTTCCTATAGCCCTATTAACGTGGGCGTTTGCTACGCGATGAACGCGATGGTGAAGCTAGCACGCGCGGATTATTTCTTGTATTTGAATGACGATATGTATGTGCTGCCTAAATGGGACGGTTTTCTGCAAGAGGAAATTGAAAATATAGGGCACACCGAATTCTTTTTATCGGCCACCGCCATCGAGCCGAAAGCCCAAAGCGCTTGCTCTATACAGGCCGATTTCGGTCGGTCGATTGCGACTTTCGAAGAGGCGAGATTATTAGAAACGTATGATTCTTTACCTTTTGCAGACTGGCAAGGAGCAACTTGGCCACCTAATGTGGTACACCGTTCTTTGTGGGATAAAGTGGGAGGGTATTCGAATGAATTCACCCCAGGGATGTATTCAGACCCTGATTTTTCGATGAAATGCTGGCAGGCGGGAGTTCGTTTGTTCAAGGGGATTTCACGGAGCAGAGTGTATCATTTTGGGTCCATCTCTGTGAAACGAGTGAAGCAGAACAAGGGATATTACCAATTTATCCGCAAGTGGGGGATGACTTCGTCCACCTTGTCGAAATACTACTTAAGAAGAGGCGACCACTTTGATGGTCCCTTAGAACAACGTCCGATCCCTGTGATGGTTCAGTTGAAAAATCTATATTACCGCCTGAGTCTTCCGTTTAGAAAATAGAGAAGAGGAGTTTGAAACTGTAGAGGAAGCTGCCTAATTCAGATTTTCCTTTGTAGGCTAGCATCGCTCGATGGTATTTTGCGACGCAAAGGAATCTTCTTACACGTGCAGCGAAGCTTTTCGAAGCAAAATCCTGAGCTAATCCACGCAAAATCTCCCGCTCCGCGCCATCAGGACAACGTTCTGCGAGTAAATTGAGCCTTTTTACAATCCGCGCATTCCGCTCCTCCCGCGTGTTATAATTTTTCTTTCCCTTACTTAAATCAGCCCCCATCGTGTTTGCACTGTGTTGGCGGTAATTCACTAAAGTCGCAGGGAAATAGCTGACTCCATTTAGGGCCGCCGCTGCAAACCCGAGGATATAATCGTGTCCGACATAATCGGGGAAAGGCAAGGCGATGTCGATGATTTCACGCTTGAAAAGCATGGCGTGTCCCATGGCTTTAGTCCCAAAAACATAATGCAACGCACTTGGATAATCCCCTAACTGGTTGCGATCGGAGAATTTTCCGGTTACATGGCCGTCCGAATTCGTCAAAGCAGAATCCGCATAGATCATTGAATTATGACCGATAGCGGCGGCCAACAAACTGATTTTATTCGGCATCCACACATCATCTTGATCCGATAAAGCGATTAATTCCCCCTTAGCTTCCCGAATACCTCGTTCGAAAGTGGCTAAAAGGCCTTGATTAACTGGATTTGCGACCAAGCGAATGCGCTCGTCCTGCGAGGCGTACTGTTGCAGAATCGCAAGACTCCCGTCTGCAGAAGCATCGTCCACAAAAATAAATTCCAAGGACGGATAGCTCTGCTTGAGCAAACTGTCCACCTGTTCCCGGAGGTATTTCTCCCCGTTGTAGGTGGCCATCACAATGGAAATTAAGGGTGACATTCGGAGTAGTTTCTGAAAATTGTCGTAATTTGACCAAAATTTTGATAAAAAGCCGCATTGAAAACATATTTTCGCTTATTAAGCTATGCCGTTTCGATCCGTAAGTATGTGTTTCCATACTTCGGGTTTTCCTTGCTAGCGAGTTTGTTTGGCATCTTAAATTTTACCTTGCTGATCCCTTTATTGAACGTTTTGTTCAATCAATCAGCTCCGGAAAACATTCAGATTTACCGCGTTTTACCCGCTTTTTCGCTAACTCCATCCTATTTTTCGTTCTTGTTTAATCACTATTTCTACGGTGCGCTGGAGGATTTTGGACGAATCGGAGCGCTGAAATATGCCTGTGGGGCCATCATGGTTTCGGTGATCTTATCGAATTTCTTTCGTTATTTTTCCCAAAGAGTCCTAAAAACCGTCGAGGCCGATACCATCGCCTCTTTACGCCAAGCCGTTTTTGAGCGCGCCATTCGCCTTGACCTGAGTTATTTCACAGAGCAGAAAAAAGGTAACCTGATGTCTCGTTTAACCACGGATGTGCAGGAGGTGGAAAACAGTATTGGTCGCGCCTTTACGGCGACTTTCAAAGAGATCTTTACACTTGTTTTATTCTTTGTTTTCCTGGCAAGTATGTCGGTGAAATTGACTTTGTTCTCCTTGATCATTTTGCCTCTATCGGGTTCAGTTATTGCGACGATTACGCGTCGATTACGTCGTGCAGCAGGCGAAGTGCAACAGCATTTGAGTGGAATTATCAGTTTGTTGGATGAAACCTTCGGAGCCATGCGCGTGGTGAAGGCTTTTAGAGCGGAGAAGATGATGGATGCGCGTTTCCAAGCAGGAAATGATCGCTACCGGAATTCTTTACTGAAGATGGTGTTTCGCCAAGAATTAACCTCACCTACCTCCGAAAGTTTAGGGGTTTTAGTGGTGACTGGAATCTTATTGTATGGGGGTAGTTTAGTCATCAATGGGGAAGGTGAACTGAGTGCATCGACATTTATCGCCTTTATTGCGACTTTTTCACAGGTAATGCGTCCCGCGAAAGCCATTGCAGATGCTTTTAGTGGGATTCAACGTGGGGTGGCATCGGCGGACAGAATTATTGAAATACTAGATACGGAATCTGAAATCGTAGCCGAGGAGCCGATCCAGCAGGTGAAGGAATTTAAGAATAAAATCAGTTTCGAGGCGGTTGGATTTGAATATGTGAAAGGGCGTTCAGTTTTAAAAGAAGTGAGTTTCGATATTCCCAAAGGAAAAACGATTGCTCTCGTAGGTGCTTCCGGTGGCGGTAAATCGACTTTGGCGGATCTTTTGCCGAGATTCTACGACCCATCGAATGGGAAAATTACACTCGATGGCATTCCGTTGAAAAACATTCCTTTGGATGATTTAAGAGGCTTAATGGGCATTGTGACCCAGGAATCTGTTTTATTTAACGATACCATTTTCAATAACATCGCTTTTGGGACAGAGGCTAGCTTGGCAGAGGTCGAGGCAGCGGCAAAGATTGCGAATGCGCATGATTTTATATCAGCGAATCCGGAAGGATACGAAACCGTGATAGGGGATCGTGGTTCGAAATTATCAGGCGGCCAAAGACAACGCATCTCCATCGCCCGCGCCGTTCTCAAAAATCCACCGATCTTAATTTTAGACGAGGCGACCAGTGCGCTGGATAACGAATCAGAGAAACTCGTGCAGGAGGCATTGAGTCATTTGATGGAAAACCGGACAGTGCTCGTTATCGCCCATCGCCTGTCTACGATTCAACACGCTGACCAGATTTTAGTGGTACAGCAAGGCGAAATCATCGAACGCGGCACCCACGATGAATTGATGAAGATCGAGAAAGGGGCCTATGCGGTTTTGGCACAAGGTATTACAGCCTAATTTTTACACATTTTATTAGCTTATCCGTTCGCAAAAAAGTAATTTTGCAAGCGATTTTATATACAAATATTCGTTTCTAAATACCATGTCACAAGCACAATTAGCCCAAAGAATTCAAGCATTAGAAGAATCATCTACGTTAGGGATGACGAAAAAAGCGCGTGAATTAGCAGCCCAAGGTCACAAAGTAATCAGTCTTTCTGTAGGAGAGCCAGATTTTAAAACACCTGCTCACATCTGTGAGGCGGCAAAAAAGGCGATTGATGATGGTTTCCACGGGTATTCACCAGTGGCAGGTTATCCTGACTTGCGCATGGCGATTGCGAATAAATTAAAGCGTGATAATAACCTAGAGTGGGGTTCTGAAAACATCGTGGTGAGTACGGGTGCAAAACACTCCTTAGCGAACGCGATTGCAGCCTTAATTAACCCGGGTGACGAAGTAATTATATTTTCTCCATATTGGGTTTCTTACTCAGAGATGGTGAAATTAGCGGAAGGTACTTCGGTCATCGTTCAAGGTGCTTTTGATAATAATTTCAAAGTAACTCCAGAACAATTCGAAGCAGCCATCACGCCTAAAACGAAGATGGTGATGTTCGCATCGCCTAACAACCCGACAGGATCGGTTTATACAGAATCAGAATTACGTGATATCGCGAACGTGGTAGCGCGTCATGAAAATATCTTTGTCTTAGCGGACGAAATCTACGAGTACATCAACTTTACACAAGGTGGTCACTTCTCGATCGGTTCTATTCCAGAAATCAAAGAGCGCGTTATCACGGTAA
>JBJOIV010000052.1:0-11607 GCA_046046955.1 Bacteroidota bacterium | reverse complement strand
GTTCAATTAGGGAATAATATCTGGCGCATATTTTGTTTTTTTGATGAGGGGAACCTTGTCATATTATTAAATGGATTCACGAAAAAAACGCACAGAACTCCTAAATCAGAAATTGACAAAGCAAGAATTTTAATGCGGACTTACTACTTAGAAAAAAATGGAAACTAAATCCTGGAAAAAAATAAAAGACTCGGTATATGGAGAAATTGGAACCGAGCGCAGAGATGGAGTTGAAAGAGACTTCGAATCTTTCAAAATTGGCCTTCTTTTACGGAATGCGAGGGAGCAAAAAAATTTGACTCAAGAACAATTAGGGACAATTGTCAATAAAAAACGTTCTTATATTTCTCGAATAGAAAATGACGGAAGCAATGTCACCATGAAGACTTTATATGATATTGTCGAAAAGGGCCTAGGTGGAAAAGTCAAAATTTCTTTCGAAATTTAATCCCATTATGATACACGAAATCGCTACCTGCCTCTGGTTTGATAAGAAGGCTAAAGAGGCCGCAGACTTTTACAAAAGCACTTTTACAGGTTTTGAACCTATTTCGGAAAACCCGATGGCGGTTAATTACCGCCTATTGGGGCGTCGTTTTATGCACCTGAATGGAGGGCCTGGATATCCCATAAATCCGTCCATTTCCTTTTTCATTAACCTAGAGGAGGAGAATGAAATCAGAGAGATTTGGGAAAAATTAACCGAAAACGGCATCGTTTTGATGGCTCTAAACACCTATCCCTGGAGCCCACTTTATGGCTGGTGTGCGGATCAATACGGCGTGAATTGGCAGATCATGAAAAACCATGAGTCGCATGCAAAACTGGCGCCTAGTTTGATGTTTAATGGCGTAAATAATGGGAAGGCAAACGAAGCGATCGATTTCTACACTTCGCTCTTCCCCAATTCCGAGATTCTATATAAAGCACTTTACGAAAAAGGCGAACACGATACAGAAGGGAATGTAAAATATTCTCAGTTTACATTAAATGGAAAACCCTTCCATTTGATGGAGAGTTCGATGGATCACCAACATAACTTTAACGAAGGCGTTTCGATGATGGTCACGGTGGATACGCAAGTGGAAATTGACCAGCTTTGGAATAACTTAGTCAAAGGAGGGGCACCAGGAAGATGCGGCTGGTTAAAAGACAAATACGGCGTTTCATGGCAGATTGTCCCTTCGGTTTTGGGAAAATTAATGAGCAATCCAGAGACTGCACCGAAGGCAACTTATGCGTTTTTACAAATGTCTAAGTTTGTCATCGCGGATCTGGAAAATGCGGTAAAATAAAAAAGGGGGCACCATCAGCGCACCCTTTTTCGTAAACCCTTTTCAACAAAAATTCTATTATTTCTTCTCAGCGGCTTCCTTAGCAGCCATTTCATCTACCACAAATTTTGTGTCAAAGAAATCAATCTCTTGCGTTTCTTTGTCATTCTCCCACTTCAATGCTTGGTGAATAGTCGTGGTAATATCCTTACCGGAATAACGCCCTTTTGCATGCCAAGTCCCCCACACATTTGTCCAGGTTTCTCCATTGTTCATCTTCAAAGTGACTACACGTAAGAACGTAAAATGCGGATTTTCCCAAAAACTACTATTCGCCTTAAAGTCTGCTAAATACGCTTTTTTTCCTTTGATATCAGGAATGGTATCTCCTGGATATAAAACAGCTATATCCTCCGCTAATTCATCCCATTTATAGGTTGTGTCATTCGCCATGGAAGCCTTAATTTGATTCCGAATAATTTGCGATTTTTCGTCGGTTGAAGACATTGTGCCTCCTAAAGAATCTTTGCTTGCTTCTGTTGCAGCGGCTGAATCTTGCTTCTGTCCGCAAGAGAATAAAGCTGTCGCAACAGCCATGATCAGGAATATTTTTTTCATCGGTATGTTTATTTAGTAGATAAGGCAATCTTAGTAATCATAGTAGCAGTCATCGTTCTTTTAACCGTTACTTGCTTCATGAATTCTTCTGGAGAGATACCTAAAGCCTTTGGAATTGCCTTGTAATAGCTGTCTGAGAATTGATCTAGGTTAGATAATTTCTCCACACTTTGAACCGTAGTATAATTCGCTTTGACTTCATCCGAAGAAGGATATAGCGTTTTGTAGAAAGACCAGCCAGAAATATTTCCTGCAGCTACTCTTTCCTCGTGTACCTTTTGAACTTTTGTTTCAAATGCCTCATAAGCCGCCGCATCTGATACTTTCATCATGTCAAAAATGATATAATGGTCTTTGTTTGTGCCCGGGTTCGTTCCCGTAATTTTCTTACCTATGGAATGGCGAAGAATAGTTTGTGTACTTACAGTAGCGGCTGCTAATTTCTTAAGACCTGGATCCGTTTTTAACAAACTTCCAAATAATTCCATCGGATAAAGGTGGATTTTATCTAAATCTGAACCCCAGTTTACGGTCATGTAATCGAAATCAATTCCTTCTGATTTGATGTTGTTATAAGGAACATACATGGCCCATCCACCGATAAGGCCGGCCGCTTTACGCGCCTCGTGAATGGGAAGATACTGCTTCTCGATTGCGATGGCATCGTCCATCGTTTTACCTGGTTGTAATTTGTGGTACGCTACCATCGTGTAACGCGTTTGTGCGAAAGTCGCTGCAGATACGAGCAGAACTAAGGCTAAGGAGGTAAGTAGTTTTTTCATTTTTTTAGGTGTTTGATTTCTCGAACCTAAAAACATTCCTCTTTAAAGAAAAAAATAGATGATTCTAAGATGTTCCAAAATCCGAAAATGGAACAAATTTCCTTAGTGCGGCAAAGATGAAATCCAGTTGCGGACTAATTCAACTCCTTCCTGATGAGTGAGTTGTCTTCCTAACTCCGGCATCATCACACCTGGATCACGTGAGGCCATTCGATAGGGTAAAATACTCTGATCAGGCTTGCCCGGAACAATATCATAACTCAAATTTCCAGAACCACGGCCCGCTGCCACAGGGGGTTTTAAGAAACCATAGGCCGTTCGATCCTTCGAATTCCAGTCCAAATAAAGACCAGAAGATCTAGCCGGACCTGTCGCATTATGGCAGTGTGCACAGTTAATATCGAGGTAGGCTTTCACGCGATCATCTAAGGAGGCGGTGGCATCGGAATAGTTCACGAGGGCGGGAATATGGTCTTTAGGCAAGCCCTTTAAAAGCCCCGCTGTTTCCCAGTTTTGCAATTGATGACCATCGTTTAATTGTCTAACGGACGGACCTATGGGAGTCATTTCACCGGAACGCTCGTGACAACCCTTGCACTGGTTCATATTAGGGACTTGGTACACAAAGGATTGCTTTTTACCGTAGGCATCTGTCCAGGCCACTTCATCACTTCCGCCGGCCACTTCGAGCACGGCCTCTGTTTGTTCTCTGTTCCAAATGTAAGGCAGCGCCACCCAACCTTTGGCCTCATGCAATAAAACCCGAGTCTCCATTAAACGACGGCCCTTCTTCGGATTGCGTTCATCGATAGGATAATAAAAGGTTTTCACGATGGCCGTGCCCACTGGGAATTGCAAAACGGAATCCGGATTGTAATTAGCAGATTGACCTTCTGGTAGTTTTATGAAGCGCAATTTAGACGCATAATCAGAGAAAAGGGGGGAATTCAACGCATAGGGCATGACACCATTGACGGGGATTTGGTCCTTCAAACTGCCTTTGAAAAAGCCATAGTCAGAGAGGTTTTCTCTGTAATTTGATTCCGCCGAAACGAGGCCCAAAAAAGCTAAAAACAAGAGACAGAATATTCGCATTAGAATTTCACTGATTTAACATTTTCTAAATCACAGTCGAAGAGATCTTTGCCTTGCTTCAACCCTTTGAAATTGTTTTCCGCATCGAGGAAAGCCGTGCTTTGATTGACATTATCTTTCACACAAATCGAATAATGCAAGGGGTATTTTCCATCGGTTCCGACCTTTGCAGGATTCAAAATGCCATCATAAACAACAGCGGGAACTTGACGACCGAAACGTAAAACGAAGCGGTACATTTTGCCAAAACGGCTATCCATGGGCACGCGTCGCGGCTTACGTTCAAAGGTATTGTGGTGGATCGAAATGGCCGTCGGATAGGGGTCGTACTCTTTGTCCTTAATTGCATTTTCGGTCATGTAATACGAAATAATCGCTACACCGATGGTCGCATGATTGATGATTTGATTCTCAAAAAACTCAACATTACTCGTTGCCAAAACCATCATCCCTGTACCCTTAGGAACATTGCCCACGATGTTTCCCTTCGGTGCAAAATTCGCTAGGTTATTTTCCTTCACTAGGTTGTGGTGGACGCGAACGTGGCCACCCTTTTTTTGGACTAAATCTGGTAAATCAAACACCAAAATCCCACCCGTATTTCCGATGGCCTTGTTATTGTACACATCTGCGTACAGGGAATTTTCGATCTCGATGCCGGCGACATTTTGGTAAGCCTCAGAATTGCGGACGATAATATGTTTCGATTGACCTACGTAAATACCCGCATCCGATGCCCCGATGGCGATGCAAGAATCAATTAAGACGTTTTCACATAAAACGGGATAGAGTGCGTAAGAGCCATTCGTCGCTTTGGGCTTACCTGTCCAAGCGGCCTTTATTTTACGAAAAGTAATACCTTTCACATTCATTGTCTTGATCAAGTCTCCTTTCGAATCCTCCGTCGTCATGTTTTCGATGACGATATTTTCGCAGTTAGAAACTTTGATCCCTTCGGCTCCCTGGGTTTGACCTTTGAAACTAAGGATGGTTTGATCTATTCCTTTCCCCCGTAAGGTGATGTTCTTTTTACCTTCCAAAGACAAGCTTTTCGTCAGCTGAAAACGTCCCGCCTCGATCTCAATCGTGGCACCATCTTCCGCTAAAATTAGACGTTTCTGCAGGTTTTTTTCGAAGTCTGCTTGGCCTAAGGCGGTGAAGCAGAGTAAAAATAAAAGGTATTTCATCCGGTTTACATTAATTGTTCGGTATCGATCTCCATAAAATCCTCCACTAAAGGTATAAAAAAGTCTTTCACGAAAGTATCGTGCTGAGGATGAATCGAATAGGCTTGGTAAATTTCGTTCGAAGCGAACTCCATGGAAAAGCCATATTTGAACTTGTTTTTTGTGCTGGTTTGGCGAGAAACTTCCATTTTTTTTACTCCATTTATCTCTTCCAAAGCCTTTAAGGCAACGAAGAATTCGTGTTTTTGCGATTCTGAAACCGTGGGTTTGAAATTAAAAATGCCTGCGTGTCTGATGCTCATTCGTATAGGTTTAGGCGACTAAAATACAGAATTCAAGGTATATTTTAGCAAAAAGAGCCTTTATCTAGTAAATTGAGGCAAAATCTAAACCTATGAAAAAAATTCTCCTCCTAATCCTTATGAGCATTTCCATATCACAGGCCCAAACCGCGCCTGAACTCGAGTATTTCTGCGACTTAAAAGTGAAGCTTGATCCGGCACTTATTGTGGGTGAAACTCCACACGGAACGCGCCGCATTATTCCCATCATAGGTGGTACTGTGGAGGGGCCTAAAATCAAAGGTGAGGTTTTGAATGGAGGAGCCGATTGGCAAGTATTACGTACCGATGGTGTGACGGAATTAGAGGCACACTACCAATTTAGGACGGATGACGGGACCTTGATATATGTGAAAAATACGGGAATTCGCGCAGCTACACCCGAGATTGCAGCGAGAATAGCGAAGGGCGAAAAAGTAAATGCGAACGAATATTATTTCCGAGCAACGCCTAAATTCGAGGCGCCTAAAGGCAAATACGATTGGGTCAATAATAGCCTATTTGTGTGCACGGGAGAGCGTTTGCCGGATTACGTGTTGATTCGTGTTTGGAAAGTCATGTAATTCTTATGAGAGCGATACAAGTCCTAATCATTCTGATCTGTTTTCTCTGCAACATGCTCGATGGCATGGATGTACTCATTATTTCTTATACCGCTCCGGCGATTGCGAAAGCCTGGAGTATTTCCCCGGCGAACTTGGGAATTGTTTTTAGTTCTGGCTTGGTCGGAATGACGGTGGGAGCGATTTTTTTAGCGCCTTTGGCGGATCGATTTGGGCGTAAGCCTTTGATGATATTAGCCGCGCTTATCATGGGGTCTTGTATTTACTTGACCTCTTTTGCAACCGACATAAATGTATTGATGATTTATCGATTCATTAGTGGTTTAGGCATTGGTACGATGATGGCAAGTACGGCGGCGATTACCGCGGAATATGCGCCTGTATCGACGAGAGATTTTTGGGTGAGTACGGTGGTGGCGGGGTATCCGGTGGGTGCGGTTTTAACGGGGCTTTCATCGGCTAAAATTATCGCAGAAAGTGGTTGGGAGCATCTGTTTCAACTAGCTGGAATCGCGACGTTTTTAGTCGTTCCCATCTTGTTATTTTTATTAAAAGAGTCAGATGAATTTAAGGCCAAAGCAAAGCCAGAAGAGGCTAAGCTCAGTGCCCTATTTACGAGTGAATATAAGTGGAGCACTTGGCAGCTTTGGGGTACTTTATTTTTGTCATTTACCACGCTTTATTTTTTGATGAACTGGATTCCGAAATTAGCCACCAATGCAGGTCTATCGATGGAATTAGCCATTTATTCAGGCACAATTTTTAATCTAGGTGCTATTGTAGGCATTCCGGTACAAGGTTATTTTTCGAGTCGTTTTGGGTTAAAAAAATCAATCGGGACTTTGCTATTGATTACCGCCGTTTTGCTAGGAATTTTTGGTCTATTTTCTGGGTCCAATTTAATCTTAGTTGTCTTGTTTTTCCTTGGTTTTGGGGTGCAAGGAAGCTTCGTCGGTTTGTATGCCGTAGCGGCGCGCATGTATCCCACTGCTTTCCGTTCTACGGGTGTAGGTTGGGCCATTGGTATGGGACGTTTAGGCGGAATTATTGGGCCTGTTTTGGGTGGATTATTAGTGGGCTTAGGTTTTGGTATGGCACAAAGTTTTATCTTCTTTGCTCTTCCTTCGTTTATCGCCGGACTTATTACTTTAAAAATTAGCGCCAAAACTATATCCTAATGCGCAAACACAATTTCTTTCCCGGACCTGCGACCTTACCTTTTGAAGTCATTCAAGAGGCCGCCGCAGGTTTAGTTGATTACCAAGGAATGGGCGTTTCGATTGCGGAAATCAGTCACCGCTCCCCCATTTTCACGGATTTATTAGACGAGGCAAATGTCCTTGTGAAAAAATTATACGGCCTATCGGATGAGTGGGCGGTGCTTTGGCTACCAGGTGGTGCTTCAAGTCAACTGACGGTAGCCCCGATGAACTTAACGGAACCATCAGATAAGATCGCTTTTGTGGACACGGGTTTTTGGGCAGATCGTGCCATCGAAGCGGCAGCAAACGAAGCAAATGCTTTTTATTTAGCTTCATCAAAAGACACGAATCACGATCGAATTCCGAAGATTACAGATGTCCAAGGTGCGCGTTATTTACACGTAGTTTCAAACGAAACCATCGACGGAACTCAATACCATCAATTCCCGGAAGCGGATGTTCCCTTAGTCGCGGATATGACGTCCGATTTTCTGTCAAGGCCTTTGCCGATGGAGAAGTTTGGAGTGATTTTTGCATCCGCCCAAAAGAACTTTGGGATAGCGGGAATTACCTGCGTTTTAGTGAATAAAAACGTACTGCCGGAGAAAAGCAGTCGGAAGATTCCGAAGATTTTTGATTACCACACGCACATCGCCGAGAACTCGTTGTACCACACCATCCCGACTTATCCGGTTTATGTGGCACTTTTGATGTTGCGCTATATTGATAGGCAAGGCGGATTAAAAGAAATGAAACGACTAAGTCAGGTGAAGTCTTCGATTATTTATAGCGAAATTGATCGCAATCCGCTGTTACAAGGAATCGTGGTGACCGAAGATCGCTCCGTAATGAACGCTTGCTTTAAAAGTCAATCGCTCGAAATGGATCAGCAAATCCTGCACTTTTTAGAGCAAAACGATATCGTAGGAATTAAAGGATTTCCTACCAAAGGAGGGTTCAGAGCCTCCATTTACAATGGCCAGTCAGTGGAAAGCGTGGCACATTTAGTTGAATTATTACAAAATTTGCCGCTATGAAAATATTGATTGCCGGAGGTGGTATTGGAGGATTAGTGACGGCGATGCGCCTGCATCAAGCCGGTTTTCAAGTGAAGGTTTTTGAGTCGGTGGAAGAAGTAAAACCACTGGGTGTGGGGATAAATTTATTGCCACATGCGGTGCGCGTTTTAACAAATATTGGTCTGTTAGATAAGGTCGCCGCCATCGCCGTGGAGACGAAAGAGCTAATTTATGCGAATCGTTTTGGGCAGTTTTTCTGGTCCGAACCACGGGGTAAATTTGCTGGATATCGCTGGCCACAATTCTCGATTCATAGAGGGAAGTTTCAAGTGATGCTTTGGGAAGAAACCCTAAAAACAATAGGCGCAGAAAACCTGAAAACGAATTGTCACTTACAGTCATTTGAAGAAAAAGGGGACAAAATCACAGCGACATTTATTAATAAGGAAACCGGTGCGGTGGTAGCACAAGAAAAAGGAGATATCTTGATCGGCGCCGATGGAATCAATTCCGTTTTGCGTCAAAAACTATACCCTAACGAGGGAGGAGTCGTATTTTCTGGCAATATCTTATACCGCGGAACGGCCAAAATTAAACCCTATCAAACGGGTTCTTCGATGGCGATGATCGGATCAAACAAACAAAAGATGGTCATCTATCCCATAGGTGACCCCGATGCAGAAGGGAACCAAGTCATCAACTGGGTAGCGAACATTCGAGAGCCCGAAGGCGCGAAAATTACGGTACGAGATTGGAATCGAAAAGTCGAAAAAGGTCCCTTGGTAGCACTCTACAAGGACTGGAAATTCGACTGGATTAATGTGCCCGAAATGATTGAGAAAACAGATGGAGGAATCTTTGAATTTCCTATGTCAGACCGAAATCCGCTGGACAAATGGTCCTTCTCTCGCGTCACGCTTTTGGGAGATGCAGCACATCCGATGTATCCGATTGGGTCGAATGGGGCATCGCAAGCGATCTTAGATGCTGACGCTTTAGCATTAGCTTTACTGGCTGAAAAAGATGTCATGAAAGCGCTGCAAAATTACGATGCAGAACGTGTTCCTGCGACGGCAAAAGTGGTATTACAAAACCGCCAAAAAGGGCCCGATTTTATCATGGACTTGATGGAGGAACGCTATCCAGCTGGCTTTAGCGAGGAAGAGATTCCACAGGAAGAACTTGAACAAATTATGAATCAATATAAACAAGTGGCGGGTTTTGATATCCAAAGCCTGAACGCTAAATCGTAAAACTATGAAAAGACGTCATTTTATTGCCTCAGCTGGCTTATTAGCAAGCACAGGAACTGTTAGTGCAGCCGCTAAAAAACCTTTATTGCACCACGTATTTTTTTGGCTAAACAACCCAGCTTCAGAGGAAGACAAGCAGCAATTAATCAAAGGGCTAAAAGCCTTAAAAGGAATTCCGACGATTAAAGAAATCCACATAGGAACTTTGGCTTCGACAGAAAAACGCGAGGTGGTTGACACGAGCTGGGATGTTTCTGAGTTGATGTTTTTCGATGACGAGGCCGGCCAAAAAGTCTACCAAGATCACCCTATTCACGTCGATTTCGTAAAGAATTATGCGCACTTGTGGAAGAAGGTAATCGTGTACGATTCAGTAGATGCCTAAGTGAAAGTACACATTCTAAATGGGGATTGCTTGCAGTATGTCTTGCAAGCAGAAAATGCGCTCGTCGTTCGAGAAATGCTGGTGGAAGGCCCATTAAAGGCTGATTCTGAGGAGAGCTTTTTTCAATCGCGCGCTGACTATTTGGAAAAAACATACGGTATTCCTGCATCAGAATACCAGCAAAAAACGGTGTCAGAATTCAATAAAATGCACCGCATTCCGAAGCATTCGGAGGTATATCTTTGGTTCGATTTTGATCTTTATTGCTTCGTACATTTATTGTTCATCATTGAATTATTACAAGCAGACAAAACGCTACAATTGTATGTAGTTCGTCCGCTCCGAAAAAGAAAATTCCGGATTTGGCGTGGATTTGATCTGCATACAAAAAATGATTTGATGCAGGCATTCTCACAAAAAACAAAGCTTTCTAGAAACGATATTCAAGCTTTTAGACACGTTTGGAAGCGACTAGGCAAAAATGGTTCTGGACTACATCATCGCTTAGTTCCCTTTCTTCATAAACACTTACAGGATTATCCTCTGCTTGAAAAAGCTACTAAAATCGAGGCTCGCTGGGGCTTAACGGAAGGGCAAATTAGCCGCATTTTTTCCTAAAATTTGTTCCCAAATCCGAAAAGGGAACATTTGTCTCTTTCAAATGCCTTAGCATGGTCATTATTTACACTTTCTTTGGTATAATTATTAACCTTAAACAACCAAAGAAATGAAAAAAATCGTTCTATTATTCGTCCTTGCGGGAAGCATTTTCGCATGTACTAAAAAAGAGGAGGGTGCTGCCGCAACCACTTCAAAGGATCCATCCGTAGTTTTAGCCGGAGTTGTCATCGATACATCTGCAAACGTAGGCTTAGTTATGAAAGCGATAACGGCAATCGAAGCGGGTGACTCTGCTACCTACCGTTCCACTTATTCTCCAGATGTAGTTTTCCACGATAACTTAGATTCGATGGGAATCAATGAGAATATGCAAATGTTTAAAATAATGGCAGAAAAAGGCATTAAATTAAAAATTGAAATGGGGCCGGTTTGGGAAAATCAATTTGATAAGCCTTCCAAGAGAAAGGGTTACACAAACTACGTGATGAGTAAATCTACATTCATCTTTACGCGAGGAGAAAAAACGGCCAAGATGGTCATTTTCGCGGTAGATGCGATCAAAGATGGCAAGCAAGTAGAAGAGTGGTTGTATTACGACAGAGGCGCATTCGCTGAAATTTCTAAATAAAAGTTTTGCGCAGCGCCCTGCGGGCGCTGCGTTTTTTTCTGTCCTATCTCCCCCTAGGACACCCACTTCGTTTTCTTTTTGTACTTTAGTTGTAAACCTATTGAAACATGAAAAACCGAATCCTCGCAGGACTACTGATTGCGTTCTCATTCATCGCGCAAGCACAAGTAAAAATCAACAAACTACAGGTAGAATACCAGACTGCTCCGCTTGGTTTAGATGAGGCTCATCCGCGTTTTTCATGGCAAATGGAATCCCCTGTTCGCGGCGAAAAACAAAGTGCCTATCGCATTGTGGTCCAAGACGAAACGGGGCACACCGTTTGGGATTCAAAAAAACAAAACACCTCCATTTCTTTAGGAATTACGTATTCGGGCGAAGCACTGAAAGCTAAGACGGCTTATCGCTGGACGCTGGAGGTTTGGAATGGAAAAAATGTGAAAACTTCACAAAAGGCAAATTTCGAAACAGGCCTAATGAACCCTTCAATCGATGCCTGGAAAGGGGCAGAATGGATCGGATCAAATGACCTGAATTTTTACAGTAATTACCTATCTGTTTACAAATTTCAATACGGTGTTCAGATCAATAAGGGGACGAAGGCTAGCTTTGTTTTTGGGGCAAATGATCCCCGTTTAC
>JBJOIV010000051.1:0-11932 GCA_046046955.1 Bacteroidota bacterium | reverse complement strand
TAACAAGACTAAGCGTAAGTTCTACCCGAACTTACAAACGAAGAAATTCTTCCTAGAGTCTGAAGGTGTTTGGGTTCGTATGAAGGTTTCAGCGAAAGCAATTCGCACAATCAACAAGAACGGTTTCGAAAAAACTTTAATTGCTGCTGCTCGTAAGGGTACATTAAGCGTTTAGTTTTCAAAATAATTATCGAAATTAGCCTTCCTGAAATTCAGGAAGGCTTTTTTTATTTGTACCTACCATGTTAAGCGATTTAGAATTCGAACGTTACCGGAAGCAGCTCAATTTGCCGGAATGGCGCAAATCCCAGCAGATGGCTTTGAAGAACGCGTCTATTCTTGTAGTAGGGGCAGGTGGCTTAGGCTGTGGGGCATTGCCTTTTCTAGCTGCGGCTGGAGTGGGGAAGATCACGATTCTGGATGCGGACGTCATCGAATTATCTAATCTAGCGCGTCAAGTGCTCTATCGCACGGAGGATGTGGGCGTTTCGAAAGCTCAGAAAGCGGCGGAGGCTTTGCAAGCATTGAATCCAAGCATCGCCATTCAGGGAATCGCGGAGAATCTAACATCAGAAAATGCTGTGACGTATATCGCGCAGCACGATTTAATCATCGATTGCACCGATAATTTCAAAACGCGTTACTTGATAAATGATACCTGTGTGGAATGGAGGAAGCCTTTTGTCTACGGCGCGATTCACGCTTGGGAAGGTCAGTTTGCGGTGTTTCATCCGTCAGGTCCATCCTACAGAAAGTTATTCCCGGTCGAACCGAGTGCACAGGAAATTCCTGCTTGCGATGAAGTAGGTGTGTTAGGTGTTTTACCCGGAATCATCGGATTGTTGCAGGCAAAAGAAGCTATCTTCTACCTGGCGGGTTTTGAATCCCCCGCCCAAAAAAGTTTAATGACCTTCGATCTTCGCGATATGCGTCTCAGCTCGTTTACGCTATAATATCGCCGTATAAGTCGAATTCTTCGGCTTTATTGATCTTCACATTCACGAAATCGCCTAAACGCGCGTATTGCTCAGCCGGAATCAATACCTCATTATCTACCTCTGGCGAATCAAATTCGGTACGCCCCACGAAGTAGCCGCTCTCTTTGCGGTCGACCATCACTTTTAGGGTTTGGCCTACTTTTTCTTGGTTTAACTCCTCCGAAATACCTTGTTGCAACGCCATGATTTCGTCAGAACGGAATTGCTTCACGTCTTCCGGCACGTCGTCATTCACTAGATAAGCGTGGGTATTTTCCTCGTGGCTATAATTGAAGATACCTAAACGATCGAAACGCATACGTTCTACGAAGGAGTAGGTCTCCTCGAAATCCTCTTCTGTTTCGCCTGGGTACCCGGAAATAAGTGTGGTACGTAACGCGATTCCTGGCACTTTCTCGCGAATCGTGTGGATTAATTCCTCTGTCTTTTCGCGGGTGATACCACGGCGCATGTGCTTTAACATGGCGTCTGAACCACTTTGGAGAGGCATATCGAGGTATTTACAGATATTATCGCGCTCAGCCATCGTCTCTAAAATTTCCACTGGAAATCCAGCGGGGTAGGCATATTGCAAGCGGATCCATTCGATGCCATTGACATCAGAAAGGCGCTCTAAAAGTTCTTTTAATTTTCTACCTGATTTGCCTTCGCCTTTCAAGTCTAAACCGTAGAAGGTTAAGTCTTGTGCGATTAGGATCAATTCTTTCGTGCCTTTTTTCGCAAGCGATGAAGCCTCCTTCACTAATTCCTCCATCGGAGTCGAAACGTGTTTTCCACGCATTAATGGAATCGCACAGAAACTGCATGGGCGATCACAACCTTCTGCGATTTTTAAATAAGCATAATGTGCAGGGGTCGTTAATAAACGCTCGCCCACTAATTCGTGCTTGTAATCTGCCTTTAAGGCTTTCAGTAAACGAGGTAATTCATTGGTCCCAAAGAACGAATCCACCATCGGGATTTCTCTTTCTAAATCATCCTTATAGCGATGAGATAGGCAACCGGTAACATATAATTTGTCGATCTTGCCTGCCTCTTTAGCGTCAGCATAGCGGAGGATGGTGTCGATCGATTCTTGTTTGGCATTATCAATAAACCCACAGGTATTAATCACGACGATGTTCGCCTTGTCCTTTTTCGCCTCGTGCGTCACCTCTAATCCGTTTCCCTTTAATTGGGTGTAGAGTACTTCAGAATCGACTAGATTCTTCGAACAACCGAGGGTAATGATGTTGATGGAGGGTTTTGGTGCTACTTTGGTCTTCATGGATTTTTATATCAGCCTGCAATTTACGAAGTTTTCATGCCAAAATTGCCCGCAGCAGATACAATTGTTACAGACTTTTAGTAGTATTGTAAAAATCATAAACCTAATAATCATGAACAAATTACTTTTAAGTTGTGCAGCCATCTGCTTCGCAATGACTTCTTTTGGACAAGGAATCAACGAATTGACTAAGGCAGAAAAGAAAAATGGCACCCAATTATTATTTGATGGAAAAACGTTCACGGGCTGGCATAGCTACGGAAAAGGAGATAAAGTAGGTTCTTCTTGGACGATTGAAGACGGTGTGATCGGTTTTGATGCAGCGAAGAAAGACGGTGGCGACTTAATAACGAATGAATCTTTTGAGAATTATGATTTCTCAGTGGATTGGAAGATTTCTCCGAATGGAAATTCGGGTATCATTTTCAATGTGACGGATGATCCCAAGAAATATTACGCGACTTACGTTACGGGTCCTGAATTTCAAGTATTAGATAACGATGGCCATGCAGATGGTAAAATCACGAAACACCGGGCGGGTGATTTGTACGACTTAATTAAGTCATACAAAGAAACGGTAAAGCCGGTGGGCGAGTGGAATACAGGTCGTATTGTGAATAACAAAGGTTTATTGCAATTGTATTTGAATGGAACCTTAGTGGTTGAAACGCGTACAGACGATCAAAACTGGAAAGATTTAATCGCTGGTTCGAAGTTCAAAGGAATGCCTGATTTCGGTAAAGTAATGGCAGGACACATCGCTCTACAGGATCACGGAAACCAAGTTTGGTTTAGAAATATTAAGATTCGGAAATTATAAGAAAAAGAAAAGGCCTCGATTTTGCGATCGAGGCCTTTTTTATGGGTTTTCGCACGGATTCGCGCGGATTATTTCAGTCCTTTCGTCTTCGTCTTCACGCGTAACAGATTCATCTTCGAGGTGATAAATAAAGTCGAGCCATCTTCCCCAAAATTCACATTGGAATTCGGATTTCCTGTCTCGATACGTCCCAATAATTTCCCGGCTGGGCTGATGAGTAGGATTCCGCCTGGACCCGTCGTCCAGATGTTCCCTTGCTGATCTAGTTTCATGCCATCATAACCTCCGCGAATTCCTTGTTTGGCTAATTCTGCCGCATCGAAAAAGACTTTCGGCTCGCCTAGATTCCCGTCTTTTCCCACCGGGAAAGCTAAGATATGTGACTCTTGGGGTTCCGATGAACCTACATACAAAATGCTTTCATCTAAGTTCATCGCTAAACCATTCGGTCTGGCCATCTTGTCATATTGCAAACTCATTTCGCCCTTTTTGCTGATGCGGTAGACCCCTTGGAACGGGAGTTCTTTCGCCGGCTCTTCTTTACCTCTGCCTGGTAAACCGTAGGGGGGATCTGTGAAATAATAGTCGCCATTTTTCGCTTGAATCACGTCGTTCGGGCTATTCAACTTTTTGCCTTCCCATACTCCGCTGAGGGATTTTTTTAATTCGGGTTTTCCCAAAGGCATCTCCGCTATCCGTCTATTGCCGTGTTCAGCAGAAACTAAGTTACCTTTTTGGTTAATAATCAACCCATTCGCACCCGGTTCATAGGAATAATAAGTGGAGCCCGTATAGCCTGACGGGGTTAAATAAAGCTCAGCTCCTTTTTCTGCGGTCCACTTGTATATTTTATTTTCAGGCACATCCGTGAATAAAAGGTAGCCCCCTTTCTTCACCCAAACCGGACCTTCTGACCAGGTATAGCCTTCAGCTACAATCTCGATCGGAGTCGATGGGTCGATTAGCGTTTTCACGGATTCATCATAGACATGAATCTTGCCTACCGTTTTGTTTTGTGCCTGCACCGAAGCCTGTAAGCCCAGGATTGTGATGAGTGGCAGTATAAATTTTTTCATAGCGTTGTCTGAGGTTTATAATTCGTAAATTTACCCAAATTCTCCACAAATGAAATTGATTCCCAGTCCAATTCTCATCCAGCAAATCACCGACGCCATTTCGACGCATTACGATGCTTCAGAGGCGCGTGCGATTGCTTTTCGTTGCCTAGATTTAGGCTGGAATTTGAGTTCGATGGACATTATCCTGAAAAAGGAGGTAGAATTACCAGCGGATTGGTCCAGCCGTTTAGCGCGTCTATCCGCTGGTGAACCATTACAATACGTGATGGGGAAGACCTATTTCCGTGACCATTTATTTGCCGTTAATGCAGATACCTTGATTCCCAGACCGGAGACGGAGGAGTTAGTGGATCTTGTTTTAAGTCACGCCTCAGAGAATGCATCGGTTTTAGATGTGGGGACGGGATCAGGTTGCATTCCCATTTCATTGAAATTAGAGCGACCCTCTTTACAGGTAGAGGCTTGGGATATTTCCAAAGGGGCACTAGAGATGGCTCGTCAGAATGCCGAGACCTTACAAGCAGCAGTTAGTTTCCAGCAGCAAGACATCTTCGCTTGGCCTACTTCAACAGGAAGCTGGGATATCATCGTGTCGAATCCGCCCTATGTGACGGAAGAGGAGAAAAAGGAGATGGCGAACCATGTGTTGGATTTCGAACCTCATTTGGCCTTATTCGTACCTACTGATGATGCCTTACAATATTATGAAGCCTTAGCGGATTTTGCTATCGAACGTTTATCGAATGGTGGATACCTGTGTTTAGAAATTAATCAATACTTTGGAACTCAAACCCTGGAGCTCTTGTTTAGCAAGGGTTTCCAAGAGGTGCAATTGAAAAAAGACTTCAAAGGAAATGACCGGATGATTGTCGCACAAAAATCAGGTCTTTAAAATTTAACTCGTATTTTTGTTTCAACTAAAAACCAATTAAAAATTAACAAGATGAATAAGACGGTATGGATTGTTTTGGGAGTGATTGCTCTCGTAATTTTTTGGGGAATTGGCTCACGTAATAGCATGGCTACCTCAGATCAAGATGTAAAGGCAAAGTGGGCGAATGTTCAAAGTGCTTACCAGCGTCGTGCAGACTTAATTCCGAACTTAGTAAAGACGGTTCAAGGCGTGGCTAATTTCGAGAAATCGACATTAACTGCGGTGATCGAAGCACGTGCTTCTGCGACACAAATGAAATTAGACTCGAAGGATTTAAGCCCAGAGAATTTGCAAAAATACCAAGCGGCTCAGTCTTCTTTAGGCGGTGCATTATCTCGTTTGATGGTGGTGGCTGAAAACTACCCACAATTGAAGGCAACCGAGAACTTCTCTGAGTTACAAGCACAATTAGAGGGTACTGAGAACCGCATCAAAGAAGAGCGTGATAATTTCAATACTGCGGTTCAGGCTTATAATACCTTAATCGTTACTTTCCCCAATAGCTTAATCGCATCCTTCTCTGGTTTCGCTGAGAAAGGTTTCTTCCAAGCAGAAGCTGGTTCTGAGAAAGCGCCAGAAGTAAATTTTGACGAGAAGAAATAAGCATGTTGTCAGAAGAACACCAAAACCTGATTTTGCAAGCCATCCAAGACGCTGAACTACAGACGTCTGGAGAGATTCGTGTGCACGTGGAGAGTCATTGTGCTGGACACCCGATCGATCGGGCGAAGGAACTTTTCTTTCAATTAGGCATGCAGAAAACGGATTTGCAGAATGGGGTTTTGGTGTATCTGGCCATGAAAGACCGCAAGTTTAGTATCATCGGGGACAAAGGAATCGACGCGAAAGTGCCGGCCGAATTTTGGGAAACCATCCGCGATGAGATGCGGGCCTACTTAGCAAAAAATGAGTATGGTGCCGGCTTAGCGCATGGAGTAAAGCGCACGGGCGAAGTCTTAGCGGGCTTTTTTCCTTACCAGGCGGGAGATGTAAATGAATTGTCGAACGAGATCTCCTTTGGCCTCTAATTAGTTTCTATGCGCAAGCTTCTATTTCTACTTCTATTTAGTGCACGACTTTTCGCTCAGGAGGGTATTCCCGCAAAACCAGCTGGCTACATTCTCGATGAGGCTGGACTATTAAATCCAGAGGAAGAAAATGCGCTTGAGCAGAAAATGCGGGGCTATGCGGATTCTACTTCTACCCAGTTTGCCATAGTTCTCGTGAATTCGACGAACGGCCGTGATCCTTATGATTATGCGATCGATATCGGAAAAGGCTGGGGAGTAGGCCAAAAAGGCAAAAATAACGGTGTCGTCATTCTCGTAGCCATGCAAGATCGCAAGCTGCGTATCGTGACAGGTCGAGGAATCGAAGACGTCTTACCCGATGCTATCTGTAAACGTATTATTACCAGGACACTAAAGCCTACTTTCAAAGCAGGAGCCTATTACCAAGGCTTGGACGAAGCGACTACTGAAATGATGCGTCGCGCCAGTGGCGAATTTAAGAATGAAGATAGTGGTGGAGAGCCTCAAGGTATTCCTCCCTTTCTGATCTTTTTCCTTTTATTTATCATTATAGCCATCATCAAAGCCGTTCGTAATCGCGGTGGAGGCGGCGGTCCTGGTTCTAGAGGCGGCGGTATGTTCTTTCCTCCGATCTTTTTAGGCGGTGGGGATTATGGTCGTGGAGGTTCCGGTGGAGGCGGAGGCGGTTTTGATTTCGGTGGCTTCGGTGGAGGAGACTTCGGCGGAGGCGGTGCCGGAGGCGATTTTTAATTATCTTTGTCCTATGAATAAGCTCATTACCCAATCCCTTCAAGAATCACAGCAAGTATTAGCTGATTTTTTAGGCAATCCTGCGAAGATAGAAGCTATCGAAAAGGCCGCTGACGTATTAGTGGATGCTTTGAAAAAGGGAAACAAGATTTTATCTTGTGGGAACGGTGGAAGCCATTGCGATGCCATGCATTTCGCGGAGGAGTTATCCGGTCGTTACCGCGAGAATCGTCCAGCTTTAGCGGCGATGGCGATTTCTGATCCTTCACACATCTCTTGTGTGAGTAATGACTTTGGGTACAATTACATCTTTTCTCGTTTCATCGAGGGCTTAGGAAACAAAGGAGACGTACTAGTGGGTATTTCTACCTCTGGGAATTCAGCGAATATCATCGAGGCAGTGAAAGCTGCTCAGTTAAAAGGAATGGAAGTCATTCTTTTAACAGGTAAAGATGGGGGTCAATTAGCGGGCTATGGTTGCCATGAAATAAGAGTGGACCACTTTGGTTACGCAGATCGCATTCAAGAAATCCACATCAAAGTGATCCACATTTTGATTCAATTGATTGAATCTAAGTTGTTCTAATACGAGGCATCTCCGCCGTCATCATCACCCATTACCACATCCACCATTTTGCGGAATAAATCGCCTATACGTGGAGCGGGTTTCGAAGGTTTTGAATCAGTATAGCCAGTTTCTTTCGCCATTTCTTTAACTGGAGCAGCCGCCATGGTAGATTCTTCTGCCTCTGCCGTTTCTTGCTGATCGTAATACACCTGAACTAAACCGATAACGGTTGCAAAAGAAGGGTCTTTAATTTCAGTTGCGATAGCTGGATTTGCTGATGTAGCGTTAGGATCACCGATGCGTGCATCAAGACCCGTGTATTTTTGGAATAACTCATCAACGTAGGGCAATTGAGCTCCACCACCCGTTAGTACAAGACCCGCTTTCAATTGTTTGATATCCGTTTGCTTCGAAATCTCCGCCACGATAATTGCGGCTAATTCCTTCAAACGCTCCTCAATGATAATCGCTAGGTTCTTCACAGAAACCGGAGTAGCCTTGCGACCTGCGATCCCCGGAATCATAACCACTTCGCTAACAGGGATATCTTTTTGAATCGCTGACCCAAAACGTACCTTCAATGTCTCTGCATGGTCACGCGAAATCTCTAATCCAGATTGAATGTCTTCCGTCAATAAATCACCACCCCAGTTTAACACGGTAGCGTGCTTTAGACGGTTGTTTTGGAAGATACTGATTTCCGTCGTTCCACTTCCTAGGTCGACAAGAACCACACCTTCCTGCTTCTCTTCTTTATTTAAAACGGAGCTAGCGGTCGCTAAAGAACTGAAATAGACATTTCCTTTCTTTAAGTGTTTGGTCTCCGCAGATTTCAAACATTGGGTTAATAAATCATTCTTGCTTGGATTCGCTGAAATGAAAACGAAATCGGCTTGAATCTTTTGGCCTATTTGACCGATAGGATCTAAGGTGTCAGGTAAGTTACCTACTTTAAAACCGATGGGTAAGGTATGTAAAACGCAAGGGTTTTTGTCTGCAAAGGTACGTTTCGCTTCTTCAAAAAGGCTCATCACCTCATTGTTTGAAACGGGCTCTCTCTCGTTCTTGCGTAGTTTAGAAAGGCTAAACGGTTGCACTTTAATGTGCGAGCCAGATAGGTTAGAAGCGAAGAAGTGCTCCGAATTTTTCCCGTCTAGCACGTAGGAAATTTGATTCATTGCCTCTGAAATCGCTGCTGTCGTTTTGTTGATATTGACGATCTCTCCGTTTAAAACGTTATTCGTATTAACGGACGAACCTGTTGCTAAAATTTCTAATCTGCCTCGGTCATTCTGCTTGCCTGCAATCGCTCTCACATGTGAGCTTCCAATATCTAAACCGATAATTAAGTCGTTACGCATTATATATTTTTTGTAGAACGGATATTAAATTAAAACATTTGGCTATTATTCGCAAATAAGCTGATTCTTATATTTCAGCTGCACCCAGCTGTATTTATTCCAGCCTTTATTCGGTATTACTTTTTGGTAGAATATGAATAATTTCTTGAATTTGTTTTCAATATTGATCGGTAGGCCAAAATCAATCCGGGTCGTTCCTATCGTCGGAATTAACACGATTCCTCCGTCTTTTGCGACGATGATTTGGGAGATTTGGGCTTTCCAAAATTCATTATTTTCAATAAACTGAAAGAACGGAATCAAGGTCTTACCTCTCTTATCTTGCAAATCTCTTTTGCCATCAAAATAAGGTCCTCCCGTCACGATAATCCGTGGGGTGAACAAAGGACTCGTCCCGATGAATTTCCCATCCTCGGAAATGTATTGATCTGGGAAAGGGGAGGTGCCGATGGTCGAACGAACGATACGCGCAATGGGCTTGTATTCCTTCACCGAAACCGAGATGACACCGCTGAAGTCATGGTGTGCCTCACAAGATTTTACCAAAGGAATGCGCTTAATTCGTTCCTCAATTTGACGAAGTGAAATCTGAGTGATCGGTTTGTCTAAGAAATAATCAGTTCCCTGCTCCGAAACCATCAATTTGATATCTTTCTTACTTAAGAGCGCCTTCTCGTTCTCGGAGTCTAGGGTGATTTCCACCCCTTTACATACAACCTCATTAAAGCTAATCTCGGCAAAAATGACCGCAGCAAGGACGAGGGCGAATAGAATCACCATCCCAATTACTTGCTTAATTAACGTCGCGTTTGCCTTCATTTTGAAAAATTATACTAAGATAAGCTCAATTTTAAATCATTCAAAAGAAGATCGATATCTCCAGCCCCCATCGTCACTAATAAGGCAGGTTTTTTCGCATCAATTACCTGGAGTAAATCTGCTTTTGAGATAACCTGCTTGTTCTCCAGCTCGATTTTACTCAATAACCAATCGGAAGTGACTCCTTCCATTGGAAGTTCGCGAGCCGGATAAATATCCAATAAATATAATTCGTCCGTAATCGCTAAGCTTTTTGCGAAGTCATCGATAAAATCTCTAGTTCTCGAGAATAAATGCGGTTGAAAAACGGCGGTTATTTTCTCACCCGGATAGAGTGCTCTCACCGAGTTTAAGCAGGCCGCGATTTCCGTCGGATGATGTGCATAATCATCAATCATGACATGATCTGCTGATTCCACATGGTATTCAAAGCGACGTTTTACTCCTAGGAAAGAAGAAATACCCACTTTGATTTCTTCCCCTGTCACACCCACCTGCATCGCTAAGGCAGCCGCAGCTAAGGCATTTTCAATGTTGTGAAAGCCTGGAATGCGCATCGGGATATCTTTCACCTCACCGCCGGGGTATTTCATATCAAATATCATGCGGTGGTCTTCAATGCGGATATTGTGTGCTTGGAAATCTCCTTTGTCAATACCAAAAGTAGCATCGCCTAATTCAGAGTGCAGGGTTAATCCCTTTTTCTGGATGAAGAATCCATCTGCTTTGATTTGGTTGACGAATAATTGAAAACTCTCTAACACCGAATCTCCATCCCCATAAATGTCCAAGTGGTCTGCGTCTGTGGAAGTGACTACAGCAGCTTGCGGGTGAAGTGTCAAGAAGGAACGATCATATTCATCGGCCTCGACCACACAGACGATATTTTCTTTCGATTGATTTGGGATAAAATTCGTGCCATAATTCACCGTGATTCCGCCTAGGAAGGCCGTCACGTTTTTACCCGCACTAATCAATAAATGGGTTAATAGAGACGAGGTTGTTGTTTTTCCATGCGTTCCTGCCACGGCTAGGGTAGGAATTTGTTGGGTAATCCAACCGAGAATTTCAGATCGTTTGTATAGTCGAATGCCTTTGCCTACCAAGTGGTTCATCTCTACATGGTCCTTCGGAATAGCTGGTGTGTAAATGAATAAGCTGTGTTCTACGTCTTCTAGGCAGGCTTTTGGGATTAAATCAATGGAATCCTCATAGTGAATCTCCATTCCTTCTTCTGCTAATTTTTTCGTTAGCGGGCTTTCTGTCTTGTCGTATCCAGCCACGGGAAACCCGTTGTGCAGAAACCAACGAGCAATGGCAGACATTCCGATTCCCCCAATTCCTAAGAAATAGACTTGTTTTAAATCACTAAGGCTTAACTCTTTTTTCATGCGTGTAGAATGGATTGGGCTATTTCGTGTGCTGCGTTTGGCTTGGCTAAACGAAGACTGTTTTTTTCTAGGGTACTTACATCGGTTTGGATGGCTTTCAGGGCCTCCGAAATCAATTGTTCTTTTACCTCTGCATCGCGAACGAGGATGGCGGCGTTTTGGGAAACGAGGCTCTTCGCATTTTCAGTTTGGTGATCCTCAGCCGCGCTAGGTAAAGGCACTAAAATACTGGCTTTGCCTAATAGGCATATTTCCGAAACGGAAGAGGCGCCAGCTCGGGAGATAACTAGATCTGCCATCGCGTAGGCTAAGTCCATTTCGTAAATGAAAGCGGAAACGTAAGCCCTTGAAAACCCTTCAGCTGCTTTTTTTGCGGTAGATTCGAAGGCAGTTCCGGTCTGCCAAATTACTTGGACACCTGCCTCCCGTAAACGATCTAATCCGGCCATTATTCCCTGATTGATGGTTCTGGCTCCTTGGCTTCCACCAATAATTAAAATCGTTTTAACGGCTGGATCTAAGTGAAAGTGAGCTGCGGCTTGTTCTCTTTTTTCAGCCGATTCTAGTAAATCTTTTCGTACTGGATTCCCACTTAGGGTAATTTTCTGTGCCGGGAAGAATCTTTCCATACCTGGGTAGGCCACGAAAATGTGCTCCGCTTTACTG
The DNA here is from genome assembly GCA_046046955.1 of Bacteroidota bacterium. GTDB lineage: Bacteria > Bacteroidota > Bacteroidia > Cytophagales > Spirosomataceae > Aquirufa. Next base: position 248 of record JBJOIV010000051.1, on the reverse strand, counting down.
GCTAGCGCTTTGTTTGTGATTCCGGCGAAGGAATTTTGTTCTTGAATAAAATAGGGGATACCTAAGAAACGGGCAGCTAACAGAAGCGGTCCCGAAGCATATCCTCCCACTCCCACGGCTACATCGGGTTTAAAATCTTTCAGGATTTTGGCAGATAAAAATAGACTCTTAGCCAGCTTGAAAGGGAAGAATAGATTTTTCCAAACTTGGGTTCTTTGAATTCCCACGATGGGTAAACCGATGATTTT
>JBJOIV010000050.1:0-12085 GCA_046046955.1 Bacteroidota bacterium | reverse complement strand
TTACAAAACCGATCCCTAAATTCCCTAGACCCAAACCAATCGAGGTCATCGAATCCTTCGCCTCCACATAGTCCCGGTGCGTCTTGTACAGGATATAGGATTCCAACAAAACAGTGAAAAGGAAAAACGGAACGGCATATAAAATCAAAGCTGGTCCCATATTAGTTTAATTTAACAATGTTACGTAAAAAGGCTTCAGACGAGGCAATCGGCGCATCCGTCAGCTTGCCTAACAGATTAGACGTAATTACATGATTACCAGAATTAGGAAAGGCCTCCGACTTTTTCAAACTAGCCGGCGTCCCTAATTGTTCAAACATTTCTTTCATAGCATCCACCGAAACTACCTGATCTTGGTGCTCCTCATCCTTATAATAATAACCCAAGAACACAGGAATTTTCACCTTTTCAAAGACTTCTTTGTTCATCGAATGAGTCAACAAGTTTTGTACAGCTACCACACCCTCTAGGCGATAATGCAAGCTCCAATTCTCCGCATGACCCTTCGCCATCACTGGAATATCGCGGTAATCACTACCTGTAATCAAATGAGCCATTTGCAATCCCCAAGGATTATCCAAAAGCGTTGCATTCGGGTCTTTGATCGCAATGCAAGGTCCGTATAACATTAAAGCTTTTATCTCTGGATGTTTTGAGGCTAACACCAGTGACATCGCACCCCCAAAAGAAGTCCCCAAAACCACCACCTCGTCACCTAATTTCTTCGCGATGGCATAGTAGTTTTCGACGCTTTGATAATACTCATCCGCCGTTACCTTCTCAAAGGTTGAATCTGAATCAGGCACCCCGTGACCTGCCACGCGAGCTAACAAAAGATTAGCCCCGAATTTCTTCGCCACTTCCCGGTGCAAAGGATCTCCCTCCATGGGCGAGGCAGAGAATCCATGCACATACATGAATACAACTTTTGTCTTTTTCGGTTGAGCAGAATCTGCCCAAATAATGCGCGCCTCATTCCCCGGTTTTAAAACCGTGGCCGATTCCTTAGTGGCAATGTAAGCATCCATAGCTTGAAGGGAATCAGGAATATCTGTCCAGCTTGCTTGACCTGTTAAAACAGGGGCTTCTGGTTTAGGCCCCATAAAATAGGCGCCTACTAATAGAACTAAAACGATTAGTATTTTCTTCATAGCTTATTCTTTTGCCCAATTCAGACGATCGGCTGGATTAAATTTCCACGGACTTTGGTTTGTTTCCACATTTGCAAACATGGCATTCCATGCACCAGGTGCGTCCGATAATTCCATAATTTGAAAACGACGCATCTCTAAAATGATACTTAAAGGGGACAGCTCCATCGGACAAGCCTCCACACAAGCCTGACAAGATGTACAAGCGCGTAATTCTTCGGCGGAGATTCGATCAAATAAGGACTTACCATCCTCCACAAAAACTCCCTTATTCGCTTTCAAAACACCCCCCACTTCCTCTAGGCGATCACGGGTATCCATCATGATCTTGCGAGGGGAAAGTGCGCGACCCGTTTGATTCGCAGGACATTGCTCCGTGCAACGACCACATTCCGTGCAAGAATACGCATCCAGTGCGTTCTTCCAGGTCAAATCCATCACATCTTTCGCTCCAAACTTCGCCGTACTAGCCGCCTGCTCCTCTACCGGCTGACCTAACATCAACTTCACTTCATGTGTCACTGAAGGCATAGCAGACATCTTCGAAGATGATTCTAAACTAGAAAAATAAGCGGAAGGGAATGCAAAGAATATATGTAAGTGTTTTGAATAGGTTACATATAAAGCAAAAGCGAGAATTCCAGCAATGTGAAACCACCAGGCGCCACGCTCCAGTAGAATGAGTGTTCCTGTAGAAAATGTTTCGAAAAGAGGCATTAATGAACCCGAAATCACAAAGGATCCTACGGGAAGGTAGTGCTCCACTCCACGTGTTTGCAACACGGCATCTGCCCCATTCATCGTCCACAAGGCTAGCATTAAAACGACTTCAATAAATAATATTTGGTAAGCATCCTTTACTGGAAAACCAGCTAATTCTTGGTGATTTGAGGGCTGTAAACGACCGGTGCGAAACACACCCCGACGTAGAAAAAAGAAGACACAGGCTACAAAAACACCTGCAGCTAGGATTTCAAAAAAGTTCAATAAACCGGTGTAAAAAGATCCCAAGAATGGGGCGAACAAGCGATGGGTTCCTAAAATCCCATCGAGTAAAATCTCCACTACCTCGATATTAATTAACACAAAACCGATATAAATCAGAAAGTGAAAGAAGCCGACGATAGGCTTAGAAAACATCTTTTTTTGACCAAAAGCTAACAGCGCCATGCGCTTAAATCGCTCCGAAGGTTGGTCATTTAATTCAACAGGTCGTGCAAGACGAATGGTTTGAATGATAAGCGAGAAACGCTGATAAATCACAAAAGCCATAGCCCCTAAGAGGGCGATAAATAGAAGTTGAGGCAAGTAGTTCATCGTTGATGTAGAAAGTGCATAAATGTACTAAAAATTCTACGATAATTCCTTTTTCAAAAAGCGTCCTGTGTGACTATTTTTCTCTTTAGCAATCTGCTCCGGGGTTCCGCTCGCGATTAACTGACCACCTGCATTCCCTCCTTCTGGCCCCATATCAATCAGGTAATCGGCCACTTTGATCACATCCATATTGTGTTCGATGATCAAGACCGTATTTCCCTTGTCTACTAATTTCTGCAATACATCTAAAAGCAAGCGGACATCTTGGAAGTGCAAGCCGGTCGTCGGTTCATCTAACACATAAAGTGTTTTACCTGTATCTTTTTTCGATAATTCTTCCGCTAGTTTCACCCGCTGTGCTTCTCCTCCAGAAAGAGTCGTAGCATGTTGTCCTAAGGTGATGTATCCCAAACCTACTTCGGATAAAGTCTGCACGCGACGGAATATGCGTGGCTGGTTTTCGAAGAATTCCAAAGCCTGCTCCACCGTCATATCCAGCACATCCGAAATCGATTTTCCTTTGAAGCGAACTTCTAATGTCTCGCGATTAAAACGCTTTCCTTTGCAAGTCTCGCATTCCACTAAGACATCCGGCAAGAATTCCATCTCAATCTTTTTGCGGCCAGCACCTTCACAATCCTCGCAACGACCACCCTTCACATTGAAACTAAAACGACCCGCCTTGTAACCTCGAATTTTCGACTCAGGCAATTCACAATACAGCGTACGAATATCACTGTACATATTAGTATAGGTCGCCGGATTCGAGCGAGGAGTGCGACCGATAGGACTTTGGTCCACTTCGATCACCTTATCGATATTCTCTAAACCAGTAATGGCTTTATGCGGCATCGCATCGCGCTTCGTGCGATCGAAATGCTGCTTTAATTTTAATACTAGCGTATCATGAATCAAGGTCGATTTACCAGACCCAGAAACACCCGTTACGACGGTCAAAGTACCCAAAGGCAATTTCACCGACACATTCTTCAAATTATTTCCCGTAGCACCTTTCAATTCAATATTCAGGCCATTGCCTTTGCGGCGAACCGCAGGAATCGCAATCTCCAGCGCACCGTTTAAATAGGCCGCCGTAGGGGTCTTTAATTTCAAAAACTCAGCGGGAGTACCTGAACCTACCACATTTCCTCCATGACGTCCAGCACCCGGCCCAATATCCAAGATATAATCCGACTCCAGCATCATGTCCTTGTCGTGTTCCACGACTAGCACGGAATTGCCTAAGTCGCGTAAATCCTTTAAGGCTTGAATTAATTTCTCATTATCCCGCTGGTGCAAACCGATACTCGGTTCATCCATGATATAAAGAACACCCACGAGCTGAGTACCTATTTGTGTAGCCAGACGAATACGTTGTGCCTCTCCACCTGATAGACTCTTCATCGGTCGATCGAGGGTTAAATAAGTTAATCCGATTTGGGTTAGAAAGCCCACGCGTTTTCTAATCTCTTTTAACACTTCCACCCCGATCTGCTGCTGGCGATCGCTCATCCGAGTTTCCACGTCTGAGAACCAGGCCTCTAGTTCGTTGATGTCCATTTGGGCTAATTGACCAATGTGCTTATCCGCGATCCGGAAGTGTAGGGATTCTTTCTTCAAACGATATCCATCGCATTCTGGACATTTCTTGATGATCATGAAATCCTTCAACCAGTCCTGCGTCTTCTCCGAACCTGACTCCTGCTGGCGCTTCAAGAAATTAACAATCCCATCGTATTTCGTATTCCACTCCGTCCCCTCGTATTTCTTAGAAGGAACCGCCACTGGCTCCTCAGAACCATAGAGCATTAATTCAACGGCCTCCGCAGGAAACTTCGCTATGGGAGTAGAAAGACCTACTTTAAATGGCTTTAATAAAACTTCTAATTGTTTGAAAATCCACAGCTCCCGGTATTCCCCGATTGGTGCAATAGCACCACGGATGATACTTAGTGAGCGGTCCGGAATAACCGAATCCTCTGTAATTTCTTCCACCACACCTAAGCCATTGCAACAAGGGCAGGCGCCATAGGGACTATTGAAGGAGAAGGTATTCGGTGCGGGTTCGTCGTAAGACAAGCCAGTCGCCGGATCCATTAAGGTTTGCGAGAAGTAATGTAATTTATCTTTAGCATCCAGGACATACACTTGTCCTTTGCCTTGGTTCATGGCCGTTTGTAGGCTTTGGGACAAACGCAAGCGTTCGTCTTCCGTCACCACTAAACGATCTACCACGATTTCGATATCGTGCACTTTGAAACGATCGACCTGCATCTTCGGCTCGATGTCCATAATTTCCCCATCAATCCGAACCTTTGTATATCCCCACTTCGCAATTTGCACAAAGAGCTCACGGTAATGTCCCTTGCGACCTTTGACTACGGGCGCAAGCAAAACAACTTTGCCTTTGTTGAATTGGGTTAACAAAGTCTCGATGATTTGATCAACTGACTGCTTGACCATTTTCTCCCCTGACAGATAAGAGAAAGCCTCCCCGGCACGGGCATAAAGAAGACGCAAGAAATCATAGATTTCAGTGGTTGTTCCTACCGTGGAGCGGGGGTTTTTAGAAGTGGTCTTTTGTTCGATGGAGATCACCGGCGAAAGGCCTTCGATCTTATCTACATCCGGTCGTTCCATATTTCCCAGGAAAGAACGGGCGTAGGCGGAGAAGGATTCCATGTAGCGTCTTTGGCCCTCTGCATAAATGGTATCAAAGGCTAAAGACGACTTTCCCGAACCCGAAATACCCGTCACCACCACGAGCTGATTTCGCGGAATGGAAACGTCAATATTCTTTAAATTATGCTCGCGTGCGCCCAGCACTTGAATGTGGGAAAATCCGGTAGAATCTGACGCTTTTGAAGCCATAGTTTGGGAATCGATCGATCCACAAAGGTACAAAAAAAGAGGCTGCCCTTAAAGGGGCAGCCTCAAACTAATTTCAAATAAATCTTATTTGTTCAACAATTCGTCGAAAGTGATGCTCACATAGTACATGCTTCCGATTAATGGGTTACCCCAACCAGTCGTATAAGCAACTCCGCCTAAGTTTGTACCACCTACTTTGATGATTGACTTGATCTCAGACACCTTCTTGCTTACTTGCATATCGAATGTAGAGAACGCAGGAATCATCGATAATTGTTGTTGGTTCACCACTTGGTTTACGAATGATGATTGCCAAACAAATTGATCTTGGTATCTCCAAGTCGCATTGAAGCCCCAACCTGAATTTCCGATGTTACGATTTCCTAAAGAAACGTTTGTACGGTAGTTCGGAGTGTTGAAACCTAATTGATAATCAGCTAAACCACCGTTGTCTTTTACTGCATTGTAAGAAACGTTTGTTCCTAATGCCCAACGATTTCCTAAATCATAATCAATACCTAATCCCCAACCGTTAGTAACAACTTCGTTATCTACGTTAGATGGGAAAGAGAAGTAGTTTAATGAACCTGCCAAAGTTGTGCTAGGTTGCGCTACCACTTGACCTGCTGAGAAGTTCGTGAAGTTGGATTGGTATGCATAGAAATCAACAAACATTTGTGGAGTGATCATTCCTTTGTAACCTAATTCAACAGTTTGAACCTGCTCTGGCTTCCACGCCTTCGACTTGTAAGTTACCCACTTCGTAGGATCTGTTGGGCTAGCTAAGATAGATTGTAAAGTATATGAGTTACCTGATAATTTGTAACGATCTTGAACTACCGCTAAACCACCTAATAAACGAGCTGATGGAGTTAACAAGTTAATGTATTGATCTTGTGTCGTAGGGATACGGAAACCTGTTTGTAAAGAGGCACGGAAGTTAGACGTTCCTTGTGTAAACACACCTGAAATACGTGGGCTAAATACACCTTCGAAGTTTTCGTTCTTGTCATAACGAAGTGAACCCGTCACTTTTAAGTGATCTGCAAATAACTTCTTAGAAGCTTGAGCATACGCACCATATTCGTTGATTGAGAACTCGCTACCATCATCTTGCAATGCGAATAAAGTTCCTTCAGAGTTCAACGCATATTGACGGAAGTTTGCACCTACGATCAATTCTACTTTGTTGTTTAACTTCTCAGTCAAGTTATACATACCCTCTAAGTGATATAGAGCAGACTTATCTGTAAACTTAGCCCCTTGAGGTAACGCTTTTGCTTTGATAGCCTCTACTGCCGCATTAAATCCAGCTGTTCCAGGCACTAAACGACCCACATCAGCTTTCGCACGTGCCGTTCCATGGTAGAACGGGAATGAAGATTGTGTACTAGCTACAGCTAAACCAACAGCTGATGCTGGTGCCACACCCTTTAAAAGGTTTGTTTGTAATACCGTTCCAAAGTTTGTTAAAGCCAAACCTGCGAAAGTAGAGAAATACTCTGGGTACCAAGCCGTAGATGGCTTAGCTGCCTCGTTGATCAACTGACCTAAAGTTCCAGTTGCATACGCATCTCCTGAATTCTCTTGTGTCGTGTAAGCACGAACGAAGAAGTTAGAACCTTTTAATTCAGCCTTGTATTGACCCATCGAGAAGTTCTTGATGGAGTAACGATCTGCACCTGTGTACATCGTTGTACCTTGACCATAAGATCCTTGTAAAATCAATTCTACCTTATCATTGAAACGGTAGTGTAACGCCGCATTAAACTTAATGTTGCGGTTTGCATAAGAAGAGATATCACGCTCAGCATAACCTTCACGAGAGATTGCTACGTTCGGAACGATGTATCCTAAGATCGCAGATGGAGTTAATAAACCACCCGTAGCAGCGGAAATCTGGTTGATACCTGCTGTCAATGGGTTTGTAGGAACACCTAATAATGGTCTTAAAGAAGACAACATATTTACGTTTGTCTCATCACCATAAACGTTAACTCCATTGTAAGCTAGGTTAGTTCCGCGAGAACCTGCACCTAATACCGTTCCATTCAATAAAGACTGGTCACGTGTATCAGTTGACTGCCAGTCATCAGCCGTTAATTGGTTGAAGTTTAATTTGAAAGCTACCTTGTTGTTAAATGCTTTAGCAAAACGAATCGAGATGTCTCCGTATGGAGTCGTTGTTTCTGTACGGTTGCTAGCATACATCGCTCCTGTTTTCACTTGAGCTGATAAGCCTTGGAATAAGAAAGGTGATTTCGAATCCATCAAGATGATACCGTTCATCGCGTTAGGACCATATAAAGCTGAAGCAGCACCTGGTAATAAGTCGACTGATTGTAAATCCAATTCAGAAATACCTACGATATTACCGACAGAGAAGTTCAAACCTGGCGCTTGGTTATCCATACCGTCGATCATTTGAACCACACGAACGTTACCGTTGCTGTTAAATCCACGCATACCGATAGACGAGAACGAAACTGATTGAGAACTTACCTCTACCCCTTTAATGTTACGTAATGCATCATAAAAAGAAGCGGCAGGAGTCTCGCGAATCGCACGAATATCCATACGCTCTACAGAAACTGGCGATTGCATAACGCTTTCCTCCACACGAGAAGCCGATACAACCACATCTTGTCCTAAAACTGATTGCTCTTTTAAAGCAATTTGAAAATCTGTTTTATTTCCTTTTACTGGAATTTCTTGACGCTCATAACCTACCATAGATACTACGATAGTTAAGGCTCCTGGTTTGCTTGTTGTTAAGGAGAAATTTCCTTTCGAATCAGAAATGGTTCCTGTCACAGCTCCTTTTACACCGATACTAACACCGATTAACGGCTCTTTAGAATCTGCATCTGTTACCTTACCACCTATTTTAGTCTGAGCAAATGCAGAAGCACTTAAGAACAGAATAAGCGCTAGGCTAGGTAAAATCTGTTGTATAATTTTTTTCATAATGGGTGTTTTTAATGACACAATTTGTTTTTAGGTACTCGAATTACAACAAAAATAAAGAAGATTTACTTATCAAGCACTAAGTGGTATTAAAAAATTACTAATTTTTCCGAAAATAATTTAATCGAGCTTACCGCTCAATCATTTTATTTTAAAAAGGAGGATTAAACTAGTAGCTTTGTGCATAAATTTCATCTATGAGAGCCATCGTATTTGTTTCCTTACTTTTACTGAGTGCTTGCGCTAGCAACCAGACGCCTTATGTCTTGACTACTAGATGGAAAGACGCTCCTGTGCCAGCTGCAGCAGATTATGCAGATCCTGCTTCTTGGTCTGCTTTACCTAGTCGATTTGATGCGGCTGACCTAGTTCCTCGCAAGTCTTTATTTCAAGATAATCAGGCGAATGCGAAAGCCGATGTCTTTTTCATCCACCCGACCATTTTTACCTACAAACCGGAGAATGAATATGTGTGGAATGCATCAATGACTGATGCCACATTAAACGTGCGAGTAGATAGCTCCACTATTTTGAATCAAGCCACCGCCTTCAATGCTGCGGGTAGAATTTTTGCACCACGCTATCGCCAAGCGCATTACCAAGCTTTCGTAACAGAATTTAAAGAAGACAAAGCAGCAGCCTTGGATCTTGCTTATTCAGATGTAAAAAGAGCCTTTGACTATTATTTAGCTCACCATAATAACGGACGTCCGATCATTATTGCAGGGCACAGCCAGGGGACAGTCCATGCGACCCGCTTGTTAAAAGAATATTTTGACGGAAAAGAATTAGGCAAGCAATTAGTGGCGGCCTATATCATTGGAATTGCAACCCCTAAAAATACGTTTACCACAATTCCAGTTTGTGCTAACCCTAGTCAAACGGGCTGTTTTGTGGCTTATACTACTTTTTTACAAGGCTATTTACCGCCATGGCACCCTGGAACGGTAACCGATTTAGCGTCTGTTAATCCATTGACTTGGTCTTTGGATGAGAACTTTGCCTCAAAAGAAAAAAATCTTGGTGGCGTGTCCTACGGATTTAAGTATGTCAAAGAGTTTGCGGATGCGCAGAATCACCAAGGAATTTTGTGGACAAACACCCCTTATGTGCCGGGCCGCAGTTTTGTCAAATTGAAAAACTGGCACAAAGCCGATATTAATTTATTTTACCAGAACATTCGAGAAAACGCTGTACACCGTGTAGAGACGTTTCTTAGCCAAAAATAATACTATGCCTACTTGCCTTGTCATCATGGCGGGCGGAATCGGAACCCGGTTTTGGCCCATCTCAAGAAGTAATTACCCGAAGCAATTCCACGACGTTTTAGGCGTAGGAAAAACGATGCTTCAGCAAACTGCTGAGCGTTTTGAAGGTATCGTTGCTCCAGAAAATATCTATGTGGTTACAAGCGATGAATTTGCTGGAATCGTTCAAGAACAATTACCGTATTTGAGTCCGGATCAGATCCTAAGAGAGCCGCAACGTAAAAATACGGCCCCGTGCATCGCTTACGCTGCCTATAAAATCAGTAAAAAACACCCGAAGGCTAAATTGATTGTGGCTCCAGCTGACCATGTCATCTTAAAAGAGGAGGCCTTCAAAGCGCGCGTTAACGAAGCTTTAGAGGCGGCAAAAGAACCGGTTTTAGTCACTTTAGGAATTGTTCCCACACGCCCTGACACGGGTTACGGTTATATTCAATTCCAGGATTCAACACAAACAGCTAAAACGGTTAAGACCTTCACAGAGAAGCCTAATTTAGAATTAGCGGAGGCTTTTATTGAAAGTGGTGATTATGTATGGAATGCGGGACTTTTTGTCTTTTCTATTCCTACTTTTAAACAAGAGTTAACTAAACACCTTTCTCGTCTGGCTGAACAGTTTGAGGAGGGTCGTGCCTTTTATTATACTCCAGAAGAACCCGAATTTATTCGCAAGGTCTATGCGGTTTGCAAGAGCATTTCGATGGATAATGGCGTAATGGAGAAAGCGCGGGAAGTAAAAGTGATTTTGGCCGATATCGGTTGGTCTGATTTAGGAACCTGGAAATCGCTGCATGAGATTAATGAGAAGGATGACAAGCAGAATGCAGTTGATGCGAATGTCATGTTATACGAAACGGAAGATTGCATCATCAAAGCTCCTAAAGATAAATTAGTCGTGATTCACGGATTATCTAACTATATCGTGGCAGAACACGGTAATGTGTTAATGATTTGTCCAAAAGACCAAGAACAACAGGTGAAGCAATTTGTGGAGGATGCGACGAAATTAGATACTAATTTCAGTTAGGACTCAATCATTTCGATTAACGAAGTGAAGTCTTTGATCAACTGAATGCGTGCAGGAATAGGTTCAGGACTATGCAAGACGTTGTATCCTGTTAGCAAGATTTTAGCGTCAGGTAAATGCTGATCTAGTTGCGCTACATAGGCCGGCAAGGCATCTTGTGCGGGTTCCGTTGTAAACACACTGAACACGTAATCTGGTTGGTGTATTTCGTAGGCCAAGCAAAGTTCATCAAAAGGAAGTGACTGCCCTAAATAAACCGCTGAGTGCTGGCGAGCACGGATTAAATAACTCGCAAACAATAACCCAATTTCATGTAATTCTCCTTCTGGAAGATAAAGCAAAAACTTTTTCGCGCCTGGCTTCGGCTTTGCCATCTGAGAATCGATGGCAGAGATGATTTTTTGGCGAATTAAGTGAGTAATAAAATGCTCCTGTGCGGGACCTACCGAACCCGAGAGCCATAAAGTGCCTAAACGCGTCAAGAAAGGATAAATAACGCGAAGCATATAGTTCTCAAAACCATAAGCCTCGGTAATAATTTGAGTCAATTCTTGAAAACGGTATTCATCTAAATCCATCATGGCTACCGTCAAAGCTTGAATATGCTCTGGGAAATCTAATTCGCCGCCGGATAATTGAAGGATTTTTTCGGAAACTTCTGCTTCGGTTAATTCCGCAATTTTGGAAATCTTAATGCCTCCCTTATTTTGCAAAGTAGCAATGTTCAAAATGCGTTTCAGATCTATATCCGTGTAGGTACGAATCCCTGTCTCCGTCCGCGTAGGACTTAGCAAATGATACCGTTGCTCCCAAATACGAATCGTATGGGCTTTAATACCACTGAAATTCTCTAAATCCTTTATTGAATACACATTCATCTTCATCGTAACATCCGAGCGCTGAAAATGTTTAGAAATTAAATTGCAAAAGTAGCCAGTGGCCTAAAAAGAACAAAAACTGCAAGGCCGCAATTAGCCTAAAAAGGCTTGATTTAGCCGGGAATGGCGTATTTTGATAGGCCAAATGAAAGAAAAAAGAGGCCATCCACCACGCGATAAAATTCTGAGCGGGCACTTGTACGCCTGCCCAAGTCCAAAAATCGAAATGTACCGCGACTGGCTCGATTAGAAAATCAAGCGCGGTCATCAATCCCGCACCAATAGCGGCTTTACTTATTTTACCGACTATCTTCCACTCCTCCACTAACGCGCTCGTCGCTAATAAAAGCACCAGCCAATTCAAGCCTATTGTTAAGGGCACCTTCAAGACTTGAAAACCTAAAGTCTTCCCATAGGAATAAACCCCAAATATCTTACCCGTTCTCACCCCTTGCACCTCTAAAAACCAGGCGGCTATTGCGACGATGGCTAGGAAAAGGTAGGATTGAAAAGAGGGTTTGGGGAAATAGACCACGCAAATAAAGGCGGTAAACCAAAGCGTCAAAGGTACTAGAGACGTAAATAGGGCTGCTGTTATAGGCAAAT
>JBJOIV010000049.1:0-12622 GCA_046046955.1 Bacteroidota bacterium | reverse complement strand
GTGAGTAAGCAAAGCAATTTAGAGGAAACCTTGAAGCGCTACCAAATAGGCGTTAGCACGATTCCTCCCACTAAAATCATCATTCAAGTCAATAAAGAGAAATAATGGCGAAGGAGAAAAGACCTAATATTCGGGGCTTAATTACAAGACGTTTCTATACGTTTTTCATTATCATTTTGGCCGTTTTCTTGTATTTGCTTTTCAGCCTTTACAAGGTGGTTGTGTTGAAAGGACCTAAATTCCGTTCAGAGGCGATGGCTACTTACGTGAAGAAGCGCAAGATCGAGGCGACTCGGGGAAATATTTATTCGGATGATGGAAGTTTGCTTTCTACCACCTTACCTAAATACCGTTTAGGGATGGATCCCTCTGTTTTAACTGGGAATGCAAAGGCGGATGAATTCTATAAACAACACATCGATGGTTTAGCGGCAGCATTAGCGAACTTCTTCAAGGATCGCACGGCGGATGAATACAAGGAGAAGATTGCGGCAGCCAGACGCAGTGGTCGGACCTATTTATTGTTGAATAATCGTTTGTTAGACTTTCAAGAAAAGAAAAAGGTGTTGAGCTTTCCCTTGTTTAAAGAGGCAAAGAATTCGAATAAGTCTGGGGTTGTTTTCGATAAAATTAATGTGCGCTATGCGCCTTTCGGCCAAATGGCCTACCGTACCGTGGGTTATTTAAAGGACTTACGTGATAAAGGACGCGTGGGGATTGAGAATAGTTTCGATAAGGAATTGCGGGGAGAGTTTGGGGAAGGGATGTTCGAGAAAATGGATAATAATACCTGGCGTCCAGAACCAGGGGATGAGCCAAAATTACCGGTGGCTGGGGTTGACCTGCATTCGACCATCGATATTAACATCCAAGAGATCGTGGAAACGGCCCTTTTGAACGGGATGAAGATATTCAAAGGGAATTATGCCGTGGCCATTGTGATGGAGACATCGACGGGTAAGATTAAAGCCTTGTCAAATATCGCGGCGAATCCATTATCCCCAACAGGCTATTCGGAGACTTATAACTATGCCTTGTTAGAAGCCCGTGACCCGGGATCGGTATTTAAGTTGCCTTCCATCATGGCGGTATTAGAGGAAAAGAATTATCCATTGACGAAGATGGTGAATACGGGAGACGGAAAGTTTCGTCTGTATAATGGTGTGATGTCTGATTCTCACCCTTTAGGCACTATTTCGCTGGAACAAGTCATTGAAAGTTCTTCGAACGTGGGGACGATGAAATTGGTTCAGGAGGCTTTTGGGACAACAAATAACGAGAAGTTTTATAATTACTTGAAGAAATATCACCTGATCGAGTCCCTTGATTTTCAATTAAAGCCGAGCAGAAAACCCGTTTTCCCGGTTCCGGCGAAATGGGATGGTTTGCAGCTTTTGTGGTCATCTGTTGGCTATTCGACGCAGTATACGCCTTTGCAGATTTTAGCATTCTACAATGCGATTGCGAATAATGGCTATTGGATTCAACCGCTGATCGTGAGTAAAGCTACTCGTGGCGATGAGGTAGTGATTGACTACACCGCCTCCCAAGTACGGGATTCGAAACCTTTATGTTCTCCAGAAACCCTACAAAAACTGAAAATCATGTTAGAGGGTGTAGTAACGAAAGGTACAGCTAATAATATCAAAGGTTCTGTTTATGGTATCGCAGGGAAAACAGGTACCGCTCAACGGACGGTAACGGGAGCGAAAGGATACCGAAAAGGAAATTACTACACGACTTTTGCGGGATATTTTCCTACCAAGAACCCTAAATACACCATGATTGTGGCGGTGGATGAGCCGAAGGGTAGTGCAGAAGGGACCTATGCTCGTCAGGTAACGGCACCCGTGTTCAAGGAAATTTCAGATCGTATTTATCTGCGTGATATGAAGTTGCAGCAGACTTTAAGAGGTTATTTGCCGGATTCCTTGAACAAGAATAAATTAGTGCATACCCTGCATCCAGCGGATCAGAACGTCCTATTCTCTCGTTTGGGATTGCCTAAGGTTGAAGAGAATGGACAATGGGTGAACTTTAATTTAGAAAAGAAGACGGTAAACAATCAGGCCATTACGATGACGCCCAAAACGGTGCCTAATGTGGTTGGGATGAATTTAAGGGACGCGTTATTTGCCTTGGAAAATAAGGGGCTGAAAGTCCGTGCGAATGGATTTGGGACAGTGAAAAATCAATCGATTCCTGCGGGTTCCCCAGCCGCTAAAAATAGATTAGTCTACATTCAATTGCAATAAAATGGCACAAATTTCCTTATTCCCCGAAGTTGAAATCGCAAGTTTGTGCTTTGATTCCCGCAAGGCCACCTCTGGCTCTGTGTTTTTTGCGATTCCCGGCACCCAGGTAGACGGACACGCGTTTTTGACTCAGGTATACGAGCAGGGATGCAAGCTTTGGGTGGTTGAAAAACAGCCTGCGGAGGTTCCTTCCGATGTTCAATGTGTTCAAGTGGAGGATTCGAATGCGGCTTTAGCGGAGGCTGCCTCTGAATTTTATGATCACCCGTCTAAGAAGTTGAAGCTAGTTGGCATTACAGGAACGAATGGAAAGACAACGACCGTTACCTTGCTTTTTGAATTATTCAAACGCCTGGGTCACCGTTGCGGTTTGATTTCGACGGTTGTGAATAAGATTGAGGATAAAATCATTCCTTCTACCCATACGACGCCGGATGCCCTGAGCCTGAATGCTTTGTTAGCCGATATGGTGACAGCAGGATGTAGCCATGCTTTTATGGAGGTGAGTTCGCATGCGGTGGTGCAAAAACGCATACATGCAGTGAAATTTAGCGGGGCCATTTTTTCGAATATTACCCGCGATCACCTCGATTTTCACGAGACATTTGATGAATATATTAAGGCCAAAAAAGGATTTTTCGACGCCCTGCCCGCCACTGCTTTCGCTCTAACGAATGTGGATGACAAGCGAGGAATGGTGATGTTGCAGAATACAGCGGCGAAGAAATACGGTTTTGGTTTATTGAATGCGGCTGACTTTAAAGCTAAAATCATTAGCAATGGAGTAGGTGGCTTACAATTAGAAATCGATCACCAACAAGTGCATGCGCAATTAATAGGCACCTTTAATGCCTATAATTTGCTCGGTATTTACGGAGCGGCTCTCCTGTTAGGCGAGGAGTCTCATGAAGTATTGGTGCAGATTTCTGCTTTAAAAACGGCCCCTGGAAGATTCGAGCAATTAGCAGGCTCTAATCAAAAAATGGGCATCGTCGATTATGCCCACACGCCTGACGCTTTAGAAAATGTGTTAAAGACGATCCAAACGATTAAGGACAAGTCGCAACGTGTCATTACGGTCGTGGGATGTGGGGGAAATAGGGATGCAGGGAAGAGACCCATCATGGCGGAATTAGCGGCAAAGTATAGTGATGCGGTGGTCTTAACCTCTGATAATCCCCGCAAAGAAGATCCGGAATTGATTTTGGATCAAATGGAAGCCGGTGTTCCGGAGGCATTAAAATCGAAAGTTCACCGCGTATCTGACAGAAAAGAAGGCATTTTTTATGCGGTCAGAGATTTAGCCTTGACAGGAGACATCATTTTAGTTGCGGGCAAAGGCCACGAAAACTACCAAGATATCCAAGGCGTGAAATACGACTTTGATGATAAAATAGTGCTAGGGGAGGCATTTCGCTAAGTTTGATTTCCCCTCGTTTTTTTGCAATTTTAAAAATTAAAACCCTTTTGCATGCTGTATTACCTCTTTGAATACCTAGACAAGACCTTGAATATTCCAGGCGCCGGTGTATTTCAATACATCACCTTCCGCGCTTTTGCTGCGATTATTACGTCTTTGGGAATTGCGGCGATTTGGGGTAAGTCGGTGATTTATCGCCTGCAAAGATTACAAATTGGAGAGGAAATCCGCGACTTAGGTTTAGAGGGTCAAATGGCTAAAAAAGGCACTCCTACCATGGGAGGCTTCATTATTTTATTGTCCCTGTTAATTCCTACGCTGCTTTTTTCTAAAATCACCAATGTCTATATCGTACTTTTGGTTACCTCTGCTATCTGGTTAGGGGCGGTCGGATTTGCGGATGATTACATTAAAGTATTCAAAAAGAACAAGGAAGGTTTATCAGGAAAGTTTAAGGTGATAGGCCAAATCGGTTTAGGCATCATAGTGGGTCTAACGATGTACTTTAACCAACACATTAAGGTGCGCGAATTTGCCACTGATGGTACCTTTGTTGATCACAAATCTTTGTTAACAACGGTTCCTTTTATGAAGGATAACCAGTTTGATTACAACATGTTACTTCCGAGCTTTATCCCGGATGAATATGTT
This sequence comes from Bacteroidota bacterium, assembly GCA_046046955.1. GTDB lineage: Bacteria > Bacteroidota > Bacteroidia > Cytophagales > Spirosomataceae > Aquirufa. The sequence continues at coordinate 8,296 of JBJOIV010000049.1, read as the reverse complement.
TGGATTGTCTATGTATTGGTGGTGATTTTCATCATTACGGCCGTTTCGAATGGAGCAAATATCACAGACGGTATTGATGGATTAGCGGCAGGAACATCGGTGATTATCGGTATTGCCTTGGCTATCTTAGCCTATGTATCCGGTAATAAAGTCATTTCTCAATACCTGAACGTTATGTTTATCCCGAATTCAGGAGAGCTCGCCGTCTTTTGTGCGGCCTTCGTAGGGGCGTGTATCGGATTCCTCTGGTATAACGCATATCCAGCCCAAGTTTTTATGGGAGATACCGGTAGTTTGATGTTAGGTGGAGTTATTGCCACGCTAGCGATTGTAATCCGTAAAGAGATGTTGATTCCTGTTTTGTGCGGGATTTTCTTGATCGAGAATTTATCGGTCATCATTCAGGTGGCCTATTTTAAATATACGAAACGCAAATATGGGGAGGGACGTCGCGTCTTTTTGATGTCGCCACTTCACCACCATTTCCAAAAGAAAAATTACCACGAATCAAAGATCGTTATTCGCTTCTTGATCGTGGGAATCATCTTAGCCGTTTTATCATTAGTCACTTTAAAATTGCGTTAATCGCAAAGCCCGCTTTGAGTCAAATTACCTTATTTCCGCGTAGTACTTCCTTTTCTGAAATTATCCCGTTGCCGGCATCTAAGTCGGAAAGTAACCGAGCTTTGGTCATTAATGCCTTAGCTAAGGGCACTTTGGATAATCTTTCAAATTTAGCGGAGGCCCGCGATACCCAAACCATGATACGTTTGTTATCCGAGAATGGGCCGGAAGCGGACGTATTAGATGCGGGAACTACGATGCGTTTTTTGACGGCCTATTATGCCGTGACGGGTGCCGTAAAAAAGATGAACGGTACGCCGCGCATGTGCGAGCGCCCGATTGGAATTTTGGTTGATGCATTGCGCGCCTTGGGGGCAGATATCACATATTTGAACAAGGAAGGCTATCCACCTATGCAATTGAACGGTTTTGCCTTTCAAGGAAACCGGGAGATTTCTATTCGGGGGGACGTCAGTTCACAATTTATTTCAGCCATTTTAATGGTGGCACCCTTATTGCCGGAGGGTCTTAAATTACAAATTACAGGAGCGCTAGGATCGAAGCCTTATATCGAGATGACCTTAGCCCAAATGAAGCATTTCGGCATCGAAGCAAAAGCGGATTGGTCCACTGGGACGATTGAAATTCCTAAACAGGACTATCGTTTGCAGCCATTTGCGGTCGAATCAGATTGGTCCGGAGCGAGCTATTGGTATTCGATGGTGGCCTTATCCCCTTTCGAAGATAGTTCCCTAGAGTTGCTAGGCTTGAAAGAATATTCTCTACAGGGTGATTCAGCGATTAAAGCCATTATGGAGCCTTTAGGGGTGAAAAGTACCTACACGGGACGCGGTTATTTGTTGACTAAGATTCCAGCACAGGATTCATTGGCTTGGGACTTTACGGATTGTCCTGATTTAGCTCAAACCATCTGTGTTGTTGCTGCTGTTCTAGATATTCCTTTGACCTTGACGGGCTTAGAATCCTTGAAAGTAAAGGAAACAGATCGCGTGTTAGCCTTGCAAAATGAATTAAAGAAATTAGGTGCCACCTTAGTAGAAGTGGAAACGAATCACAAATATGAAGTTCGCGGTGATTTTGCGTCCATCTCTCGCATCGAACCTATCGAAACCTACGATGATCACCGCATGGCGATGGCCTTTGCACCGGTGGCCATGCAAAAAGAAATTACCCTATTAGATCCTTCGGTGGTGAATAAAAGCTACCCTAGTTTTTGGAAACATATATCTATCCTATTAAACTCTGAACAATGAAAAAATTATTGACACTGGCATTCAGCCTTTTGGCCTTTGCTGGAATGGCCCAAAAAACGATCCTCCACTGTGGATCATTCATAGATGTTAAAACACAAACTGTCTTGAAAAACCGTTCCATTGTGGTGGAAGGGAAGAAGATTGTTTCAGTATCTGAAGGTTTCTTGACTCCGGCGAAAGGGGACGTGGTGATCAATTTAAAAGACCGTACGGTGATGCCGGGATTGATTGACTCACACGTGCATTTAGAATCGGAAACTAATCCGGGGGCTTATTTAGATCGCTTTGTAAAGAACCCAGGTGATGTGGCCTACCAGGCCTTGGTGTATGCAAAAAAGAATTTGATGGCCGGATTTACGACGGTGCGTGATTTAGGCGGCACCCACGTGGTGATCAGTCTTCGCAATGCGATTAATAAAGGCCTAGTCGAAGGTCCGCGCATTTTTACAGCGGGTGTAACGATCGGTACGACGGGTGGCCATGCGGATGATACGAATGGTATCAATGAAGCCTTTAAAAAGGATTTAGGCCCAGAGGATGGGGTGGTGAATGGTGTTGCAGATGCGGCGAAAGCAGTTCGTCAGCGCTACAAGGAAGGCTCTGATTTGATTAAAATCACGGCAACTGGAGGAGTTTTAAGTTATGCCAAAGACGGAGCAGGTGCTCAATTCACCGATGAAGAGGTACGTACCATTGTTCAAACAGCGAAAGATTATGGCTTCAAAGTAGCCGCTCACGCTCACGGAAAAGAGGGAATGAAACGGGCCGTTTTAGGTGGGGTTTCTTCAATCGAACACGGAACATTCATGGACGAAGAGGTGATGGAATTGATGAAAAAGATGGGGACATACTATGTGCCTACGGTCATTGCAGGTCGTTCGGTGGCAGACTCTTCGAAGATCCCGAACTATTATCCGGAGATGGTAGCGAAGAAAGCGGCAGCGATTGGGCCCATCATTCAAGGAACTTTTGGTAAAGCCTATAAGTCAGGCGTAAAGATCGCTTTCGGAACAGATGCTGGGGTTTTTGGCCACGGAAAGAATGGCTATGAATTTATTTTGATGAACGAAGCGGGTATGCCCGTATTAGAGGCGATTAAATCGGCTACAGTCAATGCAGCAGATTTATTAGGTCAAAGTGACTTAATCGGATCCATCGAGGCTGGTAAAGCAGCTGACATTATCGCCGTACCAGGAGATCCGGTAGCAGACGTGAAACTAATGACGAAGGTAAACTTTGTGATGAAGGACGGAAAGGTCTACAAGAATTAGGAATAGCAATAAATAAAAAGGGTCGGCTCGCATTTGCAAGCCGACCCTTTTTTATGTCTATTAGATTCTAGCGCAAAGCTGGAACTTGTTTTTTCAATAGTTCAAATCCTCCAAAGAATAATCCAGAGAATAAGAATTGACTTGCTAACGTATTCTTCAAGAATGGAATACCAGCGGCGTAGCAATTGATTAACCCCGCCAGGTCTTTCGTGTAAGCGATATCAGATCCTAACCAAACCGCGAAGTTTGAAACAAAGAAGAAAGCCATCGCTGCGGCTAAGTTCGTGCCGATGAAACGAGAGGGACTTGCTGTGGTGTTTTGGCCTAACAAAGAGATCAGAGCAAATAATCCCATGTGAACCGCGTCAATTCCGAAGGAGAAACCTGGGAAAAAGGAATCATATAGAGTATTATTTAAGATCAAATTCGATCCCCAAACCGCTAGTAAAGTCCAAGCAACGGCTTGTTTGCGATTTTGTAGATAAGCTCCTACAAAAAGTGCCATAGAGGCCATAGGGGAGAAGTTCGCCCAACCGGGTCCGGCTAAAATCAATAAACGACTCGCGATAGCCAGTAAAATGAATGCGATGATGGTGGTATTTCTTTTTGTCATGTCCTGAATAAGGTATCCTGCAAGAATATTTTTTCTCGAGGTCTAAATAATTTCCAAAGGTAAAACAAAAGCCGTAATTTTACCCATTGAATTCGAATTTATGTCTACATCACTTCCCAAAATCGGATTATTAGGCGGCGGCCAGCTAGGAAGAATGCTCCTACAAGCAGCCATCGACTTAGATTTGCAAATCGCCTGCCTTGATCCAGATCCAGAAGCATCTTGTCACACCTTGACGACCCAGTTTACGCAGGGCTCGTTCCAGGACTTTGATACGGTTTATGCTTTTGGGAAAAAATGTGATTTAGTCAGTATCGAAATTGAGCATGTCAACATCGAAGCGCTTGAACAATTAGAAGCAGAGGGAATTAAGGTCTATCCTCAACCTCATTTGCTTCGCATGATTCAAGACAAGCGTATCCAAAAGACCTTTTTCCAAACCCACGGTTTTCCTACTGCCGATTTCAGGTTAATCGAATCTGCAGACGAAATAGTGGCAAACGAGGATTTCTTGCCCGCTTTTAACAAACTGGGTAAAGGAGGATACGATGGGAAAGGGGTACAATATATCGGTTCAGCTGCGGATGCTTCGAAAGGATTTGCAGAACCTGGCCTTTTAGAAAAGGCCATTGATTTCGATAAAGAATTAGCCATCATTGTGGCGCGCAATCCGCAAGGGGAGATTAAAGCCTTTCCTGCTGTGGAGATGGTATTTCATCCCGTCCAAAACCTCGTCGAGTTTTTAGTGTCACCGGCGGCCATTTCACGCGAAATTGAGCGGGAAGCAGAGCAAATTGCCGTTAGCCTAATTGATAAAATGGGATTAGTAGGCGTTTTAGCGGTGGAAATGTTTTTAACGAAGGATGGTAAAATCCTCATTAACGAAGTCGCTCCGAGACCGCATAATTCAGGTCATCAAACGATTCGGGCGAATGATACATCACAATATGAGCAGCATTTGAGAGCCATTACGGGTCTTCCTTTGGGAGATACCTATGCACATAGCTACTCTGGCATGTTGAATTTATTAGGCTCAGAAGGATTTACAGGGCCTGCGAAATACGAAGGCTTGGATACTATTTTAGGTATTCCTGGCGTTCATCCATTTTTATATGGAAAGAAAATAACGAAACCTTTTCGCAAAATGGGGCACATCACGTTAGTGGCTGGCTCCCGTGAAGAGATCGAACAGAAAGCAGAATTAGTTAAACAAAGCATACGCGTTATCGCATAAATTAGATAGCTATGGTAGGAATTATAATGGGTAGCAGCTCAGATTTAGGAGTGATGCAAGAAGCCATTCAGGTTTGCAAGGATTTTGGTGTGGCTTATGAAGTCGACATCGTTTCTGCACACCGTACACCAGTAAAAATGATGACCTACGCTCAGCAAGCAAAGTCACGCGGTATCCAGGTTATCATCGCAGGAGCAGGTGGTGCGGCGCATTTACCAGGTATGATCGCTTCGGCGACTATTTTGCCGGTGATCGGCGTTCCGGTGAAATCCTCTAATTCCATCGATGGATGGGATTCCGTTTTATCTATTTTACAAATGCCAAATGGCGTTCCAGTAGCCACTGTAGCCTTAAATGCAGCCAAGAACGCCGGATTATTAGCAGTACAAATGTTGGCGATTTCAGATGCTTCTTTGGCAGAAAAATACACGGCTTACAAAGCGGAATTAGAAGATAAAGTGGCTGAAATGAGCCAAGAAACAAAAGATAAATTCTCAAAATAATGAGCGAAAACGAAGAAAGCAGCAAGTTGCCCGTTATCACTTTGGGCATCCTTTTATTAACTCTGGTGGGTTTAATTGCGGTAGGATTTGAGCATTTTGTGAGTCCAGATAAGGACGAATTAATCAAGGCGGAGAAATTTGTAGAGCCTGAGGAAGAAGTGTTAGCAGAGGCGGCACAAGTGGATATTGATTCGATTGCAGATCCTGCGGATTCTTTAATTGTCACGAAGGATTCTTTGCTAGGGAAATCAGAGGAAGAAGTATTAGCCGAGCAGAAAAAAGAGGCTGAGGCAGAAGTGGTTCCTGAAGTAGCCACGCCTGCAGGCAAATCGCACAGTGTAACGGTGGAAAAAGGGGAGACCTTTTCTGCAGTTGCTAGAAAATTTGGTTTAAAGGTAGATCAATTGAAAGCCTTGAATCCAGGGGTGAATCCGGATGGGATTAAAAGTGGGTCTACGAAGTTAAATGTGAAGATTCAAGCGGTGCATACCGTGGGTCCTGGTGATATTTTACGTAAAGTGGCAGAAAAATATGGCGTGACTAAACAAGCCATTATGGAGGCGAATCACAAGAAAGATGACATTACCCTACGTGGTGAAGTGCTCATCATTCCCTTGAAAAAATGATTTTAATTGGTCTTTTTCAAGTCATCTTATTCTTTCTAAGTCTTGAGGAGCAGCCTGCCAAACAGCGGGTGTGTGAGCCTGTACGCCTATCATCAATCGATTGGGAGGAATTTAAGTGGCTGTACAAGCAACAAGATTCTACCTTTTCTACCGATTCTATTGCTTCTTATGTTTTTATCCGCGTAAATGCCGATGGTACAAAAGAGAAACGTGAGTTTGCTCAATTGCACCAGCCTTGGGAGGATTTATTGTCAGCAGAAATTGACTCTTTCGAGATCAAGCGCGATAGTTTGAAGAAACGAATGAAGTCGCCGTATAAGCTGAGATACACTTCCACTACTCGAAATAAAAAACAGCAATTATCCTTGCAAAAAAGGGGCTTCTCGAAGGCCTTTATCTCTTTTCATAACTTCGGTTTAGCTGCGGATGGAGCCATCGCCAGAAAAGGCAGGCACTTGCGTCGTGGCGCTATTTATGACCGTTATGGGTCGATAGCGAAGGATTTGGGTTTATTTTGGGGTGGTGACTTTGTAGGCTTTCCTGATCCTGGGCATATCCAGGCCTTCTTGAATAGTGCCAGTCTCATTCAAAAGTATCCAGAGGTGGCGTTGGAATATGAACCGTTTAAGGCGGCATATGAACGGAATTACTTTAAGAAGGTGAATATCGGTCGCGAGGAACTCGTCGAAGACTCTCGGGATTTATTGATTGAATTAAACAAGGTGCGGGAGAATAAACCTTGCGCTTGCTCTCAGGCGATCCCTTTCCCTGCCTCAGCTGCTGATCTAACTTTAAAGCCGTATACCGTTACGGTTTTGGCAAATATACAAGAGCAGTATATCTTCATCCAAAAAGGCTCCTACGGGTATTTTTATCCGATGGGACTTTGGAAATTACACTAGAAATTAAAGTTGTAGCCGCGTAAGAATTCGTCTATTTTCAGGCGCTTTTTGCCTTCCATCTGCCATTCTAAAATGTTGATGTAACCATCGCCACAACCCACGCGGAGGAACGTTTTTTTATCTGTATCCCAAACGCCGACCCCAAGATCAGGGATAATTTCAGGGTGAAATTCGATCGCTATCAATTTGCAATTTTTGCCCTGAAAAACGGTGTGTGCGCCTGGAAATGGATGCATGCCCCTCACTAAATTAACGATATCCTGTCCGTTCCGTGTCCAATGAACTTCTCCCGTACTTCGGTCCAATTTAGGGGCTGATTTTAGTTCAACTAATTCTTGTTGTGGAGTCGGGTGAATATCGCCAGATTCGATGGCTTTGGCCGTTTTAACGACCAAGGCGCCGCCTTTGTTCATCAAGCGTTCATATAATTCACCGGTCGTATCTGTAGCCGAAATGGCTTCTTTTTCTTGGAATAATAAATCACCCGTATCGATTTCGTGTTGCAGGAAGAAGGTTGTAATTCCCGTTTCCGTTTCCCCATTAATGACCGCCCAGTGAATGGGAGCCGCACCTCGGTATTGAGGAAGCAAGGAAGCATGTAAATTAAACGTACCCATCGGCGGCATATTCCAAACCGCTTCCGGAAGCATTCGGAAGGCTACGATGATTTGTAAGTCAGCTTTATATGCGGCTAGTTCTTCTAAAAATGCGGGGTCTTTTAGTTTAACCGGCTGTAAAACAGGTATGCCACAAGACGTGGCGTACACCTTCACGGGGGATGATTGCATCTGTTGTCCACGTCCAGCCGGCTTGTCGGGAGCGGTTACAACGGCAACCACCTCCATCTTCGCCTCTACTAAGGCCTGTAAACTAGCTACTGCAAATTCCGGGGTCCCAAAAAATATAATCCGCATCCTTGATTTTGATTGTTTGTGGAATCCGTCTGATTTTTTATTACCTTTGTTCTCTACAAAACAACCATTACGTGCTGTTAGAAAAACAAAAATTTTAGTTGCGAATCCGAAACAAAACTACAAATAAATTAGGTAGAACGGTCGGAGGCCGTTCTATTTTGTTTTTAAGCACAGAGGTAAAACCCTAAAAAGAGTATGGCAAAGTTTCAATATTACACGGCAGAGGCATTAGATAAATTAAAAGCAGAATTACACCATTTGAAGATTACAGGTCGTTCTGATATGGCCAAACAAATCGCGGAGGCTCGTGATAAGGGTGATTTAAGTGAGAATGCTGAGTACGATGCGGCGAAAGATGCACAAGGGCTTTTGGAATTAAAGATCTCTAAAATGGA
>JBJOIV010000048.1:0-12712 GCA_046046955.1 Bacteroidota bacterium | reverse complement strand
ACAGGTCCCGCAGCCTTTCGCACAATTACCCGCACTAGCACCCCAAAACTGGTTATACACCATCCGAACCAGGTAAAATACCGCGGCAGCAAAAACCAATAAAATGAGGATGTTTTCCATGTTAATCAAACCACTTTGACTGCAAAGTTCCTAAAAATTCCGAGAAAATAGGACCCGCTCCAATAATTTCACCCGTAAAAATCACATCCTGACCTCCAGAAAAGTTAGTCACCATTCCTCCGGCCTCTTCAATGATAATTTTACCTGCTGCCACATCCCAGGGCTTCAAATTCGCCTCAAAGAATCCTTCAAAACGCCCGCAGGCCGTGTACGCTAAATCAATGGCCGCAGCTCCCATGCGTCTTAAACCATGAGAAGAGCGCATCAGTTCCTTTAATAAATCTAAATACCGGTCTTGGTACGAGAAATCATAATAAGGAAAACCGGTAGCTAATAAGGATTTCGACAAGGAATTCTCCGGAGAAACCTGAATAGGTTTTCCATTTAAATGCGCCCCATTTCCTTTTGCTGCCGTAAATAATTCGTCGCGATTAGGCTCATAGATTAAACCTAAAATGGGTTGCTTTTGATAGATCAAACCCACAGAAACGGCAAAAACGGGCAATTTATGCAAGAAATTCGTGGTGCCATCTAAAGGATCTATCACCCAATAGTAGCCATCCCCTACCTCTGCGTAATTCGAAGAGGTTTCCTCCGCGATAAATTGCGCTTCCGGAAAAATGGCTGAAAGGCCAAGCTTTAATTTCGCTTCCGCTTGTTGGTCTACAAAAGAAACTAAATCATTCGTCCCTTTATAGATGATATCCGAGCTCGTGAATTGAGATGATTGCTGCAAAATCCATTGCCCAGTCTCCCGGACAACCACTGCAGATTCTCTCAATATGTCAGCGAGTGCTTTCATTATTTCTTGGCTACTGCTTTAACAGGTGCCACAGGACCTTTTAACCAATCAGCGATAATCTGCTGGGTTTCTTTTAAATACGTATCCTTCGCGTGCTTGTCTTTTTCTTTCGACTCCACTTTCTTTTCGTCTACGATAAGTGTTTCTGAGCCAGCTAAGGAAGCCATCACTTCCTGCGTTTCATCTGGCTTTTTCTTTTGGTCATCTAATTCTTTCTTGCGCTTATCGTAATTCAAGGCAATGGAATTTGTCTCTTTCAACTTCTTCCAACGCGCTAAATCTTCTTTCAACTTCAACAACTCTGGCTTCGTTTTTAAACGCTCCTGGAACGCTGCTTGTAATTGCTTCACCACCACTGGATTAACTTTACCCGTCTTCGTAAACGTAGTCGAGCGAATCATATCCCAAGGCAAGGCGCTTGGTTGAGAACTTTCACCAAATTCTTCGGCTGAGAATGCAGATGGTAAAGCAAAATCAGGGCTTACCCCTTTGTGTTGTGTCGAACTACCCGTGATGCGGTAGAATTTCTCCAACGTAATTTTCAATACCCCAGGATTCTCTTTTTCCGAACGAACGAAACGGCTTAAGTCTAACACGCTTTGAACCGTTCCTTTTCCATAAGATTGCTCCCCTACGATAATTCCACGTTGGTAATCTTGAATCGCACCTGCAAAAATTTCCGAAGCAGAAGCTGAGAAACGGTTAATTAAAACAGCCATCGGCCCATCATATACTAGTTCAGGATTCTCATCATTTTCTTGGGTGATTTGACCAGTAGACTCTTTTCTTTGAACCACAGGACCCGAAGTAATGAATAAACCAGTTAAGTCTACCGCTTCGATCAATGATCCTCCACCATTATTACGCAAATCGATTAATAAAGCATCGATTCCTTCTTTCTTGAATTCGACTAAGAACTTACGCACATCGGCTGAGGTAGATTTGAAACCTGCTTCATTATTACGCGCACCCTCAAAATCACGGTAGAACATCGGGATGGTGATTAAACCAATTTTCAAGGTTTTGTCGCCCTGTTTTTGGAACAAAATCTCCTTCTTCGCCGTCTGCTCTTCTAATTTAATCTTCTCGCGAACGATGCGAACCTCCGTTGTAGGTGAACCTGTCACGCCAGAGGCTGGTAAGATTTTTAAACGTACCACAGTTCCTTTCGGTCCGCGAATTAATTTAACTGCATCATCCGTAAACCAACCGATCACATCAACAAACTTGCCCTCATCTCCTTGAGCCACACCCACGATGCGATCTTTTGGATTAATTTGTTTGCTTTTGTAGGCTGGACCGCCTGGCACTAAATCAAAAATAGTTACGTAATCACCCTCTAATCGAAGCGTTGCCCCTATCCCTTCAAAACTTTGGGACATATCCTTATTAAATTCCTCCGCAGCCTTTGGAATCATATACGATGTATGTGGGTCAATGCTCTCAGTATAGGCATTCATGAAAATCTGAAATACATCCTCCGATTTCGTCTTCGCCATGTATTTCTCCGTCCGCTTGTAACGCTCTTTTAATTCACGTACAGACGTTGTATCGGCTTTCCCGCCAATTTTCCAATCCAATAATTGACGCTTGATGTCCTTGCGCCAGAAATCATCTAACTCAGCCTCTGATTTAGCCCAAACTGCTTTCTCACGATTCGGTTGGTAGGTTTCGTCGATAGTAAAGTCAACCGCTTTATCTAATTGAGCGTTGATGAAGGCATAACGCGCCTTCATTCTTTTTTGGTAAATATTATAAATCTGAAATGCGGGAGTCAAATCGCCTAAATTAAGCGCCTCATCTATCGCTAAACGATACTTTTCCACCTCATTTATATCCTCCGCTAAAAAGAACACCTTGTTCGGGTCTAATTGCTTGATGTAGGCATCAAAAATCTTCGAGGACAACGAATCATTCACGGGAATCTTCCGGTAATGGTAGTTGCTCAAAATCTCGAATACCTTATTCTCTACCTTACGTTGCAAAGCAGAGGGCTGTAAATCACCTTCTTGGTAGGTCACTTGATTTTGCAGGTCAGAACCATGCATAAACCAGACGACTAATAAGGAAAGCGGGATAAAAATAGGAAGTATCTTCTTCATCGGTTTACTTTTCGATCTCTAATAATTCTACTTCAAAAACTAATGCGGAATAAGGTTTGATGGTTTGACCACCGCCACGAACTCCGTAAGCTAGGTTTTCAGGAATAAATAACTTGAATTTAGAACCCACTGGCATTAATTGCAAGGCTTCTACCCAGCCTGGGATTACGCCAGAAACAGGGAATGAAATAGGCTCGCCGCGTTGTACGGAGGAATCAAACACCGTACCATCGATTAATGTTCCATGGTAATGTGTCTTCACTTTATCCGTCGCAACAGGCTTAGGGCCCGTTCCTAATTTGATGATTTTGTATTGTAATCCAGAAGAAGTCACGATGATCGAGTCTTTCTTTTTATTTTCTGCCAAAAACTTCTCTCCAGCCTCCTTGTTAGGCAAAAATTCTTTTGATTTTTCTAAGGCCAAGGCCTCTTGATTCTTCATCATGTAATTAGAAACGATGTTTTGACATTCCTGCTCTGTCATTTTCAAGGCTCCACCTTGAGTGGCTGCCTCAAAACCTTTCGCCACCATCGCTGGATTTAACGTAACTTTTTGAGATTTAAAATTCTGTGCCACTAATACCCCTACCGCATAGGAAACAGAATCTACTTGATTAGAGAATTCTTTTACTGGCACTTTAGTTAATGAAACCGTTAACTTAGGCTTCGTGGCAGGCTTCGTGGTAGGCTTCGGTTTTGTCTGCGCTACAGAAGTCAATGATACAAAACAAGTAAAGATGGCAAGCAATTTAATTTTCATATAGATTGTTTATTAATTGTCAAAAACAAAGGTTCGAAGATACAGAAAAAAGCCTCTTTTTCAAGAATTTTAACGGCATTTAACAGGCTTTCCTACCTAGCTCAAACACACTTCTTTAAAAAGTCTTATGATTATCGTCTTTTTTTTGATTAATTCATGGGATTATTCAAATTTCATGACTAATTTTGCACCCGAAATTTGATTCAAAATAAATAGTTTAAAAATCAGTTTATAAATTATTAAACCCCTCCATTTTATATGGCATCAGTAAGACCAGATGAAGTTTCAGCTATTTTACGGGAACAATTGTCCCAAGCTAAAACTGTCGCAGAACTAGAAGAAGTAGGTACCGTACTCCAAGTGGGTGATGGTGTGGCACGTATTTACGGCCTATCTAACGTACAAGCAGGTGAGTTGATCGTTTTCGAAAACGGTTTGAAAGCTTTAGCCTTGAACTTAGAGGAGGATAACGTAGGTGCTGTATTATTAGGGGATTCTAGCTCTGTAAAGGAGGGTGATACCGTAAAAAGAACAAACCTTATTGCCTCTGTAAAAGTAGGTGATGGAATTTTAGGTCGCGTAGTGAACACGTTAGGTGAGCCTATCGACGGAAACGGTCCTATCGCAGGAGATTTATACGAGATGCCTTTAGAGCGTAAAGCACCAGGGGTAATCTTCCGTCAACCAGTAACCGAACCATTACAATCAGGTATCAAAGCGATCGATGCGATGATCCCAGTAGGTCGCGGACAACGTGAGCTAGTAATCGGTGACCGTCAAACAGGTAAAACTGCGGTTTGTATCGATACAATCATTAATCAAAAAGAATTCTACGATAAAGGAGAGCCAGTTTTCTGTATCTACGTAGCGATTGGTCAAAAAGCTTCTACTGTGAAGCAAGTTGAGCAAACTTTACGTAAAGCAGGTGCGATGGATTATACAGTAATCGTTTCGGCGACAGCTGCGGATCCAGCTCCAATGCAATTCTACGCTCCATTTACAGGTGCAGCGATCGGTGAATTCTTCCGTGATACAGGTCGTCCAGCCTTAGTTGTGTATGATGACTTATCGAAGCAAGCGGTAGCTTACCGTGAGGTTTCTCTATTATTACGTCGTCCACCAGGACGTGAGGCGTATCCAGGTGACGTTTTCTACCTTCACTCTCGTTTATTAGAGCGTGCGGCGAAAGTGAACAACTCGGATGAGATCGCTCGCAACATGAACGACTTACCAGAATCAATCAAACACTTAGTGAAAGGTGGCGGTAGCTTAACAGCTCTTCCGATCATCGAAACACAAGCGGGTGACGTTTCTGCTTATATCCCAACGAACGTAATTTCGATTACTGACGGTCAAATCTTCTTAGAAACTAACTTGTTCAACGCAGGTATTCGTCCAGCGATTAACGTAGGTATCTCGGTATCACGTGTGGGTGGTAACGCGCAGATCAAGTCGATGAAGAAAGTAGCGGGTACCTTAAAGTTAGATCAAGCACAATTCCGTGAGCTAGAAGCTTTCGCGAAGTTTGGCTCTGATTTAGATGCATCTACGAAGTTAACGATCGACCGTGGTCGCCGTAACTTAGAAATGTTAAAGCAACCTCAATTCGCACCACAACGCGTAGAGGAGCAAGTTGCGATGATTTATTTAGCTACAACTGGTAACTTAGATAACGTACCAGTAGAAAAAGTTCGTGAATTCGAACAAGATTTCATTCAAGTATTACGTGCGACAGAAAAAGCAACGTTAGAAGCTTTAGGTCAAGGTAAATACGATGATACCTTAACCGCTACGTTGAAGCGTGTGGGTAATGAAGTAGCAGCTAAATACAAAGCATAAAATTAGAATACTATGGCTTCCTTAAAAGAAGTAAGAAATAGAATTGTATCGGTTAACTCGACGCAGCAGATCACGAAAGCCATGAAAATGGTTTCCGCTGCGAAGCTACGTCGTGCACAAGATGCCATACACCAAATGCGTCCTTACGCTAAGAAATTAGCGGAAATGATTGCCACCGTTTCTGCTCAAACAGAAGCGGGTGCGGAGAATCCTTTCACAGAAGTACGTGAGATCAAGAATGCCTTAATCATTGTAGTAACCTCTGATCGTGGACTTTGCGGCGCATTTAATGCGAACGTAGGAAAAGCGACCATGGCTTTAATACAAGAGAAATATGCAGATCTTCAAGCGTCTGGAAATGTAGAGATTCTTTCTTTAGGTAAAAAAGGAGCAGAATATTTATCACGTCGTGGATACAAAGTGAACGATGCGCATACTGACATCTTCACACGTTTGAACTTCACGAACGTACGTGAAATCGGTGAAGTCGTATTAAATGCCTTCACGGAGAAGCAATATGATGTCGTAGAAATTCTTTTCAATTATTCGAAGAACGTTGCTACACAGATTATTCAAACAGAACAATTACTTCCTTTAGTAGCCTCAGAATCAGGTGAAAAAGCGAGTTCAGTAGATTATATCTTTGAGCCATCTGAGGAAGAAATTATTTCTGAATTAATTCCAAAGTCAATTAAATTATCCATCTTCCGTGCCTTATTAGAATCTAATTCTTCAGAACACGGCGCTCGTATGACGGCAATGGATAAAGCAACTGATAACGCTGGAGAATTAATTAAAGCATTGAAATTAGAGTACAACCGTTCACGTCAAGCAGCTATTACGAAGGAAATCTTAGAGATCGTAGGGGGTGCAGAGGCGCTAAACGCATAAGTAGAACAGCCTACCTAACAAGAAAGCCTTTCTTCACGGAAAGGCTTTTTTTAGCTAAAATGAAAAACAACGTAGTACATCGTACGGATGAGGAACAAGAAACCGCGGTCTTAGTCGCGGTCACTTCTCAAAAACAAAATGCCGAACAAACGGCCGAATACCTCGCGGAATTAGCCTTTTTAGCTTCTACTTCCGGCGTCGTGACGCTTCACAGCTTTACTCAAAATTTAGCCAAGCCCGATAACAAGACTTACGTAGGTAAAGGAAAATTCGAGGACATCATGGCCTATGTCATTGAGAAGGATGTCGACATGATCATCTTTGACGATGACTTAAGCCCATCTCAGGTGCGTAATATTGAATTTAACATTCAGGAATACGGCAAAGAAGTAAAAGTATTAGATCGCAGTTTGTTGATTCTCAATATTTTTGCCTTGAGAGCCCAAACCGTTCAAGCCCGCACCCAGGTAGAACTCGCACAATACCAATACATGTTACCGCGATTAACCCGCATGTGGTCTCATCTTTCCAAACAACGTGGTGGCGTAGGTATGCGTGGTCCAGGGGAAAAGGAATTAGAAACGGACCGTCGTATCGCGAACGACCGTATCGCCTTTCTAAAGGACAAATTAGAGGCCATCGACAAGCAATCCTTCACCCAACGCAAAAACCGCGACCGTATGGTCCGCGTTTCATTAGTGGGATATACGAACGTAGGCAAGTCCACTTTGATGCAAAAACTAGCTAAAACGGACGTTTTCGCTGAAAATAAACTCTTTGCCACGGTAGATTCCACAGTTCGTAAGGTAGTCTGGGAAGGCATTCCTTTCTTATTAACGGATACCGTAGGTTTCATTCGCAAGTTGCCTACCCTCTTGATCGAATCCTTTAAGTCTACCTTAGATGAGGTTCGTGAAGCGGATGTATTATTGCACGTGGTGGATATTTCACACCCGAATTTTGAGGAGCAAATCGAAGTCGTTCAAGGTATTCTTAACGAAATGGGTGTAGGAGATAAACCTACCATCCTCGTTTTCAATAAAATTGACCTCTTCCCTGTCGAAGATATTTTCTTCGAAGGATCTGAAGTGGGCATCGATGGCGAAGTAGAATTAAGTAAAATGGACCGTGTGACTGCCTTTTTAAAGCGCACTCACTGGCAAACCAATACCCCAAAAACCGTTTTCATCTCAGCCGAACAACGCAGCAACTTAGCCGAACTTCGAGAGACGATCATGGGACAATTAAAAGACAAGCACATGCAGATTTTCCCGAATTGGCTGGAGGGAAATCACTTGATGGGGCATAGTGATGGGTATATGCCTGAAGGAGAGTAGAGAGTATAGAGTAGAGATAAGAGATATTGGCGCTGTAGTTCAACGGATAGAATAGGCGTTTCCTAAACGCTAGATCCGGGTTCGATTCCCGGCGGGGCCACCCAGAGGGAAGCAAAAGAGCGTACCTTCTAAACGCTAGATACGGCCGGGGTCGCGCTCGACTCGATTCCCGGCGGGGCCACATGACGCGGAGCGTCAGTCCGGAGGGAATGAGTCCGGAGGACGAAAAGAAGAGCGCTCCTTCTAAACGCTAGATGAGGCCGGGGCCACGCTCGACTCGATTCCCGGCGGGGCCACATGACGCGAAGCGTCAGTCGCTAGTCACTAGTCGACAGTAGTCGGTAGCCAGTAGTCGGTAGTCAATAGCCAGTAGTCGGTAGTCAGTTCGGAGGGAATTAGCTTGGAGGACGATGAAACATTTCATGAGGTCATCCGCGCAGCGGATTCCGACTTTGTACTTTTTGCTTTGTTCTTTGTGCTTTGAAGACGCGAAGCGTCAGTCCGGAGGACGAAACATTTACCATTTATCATTTACCATTCATTGTTCTTTGCTCTTTGAAGACGCGAAGCGTCTTTAGTTTGTCCGGAACAATTCTCACAATTAGTGTGTTACACACCCATTAAACAATTCATTTGAGTCCCAAATACATCTATCAATTTTTCAAAAAAACAGCTGAATTACCCGAAAACTGGGATCAGGTGTCGGCGTCCTGCCTTTTTTTGCGAAAGAATTATTTGCAGACTTTGGAGGAATCTTCGCCTGAAAATATGGAATGTACTTTCGTGGGGATATTTGATGGCGAAAAACTGGTGGCTAGCAGTTTGATTCAAGAGATTGATTTGGCGAAATTGACTGGTTTTGGGGAGAGAGATCACGCCATCAAAACGGCGATGCGGAATTTTCTGTTTAAGCAATTTGCATCGCAATTACTTTTGGTGGGCAATAATATGTTGAGTGGTCAAAATGCCTACGCTTTTTTACCCGAAGTAGACGAGAAAATACTTGTTGAAAAACTGCGTAAGATTGTTGAAAACTGGCCTAACAAACCTCATTTAACCATATTCAAAGATTTTAATGAAGGCCAAATCAAGACCTTCCATATCCCTGCCTTTGGAACTGATTATGAATTCAGCTCACAACCAAATATGGTTTTTGAGATTAATCCCCAATGGAAATCAGAAAATGATTATGTGGCTGATTTGACTAAAAAATACCGTGACCAATGGAAACGGTGTCGAAAAAAAGGGGACGGCCTAACTAGAAAAGAGCTTAGTTACGAGGAAATAGTAGAACTGGAGGAAAGGATTTATGCTCTCTATCTACATGTGGCTGAGAATGCACCATTCAATACCTTTATCCTACCTTCAAACCATTTTTCCACCTTTAAAAAATACGTTGGAACGGATTTTATCTTGCGAGGGTATTTCCTAGATAATCAGTTAGTTGGATTTTCTACTGTCATACGCCATGGGGAGGAATTAGAAACGTATTTCCTAGGGTATGATGAAACGATACAGCGTGAAAAAATGCTTTATCTGAATATGCTGTATGATATGGTAGAATGTGGTATCGCTGAAGGGTTTAGCCGGATTATTTTAGGCAGAACAGCGCTCGAAATAAAGAGTTCAATTGGGGCAAAAGCGACGCAACTAAAAGGGATTATGCGGCATCGTTTTGGCCTTATTCATCGCAATCTGTCCTGGATTTTTCCCATGCTAGAACCGGAAGCTAACTGGATCGAGCGACATCCCTTTAAGGACTAGACAGCCGAGGAGTCGATTAAACATTCTACATTGGGGTGCATCCATAAAAAAGACGCAGGACAATCGGTCCCTATTTTACGTTCCATAATTCGCCTCACAGCCTCCCGCTTTCCTTTTCCCGTAATCAAGAAAATGATTTTTTTTGATTGCATAATTCCTTCCATTCCTACACACAATCCATAAGCTGGTTCATCCCCTTGAGAAAGCGCAGGGTCATGCGCAATCGTAGTCTCAGCTAATAAAGCTTTGTGAAAATAAGGCTGTAAGGCTTCAGAGGGCTCATTAAATGCGATATGACCATTTTTCCCTAAGCCTAAAATACAAATATCCAAAGCTCCGTTTTCAGCCAAAAATGTATTCATTCGTTGGCATTCAGCTTCCACAACCTCAGGCTTCGTATCAAACGTTGTATAGCGATTATCATCGATTTCCAAAGGTCCCAATAAATGCTTTTTCAAATAGGTCTCGCATGAATCTGGATGCTCGGATGGAATTATTCCCCATTCATCCATTTTTACTACTCTCATCTGACCAAAAATCTCCTTTTCTTTTGCCATTTCCGCATACATGCCTGTGGGACTACCACCCGTGGCAGCACAAAATAGCAAGTCAGGGTTATGCTTTACTTCTTCAGCAATAAGAGAAGCTGCTTTTTGGCTTAAAGCAGCATAATTTTCAAGGTAGGAGATTTTCATTTTACATCAATTGTGTGGCAATATACCAAAATTTAAATAGACCTTTTTAAGCCCTTTGCAAATAATAAATTGATAATCCTAATCCGAAAGTGAGATTATCAGTTTCTTGATAATTTACAAAATCAAAATAACAGAAAATCGACCTCCATTGGGCGTATTTGAGCATATAATGCTTTTATCAAGTTGCTGATTTTTTCAGCATTTAGCATTCCAAAACCTTTTATGTAGCTTGCTTTTGCCTTCGGGTAATTGCCTAACCACAATAGTATGAAAACAAGTAAATACCTAACCCACTCATTTACAATATCCTTTATCTGCTTAATCTCCATTTTGTGTTCTCAAAAACTGGCAGCACAAGATTGGAGATTTCAGGTAGGAATCAATTCCGCTCAATTCAGATTCAGTAATCCTATTTATTCCACAGCCCAGTCATTTCAGCCTGAGGCAGGATTACACCTATCCATTGCTCATAGTAGACCACTTGTAGATTCATCTAAAACGAAAAGTGCATTTGTCCGAAAACTACTTTTTCAATGGGGTATTCATCTGAATGAATTTAATTCTTCAGGAGTAGTCCAAAATATTCCCTTCAGCTATTCTACTACCTATGCAGGCCTAAAATCAGGCCTAGGAATGAGATCAAATTTGGGGAAAGGATTTGCCCTATCTTATTCAGGTCTACTTCAAGTGAGCCAACTTATAATGGGTAATCAAAAAATGGGAGCCCAAACTTATAATCTGCAAGGCAATAATCAATTTGACCGACTTCAGTTTCACCTAGGGGCAGAATTGCAGGTACTTAAAAAGTTGAATGCTCAAACTGACTTGTTTATTTACTTCTCTAATTCCTGGCAGTTAAATACCATCCAAAAAGATGGAAGTCAATTCGCGATCAATCCTACCTCGTTTGGGTTTGGCCTACACTATTCTCCTTTCAACAGCCATGAATAATATCCAACGAATACTTTTTTTGATCGGAATCTCTTTTTGTGGTTATGCACAAAAAACTGGCATCAATTACCAAGCGGTCATCCTAGATCCTAACCCAATTGCCATGCCAGGCAATAATTATTCAGGTCAACCACTTGCAAAATCTCCCGTTCAAATCAGATTTAGCCTACTAAACGGCACAACGCTAGAATACCAAGAAACACATCAGACACATACGGATGAGTACGGCCTAATCAACCTGACAATTGGGAAAGGGATTAAACTATCAACCACCACTTTTGACGATATCCGATGGTCAGACACCCTAAAAACATTGCAGGTCGAGGTGAAGTTTTCCTCCGCAACTACTTTCACCGAAATTAGCCGCAATAGCCTAAATTATAGCCCCTATGCACTTTATGCAAAATCTGTAGACTACCAAAACATCCAAGGAAAACCAGCTGGCCTCTCCTATTTCTCGAATGATGCGGGTCTCTTAAATCAAGCGGACTTAGCTTCATTACGACTTGAAATAAAGAATCAAATCAACCAAATTATCCTCAACGATGTACCACTAGCCTCAGACATTTTACCTGGTAAAATCAAACTATCTGGTGACTTATCCGGGCTAGCCACAGCACCACTGATAAAGGATGATGCCATTTCTCATAATAAAATTACCAATGGGGCGATTCATGGACCTAAATTAAGAGATTCAAGTATCGTAGATCAAAAAATCGCGTTTGGAATCAATCCTGCAAAAGTGGGCTTAGACTTAGTTGATAATACTTCAGACCTAAATAAACCGATCAGTACGGCGACTCAAACCGGACTAGATTTAAAAGCCGACAAAACCGATTTGAACGCGAAAGCAACTCTCCTTTCACCCACCTTTACCGGAATCGTTTCAGGGGTGTCTGCTAGTATGGTAGGTTTGTCTAATGTCGATAATACCTCCGATGCAAGTAAACCTATCAGTGCTGCCACACAAACTGCGTTAGATTTAAAAGCAAGTATAGCATCTGTAGATTTAAAAGCTAATATAACCGATTTGGCTTCCAAAGCCGACTTGTCGAACCTAAACCTAAAGGCACCCATTGCCTCACCCACCTTTACAGGGACGGTTTCTGGCATCACCGCGACGATGGTAGGATTAAGCAATGTGAACAATACAACGGATCTAGCTAAGCCCATTAGCATTTCCACTCAAACCGCTTTGGATTTAAAGTCATCCATTGTATCCTTAAACCAAAAAGCAAATGCTACAGATGTTGCCTTGAAGGCAGATATCACTGATTTAAATTTAAAAGCACCTATTGCCTCCCCTACTTTCACTGGTATTGTATCAGGAATAAGCGCTGCAATGGTAGGTCTGACTAATGTGAATAATACGTCTGATGCGAATAAACCCATAAGTACCGCCACACAAACTGCGTTAGATTTAAAGGCAAATTCAACTGATTTAGTGGCTG
>JBJOIV010000047.1:0-13248 GCA_046046955.1 Bacteroidota bacterium | reverse complement strand
CGATAAATCGGCTGTTTTCTCGATGCGGTTTAAGTCGATCGAAAGATCTGGTAACACGAAGAAGTTCGGGTTCTCGGTGTTTCCACTCATGAACTCTAAACCTTTTTCGGTCATCTCCACCTGGTTATTCTTCTCCTCAATCGTGAATAATAGGGGAGCAACCGCCTCAGGCATCATCTTTTGGTTGTCCGCCAGGTAAATACTCTCCGTCTCATTCATCAATTGCTTCATGCCGTTTTCAGACAAGAATTTAATCAATGGCTTCGACTTAGGTAAACCTTTGTAGGCACGGTATAGGGCTAAACCACCCTCTTTCTTATCCCCAGCGGCGATCAATTTCTTGGCTTCTACTAAGAAGTTTTGAACGATCTGCTTCTGTGCTTCGACTAATTTGTGAATACGAGGTTGGAAGGTTTCGAATTCTTGCTCATCACCTTTTGGAATCGGTCCAGAGATAATTAAAGGCGTTCTCGCGTCATCAATTAACACCGAATCGACCTCATCGACCATCGCGAAATGGTGTGGTCTTTGGACTTGATCCTCTAAACTACGCGCCATATTATCGCGCAAGTAATCAAAGCCAAACTCATTATTCGTTCCGTAAGTAATATCTGCCCAATAAGCCGCGCGACGCTCTTCCGTATTCGGCTCGTGTTTGTCGATACAATCCACTTTCAATCCGTGGAATTCGAACAAAGGCGCGTTCCACTCGGAGTCACGTTTCGCTAAGTAATCATTCACCGTTACTAAGTGAACCCCGCGTCCTGCTAAGGCATTTAAATAGGTAGGAAGGGTTGAAACGAGTGTTTTTCCTTCACCCGTACCCATTTCTGAAATCTTTCCTTGGTGTAAGACGATACCCCCGATCAGCTGCACATCGTAGTGTACCATGTCCCAGGTAATCTCGTTTCCAGCGGCTAACCATTGATTTTTCCAAACCGCTTTATCCCCCTCTATCACCACATTCTTCTTTTTAGAAGCGATGAATTTATCCTCTACCGTCGCTGAAACGACTAATTGCTTATTCTCTGTAAAACGACGTGCTGTTTCCTTTACGACTGCAAAGGCTTCTGGTAAAATCTCCATCAATACTACCTCTAAACGGCTATTGCGCTCGAGTTGTAAAGCATCAATTTGTTGGAAGAAACGGTCTTTTGCATCTACATCTTCTGTTTCTTCAGCAGACGTGTGTAAGGCCGTGATTTGATCATCTATATCTGCTAAAAAAGCGCCAATGCGAGACTTGAATTCCGATGTTTTACCACGCAATTCGTCATCTGTTAAGCTGGCTAACTTAGCGTACTCACTCTTTATATTCTCAACGATAGGCATCAACGCTTTAATGTCGCGCTCTGATTTCGTGCCAAAAATTTTCGTTACCGATTTACTGATGAATGAAATCATTATAATATTCTGTGCTTTTTAGGCGTTTGGAAAAATGAAAAGGCAATTTACCAATTTGAATTTTTATCCTAACTATAATCGATAAATTAATCCGAAAAAATGTTAGAATCCACTCAAAATTAGTTGATTTGTAAATTAATCTACTCAACAAAATGTCAGACGTCCCAGTTCCACCGCGCAGAGCTCCCCGCAAAAAATTGAAAATGCCTTTATTTGGCGGCGGCAGTGGTTCTTCTGCACATAAGGATGATGTGTTTGGGAAGAATTTTGGTTCTATTTTGATTGCGATGACGGGGATTGCTTTTGCAGCCCAAATTTTCTTGCCTAACCTTTGGGCAGAAAAAGTATATAACGATGCCGATGAGATTACCGAGATGAGCTGGAAGGGGAGCATTCGGAAGAAATACACAGACGCTAAGTCGAAAAGTACTATTCATTATTACCTCTTAATTAAAGGAGAGAAAGGCGGGAAACAGTTAGTGGATTTAGTCGATGCTGATCCCGTATTTTTCGATCAAGTTGCCGTGCCACAACGTGTGGAGAAAGCCGCGAATTCCCTAAATGTTCGGGTGCAGCGTTTTTCAAAACCGGATACGACCTTAACGATCAAATTCTTAGAATAAGATGCCAGCTTGGAATACGAAAAATATCGCTCATCTATTATCTAGAACGCTTTTTGGCTATTCGAAGCAAAACTTGCAGGCCGCTCAAGGCTATTCTTCTTTTTCAGATTTAATTGATTTAGCACTTTTACAAGATGCACCTCAGCCTGCCGCACCTAATACCTGGGTGAATACGGTACCTGCCGCTTCCCAGACAAGTTCTGGTGAAACGGGAACCTGGTACCGGGAATTCAATTATTGGTGGTTTAATTTAATGCACAAGGAAGGGCTAGCGATGCGCGAGAAAATGGTGCTATTTTTACACAATCATTTTGCGAACGAGCGTGATAAAGTAGTTTATCCCCAAAACATGTACGCCCAGAATGCCCTGTTTCGCAAATACGCGCTAGGCAATTTCAAGCAGCTGGTGAAGGATATTTCCAAAGATCCGGCCATGCTCATCTACTTGGATGGAAACAATTCGCGCGGCTCTGTTCCGAACGAAAACTATGCCCGCGAACTATTGGAATTATTTACGATGGGTATCGGTAACTACACGGAAACCGATGTGAAGCAAGCGGCCAAAGTGCTCTCGGGGTGGCAGGTGAGTGGATTGAAAGCGACTTTTGTTCCTACGCGTTGGTACACAGATGCCTCCGTAACCGTACTAGGAAAGACGGCGAAATTCGACATGGATACTTTAGTGGATCATATTTTCACTCAAAAAGCCACCGCCGAATTCATTTGCCGTAAAATCTATAAGGAATTTGTCTATTACAAGCCGAACGAGGCCTTTGTCTCTGAAATGGCAACGGTATTCCGTGCTAACAACTTTGAGATGAAGCCGCTTTTGAAGTTTTTATTCTCTTCAGAGGAGTTTTACACAGCTGCCTATATAGGAGCGAAAATCAAAAACCCTACCGAGCTGATGGTAGGTGCCTCTAAACTCCTAGAATTGGCCGCCCCGGACTACATCAATATGTACGAGTTGTCCAAAGTACTTCAGATGCAATTATTCCAGCCACCCGATGTGGCCGGCTGGCCGGGTCAACGGGAATGGATTTCCTCGACGACCTATTCCTACCGGGGTGGTTTCACCGATTCCTTAATTACGGGGAAGCGATATAATGGCGTAAATGTCACCGGGAAACTTTCCGCCGTGCCCTATGCACAGACTTTTCCGAATTCCGAAAAAGCGGTTGAATTCGTGGACGATGTAGTAGCCTTGTTCTTGCAATTCCCAGCTACTTCTAAGAAGAAAGCCTTCCTATTAGAAACCTTATTAGGCGGAACCATCGTGAAAAACTGGTCAACTTATACGCCCGGAGCAAACGTGAGTTTGCAGCAATTTTTCAAAGCCGTGATGCGTTTACCTGAATTTCAACTCTGCTAATGATGAAAAAGGAGCTAACTAGATCGGAATTTTTGCGGAGAATGGCATTGCTGTCAGGGGGTGTCGGATTAGGTATTTCGGGTATCCCGGGTCAGGCCTATGCGCAAATGCCCGCTGGGCTTGCCGCCTCTGTGCCTGAAGGTAATGCCTTGGTTATCATTCAATTAGTGGGTGGTAACGATGGTTTAAATACCGTCATTCCAGCCGAAAATGACATTTACATCGCTAAGCGACCAGACATTGCTATTAAAAAAGTCGATGCACTAGCCTTGAAAAATGGGATGTATTTGCATCCCTCGATGACAGGCATTAAGTCTTTGTATGATCAAGGAAATGTGTCTATCATCCAAAACGTCGGATACGCAAACCCGAACCGTTCCCACTTCCGCGCCACCGATATTTGGAATACGGGGTCGGATGCGAATGTGGTTTGGGAGGAAGGCTGGGCGGCTCGTTTTTTGGCAGAAAAATACCCTGCTTACCCCATAGCGATGCCCTCTCATCCAATGGCCATCCAATTAGGCTCTGTTGAATCTTTGTTATTCCAATCCGACCTTGGTCGCTTCGGCACCGTTTTCGAGGATCCCAACCTCTTCTATCAACTCGTTTCAGGTACTTTAATTGACGATGAAATTCCGCCGGCTACGCTAGCAGGAGATGAATTAGCCTTTTTGAAGCAAATTTCGAGCACTTCATTACAGTATTCGACGGTCATCCGTGATAAGGCCCTATTGGGTAAAAATGCGCTCACCTATCCAGCCACTAACCTGGCTAAACAACTGGGAATCGTTGCGAAATTGATCACCGGTGGTTTAGAAACGCCCGTTTACTTGTGTACGATAGGGGGATTCGACACGCATGCGAATCAATTAAATCAACACGCGAACCTTTGGAAACAAATTTCGGATGCCGTGGCAGCCTTCCAGAAAGATCTGAAAACCCAAAATAAAGCCAACAACGTCACCGTCATGACCTTCTCTGAATTCGGTCGTCGCGTGAACCAAAACGGCACCACCGGCACCGACCACGGAACAGCAGCGCCGATGTTTGTGATCGGAGATACCGTGAGAGGAGGCTTAGTAGGAGAGAACCCGAACTTGACGAATCTGGATTCGAACGGAGATATTAAGGCCGTTTTTGATTACCGCCAGGTCTACTCCACTGTCCTGATGGATCATTTGGGTTTGACTGCTGGTAGCACTTCTGCGATTTTCAATAAATCTTTTGAACGTCTGCCTATCTTCTTGAGCTCGCCATTGCTAGCTGAAAAAGGAGTTCGTATGGTATTGATGGATCCAGCTCCTAATCCAGCCTCCGGTAATGTGCGTATTCAGTTTGCGGCCTTCGAGGCGATGCGGGTGGAATTAGCACTTTATAATTTGGTAGGAGAGAAGTTAAGCCAAATTTTTGCGGGCGAAGTGCAGAGCGAAACATATACCTATGGGTACGACGTAAGCTCTTTTGCATCGGGTACCTACCTGTTAAGTTTGTCCTCTTCTACGGGAGAAAGAATAACGAAGCGATTAATCCTTTTAAATTAAATTCAGATGCTTATCTTTGTAGATTGATGAAAAAGAACCTCTATTTTGTTTGTTTATTCACGTTGATCAGCCTCTCTGCGAGTGCACAACGTTGGTCCTATGGAGCAGGCCTAGGAGGCTCGCTCTACCACGGAACATTTGCTAACTGGCATGTGCTTCCGAACGACAAAGAGTTTGCGATGACACGTCCGGCCTTGAATCTTCAAGTACGCTATCAGAATAACCCTACTTTTGCTTACCGCATCCAAACTGTTTTCACAGATCTTCGTGGAGGCACAGGAAACCGGGTATCTCCGGTGACGGTTGCGCTTCCTGTAACGAATTTTGCTACGTCCATCTTCGGTATTGATGCCTTAGTGGAATATAATTTTTTGAACTACCAAAACTCAGTCAGACGCGTAAATAACTGGACGCCTTACTTTTACCTAGGGGTTTCTACGGTTTTTGCCAAAGTTTCAGGCACTCAAGATGCCGTCGCTTTTAAGACCAATACGAAGATGAATTATGCGCTTCCTTTTGGGATTGGGTTTAAATACCAATTGAGCCCGAGCTGGGGAATTCAATGGGATTTAGGTGCTAGAAAAACATTTACAGACGCTTTGGATAGACCGTTAATGGAGGGAGAAGGCGCGTTTAATTTATCAAAAGGAGATCAATATCTGAATTCCTCCTTAACCGTAACCTACACGATTCAATCCGTTTTTTGTCCTACCTATTAACAAGTTTTAATTGGATAGGGCGGCCGTTTTAACTACATTTGCCACCTTATTGTTTTGAAAATCCTGAATTAAATTGAAAGAGTCGATTGATCTACATAATGTTCCTGTACACATTGCCGTTATTATGGATGGGAACGGTCGTTGGGCAAAGCAGCAGGGGATGATGGACCGGGTTTTTGGTCATCGTTCGGCTTTGAAAGCAGTGAGAGAAACGATCGAGGGTTGCGGAGAGCTCGGAGTGAAGTTTTTAACTTTATATGCCTTTTCAACGGAGAATTGGAACCGTCCGAAAGCGGAGGTAACGGCTTTGATGAGTCTTTTAGTGAGTGCGATTAAGGATGAATTGCCGGGGATGATCGAGAAAGATATTCGATTGAAAGCCATCGGTGACCTAAGCAAATTACCTGCTTCTTCCAGAGCTGAATTAGAAAAAGCGATGGCGAAGACTGCGGATAACAAAGGTTTGACGCTGAATTTAGCCCTTTCTTACTCAGGTAAGTGGGATTTAGTGCAAGCGACTCAGCAGATCGCCGAGAAAGTAAAAAATGGAGAATTAAACGCTGAATCTATTAATTCAGTTACGATACAATCACATTTGTCGACGGCAGAAATGCCCGATCCAGATTTGATGATTCGTACAGGTGGAGATCACCGAATAAGTAACTTTATGCTGTGGCAATTAGCCTATGCAGAATTGTATATTTTTGAAGATTTGTTTTGGCCAGATTTTAGAAAAGAACATCTAAATGAAGCGATTATAGACTTTCAAATGCGTGAAAGACGTTTTGGAAAGATAAGTGAACAATTAAATTAAGGGCTGAGGCCCCCGTATGAAAAAAGCAATTGCCATCCGATTAATCAATAGCCGTAGCCTGTTTTTAGGTCTACTTATTTTTACGTTAGGAATTCAACAAATCTCTGCCCAAATCTTGGGTAGCCGTTCTCGTAGCTCTGCCTTACCAGAGACGAGTTTTTCGTATGCTGACCCTAAGGAATATACGATTGCTGATATTCAAGTAACCGGTTCTCAATTCTACGATGGTACTTCCATGATCAATATCTCTGGCCTTCAGGTGGGTGATGTGATTAAAGTTCCAGGTGATGCAATTGGTGCCGCGATTCGGAAGATCATGAATCAGGGTATTTTGGATGAAGTATTGATCTATGCGACGAAGGCGGAGGAAGGAAAGATATGGTTAACCATCGAATTAAAAGAGCGTCCTCGTTTATTCTCCATCCAATACACAGGTATCAGAAAAGGAGAGCAAGAGGCCTTAAACGAAAAGATGAAGACCTATAAAGGCAAGATCATCACGGAAACGCTTCGTAAAAACTTAGAATTAACGATTCGCAAATACTACCAAGAAAAAGGTCGTTTGAACGCAAAGACTAAGTCAACCATCAAAACAGACTCCATCCGAGGAAACAATGCCATACTACAAGTGGTAGTTGAAAAAGGGGAGAAAGTGAAAGTGAATAAGATCATCTTGAACGGGGTCGATGAGAAGTATCGTTCCTTGGTTTTACGCAAGATTAAGAATACGAAACAGATCCGTTTTGGACGTATTTTCAAGCCATCTAAATTCGTTCCTAAAAAGTGGGATGAGGACAAAGAGAAGTTGCTAGCAGCCATGAATAAATTAGGCTACCGTGACTTCCAGTTGAAGTCAGATTCGATCGGAAACTTTAATAAAGAGTCGATTAACCTGGTTTTAAACATTGTTCAAGGGGCAAAGTATTACTACCGAAACATTCGTTTCGAAGGTAATTACATCTATCCTGATTCCGTATTAAGGGATGTGTTAGGTGTGAAGAAGGGTGATGTGTACAATACAGAAGAATTAGACAAGAAGATGAACTCGAATCCTGGAGAGGATTTAAGTTCTGTTTACATGGATAATGGGTATTTGTACTACCGCGCAGAGCCTGTTGAAACGGCTATCGAAGGTGATTCCATCGATTTAACCATTCGTATCTCAGAAGGTAAGCAAGCGACGATCAACAAAGTAACATTGAACGGTAATACGAAAACGTCTGATCACGTGGTGATGCGGGAGATTCGTACCTTACCAGGCCAAAAATTCAATAAATCAGCCATTATTCGTACGGTGCGTGAACTTTCTACGATTGGTTATTTCAACCCGGAAAAAATTAGTCCTAACCCGATCCCTCGTCCCGATGGAACGGTAGATATTGAATACAATGTGGAGGAAAAACCTTCTGATCAGATTGAGCTCTCAGGAGGTTGGGGTGGCTACATCGGTTTCGTTGGCACCCTGGGTATTGTCTTTAACAACTTCTCAGCGAAGAATATTTTTAACACGAAGTCCTACCATCCACTGCCAGCAGGTGATGGCCAAAAACTTGCTGTCAGATTCCAAGCCAACGGAGCTTCCTTCCAGAACTATAGCCTTACGTTCACCGAGCCTTGGTTAGGTGGTAAAAAGCCGAATTCCTTATCAATCTCGTTGAATAGCAGTATTTCTTACCCTTACAAGTTCCGTCAATCAGGTTATAATAATTTTGGCGGTGGTGGTTTAGGTGGTGGCCTAGGTGGTTATGGTGGTTATGGCGGTTACGGCGGAGGCTATGGTGGCTACGGTGGAGGCTATGGAGGATATAACTCCTTCTCTGTTCCTGACTCCTTAGTAGATGCACACTTTAACGTAACAAGTCTATCGATCAGTTTAGGAAAAAGATTGAAGTGGCCAGATGATTATTTCTCTTTGAGTCATTCGCTTTCTTTCTCTCGGTTCGATGTAGACCGTTATTATACGTGGGCTTATCCTCAAGGAATTTCGACATCGGTTACTTTTATGACAAACTTGTCTCGTAATAGTATTGATAACCCAACGTTCCCTCGTTCAGGATCTAGCTTCTCTTTATCAGGTAGTTTAACGCCTCCATTTAGCCTTTTAGGGTTGAATAAAGATAATCTATTGATCGAATACCATAAGTGGATGATGGATGCGAGCTGGTTCAGTCCATTAGTAGGCAAGTTTATCTTACACACGAGAGCTCACTTAGGATTCTTAGGTTCATATGGTGGCAAAGAAACGACGCGTTTTGAGCGCTTTGACTTAGGTGGTTCAGGTATGGTGCAAGGATTCTCTTTTAACCGTGATATCGTCGGTCTAAGAGGCTATAAAGACCGGGTAATTGGACCGTCAGGTTCTTATGGTAATGGTGGGGTTGCTTACAACAAGTTTGTGATGGAAGTTCGTTATCCAGTTTCCTTGAATCCATCGGCAACGATCTTCTTGTTAGGATTCGCAGAAGGTGGTAATAACTTCTCGTCATTGTCTGAATACAGTCCGTTTAATTTATATAAATCAGCTGGTTTTGGGGCGCGTATCTTTATGCCTGCCTTCGGTATGATCGGTATCGATTATGGTATGGGCTTTGATAAACCTCGTCCGGGAGATTCTGATTTTGGTCGTCAGGCCTTTACGTTCTCTATCGGACAGCAATTGAGATAATTATGCGCTTTCTATTCGCATTTCTAGGAGTTCTGTTGTTTGCCCAGGTGGCCTGTGCACAGAAGTTCGGTTATGTGGATACGGAGTTTATTACCTCTAAGATGCCGGAGTATGCGAAAGTGCAGAAGCAGATTGAGCAAAACACAGCTACGTGGTTAGCGGAGGTAGAGAAGAAGAAAGGGGAGCTGGAGAAGTTAGAAAAGGAGTATAAGTTAGAAGAGCTCTTATTAACGGAAGATTTAAAGCAGCAGCGTCTAGCGGCTATTCAAGCGAAGAATAAGGAGGCCAAAGCCTTTGAGAACCAGGTTTTCGGTACAGAGGGCGAGTTGTTTAAATTAAAACAGGCAGCCTATAAATCCATTCTAGATCAAATCTCGAAGGCCATTGAAAAAGTGGTGCGAGCGAAACGACTGGACTTTATCTTTGACAAGGCAAATGACGGCTTAGTTTTATTGTATACAAATCCGGTACACGACTATTCTGACTATGTTTTAGAAGAGCTAGGTTTAGAGTTAGATCCGAATTTGGTAGAAAAAACAAAGAAAGAAGCGGCGCAAGAGCCGAAAAGTCCTAAAAAGAATTAATTTTACCCTATAATCATACAGAGAACACAAACAAATTATTAATACACATGAAAAACAAGTTTATTTTGGCCGCAGGCCTACTTTTCGGATTAGCTGCTTTGCCTGCTACGGCTCAAGTAAAAATCGGATTCATCTACCAAGAGAAAATCTACAGCCAAATGCCAGAGGCTAAGCAAGTAGAAGAAGATTTGAAGAATACAGAGAAGCAATACCAAACATTGATTCAAGCGAAAATCAAGGATTTCCAAGATAAAGCAGCTGTATACGAGAAAATGCCAGCAAACACTTCTGATATCATCAAACAAGATAAAGAGAAGGAATTACAAAACTTACAAACTTCGATTCAAGAGTTCCAACAAAACGCTCAGACTTCTATTCAAAAGAAGCAAGCGCAATTATTGCAACCTATCGTAAAGAAAATTGAAGAGAATATGCACGCAGTTGCGAACGAAAACGCTTACACGTTTGTGTTTAACAACTACGAGCCAGGAACAGGTGCTAACCCAGTATTATTACACTTCCCTGCTGAAGCAGATATCTCTGATTTAGTATTGAAGAAAATGGGAATCACGCCACGTCCTGCAGGTGCAGCAGCTCCAGCAGCAGCGGCTCCAGTAGCAGCTCCGGCGGCTAAGCCAGCAGCTCCTAAGAAGTAATTCTTAAGTTCTATAACAAGAAAGCCTAATCGGAAACGATCGGGCTTTTTTTATGCCCTAAAATACTGAATGGTTTGCAGGACGGAGATGGCTGCGATGACGCCTAATACCACATAGTGGAAGTATTTCTCGGGAATGTAGGCCAAAATTCTTTTGCCCAGATAGGAACCCACCACCGCAATTACCACTAAAAATGGAATAAGAATCAGGTGTTCCTGTAAGAAATACCCTTGAAGAATATACACCACCGCTCGACTCGTATCTACCCCTAAATCAATCAGGGCAGAGGTGGCTATAAAAACATCTTTCTCTAGTCCAAAAGCCGCTAAGGTTATTCCCCTAATCGCGCCACCGGTACCGATTAAGCCAGCTAGAAAACCGGAGATAACTCCACCTGTATAGAGATTGAAATTCGTTTGCTGGATCTTTTTCCCTGCCCCAGAAATCAAAAAGAGGGTCAGTCCGAGGATGATTAGGTTCATGCTTAATTCGATCTCTTTCAGGGGAATCACTTGGGTTAGATACGCGCCTAATACGACGAACAGGACGGCGGGTATACCTAATTTGATAGCAATCTCTTTGTTGATTCCTTTTTTGAAAAGAACAATCTTTGAAAGATTACTAAAGACATGGAAGACGGCTGTGATGCCTAAAACCAGTTTAAAGTCAATGAAAATGGTTGCTAGGGGTACGAATAAAATAGAGGATCCGAATCCACTAATCGTCCCTATAATCTCCGCTAACAAGGCTAATAAAAAGAAGAGATAAAAGCCTTGATTCATGGGGATTAGTCCTTAGAGAGGAATTTGTTTTGGAATAACAAGATAGCCATTACCCCACAGAAGATAGCGGCATCGGCAAAATTAAAAATGGGGGTAGAGTAGTAGGAGCCTCCCCAAAGCGGTATCCAAGAGGGCAAATTACCCTCATAAAAATCAGCAAAGAACATGTCGATGACTTGGCCGTGGAACCATTGCATGGGTGCTCCAGCCGGTGCATTATTAAACCAAACGCCATAGAAAACGGAATCAATTAAGTTTCCAATCGCTCCGCCTAAAATCAAAGCCACGGAAACCAACAAACCCCAGGGGCTATTTTTAACGGTTAAGGCATGCAAATAATAACCAATCCCAAACATCGCGACAATGCGAAAAGTCGTTAAGATTAACTTACCCCAAATCGATCCGATTTGAATCCCAAACGCCATCCCCGGATTTAGCGTATAATGCAATTTGAAAAAATCTCCGATTAAGGGAATTTGGCCAAAATAACCAGGCTCCATCCACGTATGAACAGCCATCTTAATTCCTTGGTCTAATGCAATGATCAGGAGGCTTAATAGGAAATAGCGGTAGTTTTTCATGCGTTGTTTCGGCGGTTAACTTCTTTTTGTAACAGGGCAAACTCTCTCGATGTTTGTCCAGCGATAGAACTGTTTTCTTCTGCTCTTCTGAATAGATACGGCATAACGGCGTCTACGGGACCATAAGGCACGTATTTTGCTACATTATAACCTGATGCAGCTAAATTATAGGAGATGTTATCCGACATGCCTAAAAGTTGCGCAAAGTAGATGTTCGGATGATTCGATGGAATTTCAAGGGCATTCATCGCATCACACAAACGCAGGCAGCTCGCTTCATTATGAGTTCCCATGCAGAAATGAACCCGCTCTACATTCTTTAAACACAACTCGACTCCTAAATCATAATCGCGATCGGTATCCTCTTTGCTCACATGCAAAGGCTCAGAATATTCATCTTCGTGTGCTTTTTGGCGCTCTTTTTCCAAATATGCACCGCGCACTAGTTTTACACCTAAGTAGTAATTTTTCTCTTGAGCCGTTTCCAATGCCGCTTTTAAGTTAGCGAGCATATCGTGGCGGTACATTTGGAAGGTATTATAAATGATAGCCGTCTCGTGATTAAAGCGCTCCATCATTTCATAGGTTAAATTATCAATAGTCGTCTGAATCCAGCTCTCCTCCGCATCGATGAATAATCGGACCTTTAACTGGTATGCAAGCTCACAGATTTCGACTAAAATTTCTTTACTGTGATCGAATAATTCTTGCTCTTCTTCATTCAATTCAGCCTCGGTTTGTGCTTTTTCCAAAAGCTCTGCCTTAAATATCCCCGTCACCTTGAAAACAGCAAAGGGAATGGCTGGATTTTCAGCTGATTGACGGATGGTTTTTAGGATTTCTTCCTTGGTTTTTTGGAAAGATTTTTCGCTTTCTTCCCCTTCTACTGAGTAATCTAGGATGGTCCCAATTTTTGCTTTTTCCAGTTCTTGAATCGTTGATTCACAGCCATCTATGGTTTCACCTCCACAAAATTGGGCGAAAATGGTACTTTTAATGATTTTTTTAATGGGAAAATGCAAAAAAAGGAATAATTTGATGAAAAAAGTGCCTAAATTTACAAGCCAATTTTGGTTCATTGTGGCGAAAATCCAATAGGACTTCTTCAACTGAAAATTGTCTTTCGATGCAAAGGCTATTTTAGTATCCTCAAAAGATAAACTTGTAGAGGGTATTGTTGATGATTTTTTTGTCATTTGTGCGAAAAATTGATGCAAATATAATTGAATTATTGTCGATTGCTTAAGAAATAAATAAACAAATCAATAGGGGATGAAAGTCCTCGTTAACCGTCAGAATATTATGAATGCCAATTTAGACATTGTACCGATGCAAGACTGGATTCAGACGAACGGAAAGCCCTTAATCATTGCGGGTCCCTGTTCAGCTGAGACAGAAGAGCAAGTATTAGAAACCGCTCGCCGTATTAAAGCGGAGGGTTATGCTCACATTATGAGAGCGGGTGTTTGGAAACCTCGTACACGTCCTGGCAGTTTTGAAGGGATGG
>JBJOIV010000046.1:0-13375 GCA_046046955.1 Bacteroidota bacterium | reverse complement strand
CTCAAGATCTTCGTGTAGAACCCCTGAATTGGTGGGTGGGAATGAAGAACCCGAATTTACAATTATTAATTAAAGCCAAAGACCTACAAGGCGGTACGGTTAGCTCAACAAAAGCTGGTTTAACCGTGAAGAAAGTAACGAATGGCGATAGTCCTAATTACTTATTCGTCGATTTAGTTGTGTCGCCAAACGCGCAAGCTGGAACCTATCCTTTAATCATTAAGAAGAATGGTAAGGTGGTTCAAACTATCAATTATTCATTAGAGGCTCGAGCAAAAGGTTCAGCAAA
Organism: Bacteroidota bacterium; assembly: GCA_046046955.1. Classification (GTDB taxonomy): domain Bacteria; phylum Bacteroidota; class Bacteroidia; order Cytophagales; family Spirosomataceae; genus Aquirufa. The sequence continues at coordinate 13,086 of JBJOIV010000046.1, read as the reverse complement.
TCGTCCTTCTTATTCGACGAAGGATGTGATCTATTTAATTACACCTGATCGCTTTGCGAATGGGAATCCGGCAAATGATAAAATAGCTGGAATGCGCGACATGTCCTTGAACAGAGGTGCATTGTATGATCGCCATGGGGGTGATTTGCGTGGTATTTTAAATCATTTGGACTACATTAAAAACATGGGTTTTACGGCTATTTGGAATATGCCGGAGGTGGAGAATGACCAAACCCTAGAAAGTTATCACGGATATGGAATTACAGATCATTACAAGATCGACCGTCGTTTTGGTACAAATGAAGACTACCGCGAGCTGGGAATGAAGACTCAGGCGAATGGGATGTATTTGATTAAAGATATTATTTTGAATCACTGTGGAAGTGGTCACTGGTGGATGGATGATATGCCGTTTAAGGATTGGATTAATTTTGGTGGGAAATTCACGTCAACGACACACCGCCGCGAAACGGTTCAAGATCCACACGTGTCTAAATACGATGCGAAATTGCAGACAGAAGGTTGGTTTGTTCCAGCTATGCCAGACTTAAATCAGAAGAATCCGTTCATGCAACAATACATCATTCAAAACACGATTTGGTGGATTGAATATGCGCATTTAGGAGGTTTACGTATTGATACTTACCCGTATTCGACGAAAGAATTTGCGACGATGTGGTCTGATGCCGTTTTAAAAGAATACCCTAATTTAAATATGGTAGGCGAAGAATGGTCATCTAATCCGATCATTACGTCGTATTGGCAGCGCGGAAAAGTGAACCGCGATGGGTATAAATCTTCCTTGCCGGCATTGATGGACTTCCCATTACAGAATGCCATTTCGGAGGCGATGAATGAGAACGATAAGGAATGGGGTAAAGGGTTGAATAAAATTTACAGTGCTATTTCGAACGATTTAGTGTATGCGAATCCGGATAATTTAGTGGTTTTTATGGACAACCACGATATGTCGCGCGCCTACACTCAGGTGAAACATGACCAAGCTTTATTGAAGATGGCGATGACCTATATTCTCACAACGCGCGGTATCCCACAGGTATTTTATGGAACAGAGATTTTGATGTCAAATCCGAAATCAAACGAGCACGGTGAAATTCGTGGCGACTTCCCAGGTGGCTGGGCTGGCGATTCGAAGAATGCCTTTACGGGTGCGAACATGACAGCGGATGAAAAAGCGATGCAGGATTTCTTCAAGAAGATTTTGAGCTGGAGAAAAGGTTCAGAGGCGATTCACAAGGGCAAATTGTTGCATTTTGGCCCAGAGAATTCTGGCGAAGGCAATGGCGTGTATGTGTATTTCCGTTACACGGACAAGCAAAAAGTAATGGTGGTATTGAATAAAAATGCGGACGCTCGCAACATTGATTTGAGCCACTACGAGGAGATTTTACCGGCTGGTGCGAAGGCACATAATGTGATGGAATCAAGTGATGTAGTTTTTGGAAAAACCTTGAACGTACCTGCTAAATCGGCACAAATTTTTGAAATCCGATGAGGTATTTAGTTTTATTATTTTTCTCTTTTTCGGCCCTCGCGCAAGTAACTACGGAGGAGATTTTCCCTTCCGGAGACAAAGAGATTACGTTGATTTTTGATCTGAAGCTCGCGAAAGATTCGCGGGCTTCTGGTCTTTTAGGTAAAACGTCCGATGTGTTTTTATGGTCTGGCGCTGGTGACGCGGATGCAGGCGATGCCTTTAAATACCAGCCAGTGGGCCAAACTAATTTCAGCGCCCCTTTCGACAAAGGGAAAATGACCTCTTTAGGAAACGACAAGTGGTCCATTAAACTTAATCCACGCACCTATTTCAATGTGCCAGCTGGAAATCCGATTGTAAAATTAGGATTGCTTTTAAAGAGCGGAGATGGGAAAGCGCAGACGGAGGATTTTATTTTGAAACTCTATGCGGGTGCTTATGCGGTGAAATGGTTAGCTCCTACGGAGTCCTTTACTTTGGCAGACGCTGGAACATCCGTAAATGTTCGCGCGAAATTTTCTGCGACTTCTTCGATTAGTTTGAAATCTGGTGGAACGGTTTTATCGACCGTGAGCTCTTCGGATTCTATTAATTATACCTATAGCTTGGGTGCTGAAAAAGGCAAGCTTCATACCTTGATTCTAGAAGGAACATCGGGTTCGAATTCCTTAAAAGACTCGGTGAGAATTCTGACAAAACCCGCGGTGGTTACGGAGGCTTTACCAGCTGGAATTAAGGACGGAGTAAACTATGTAGGTGATCGCGTGATCTTGTGTTTTTATGCGCCTTCGACTTCCTTCGTTTATGCGATAGGGGAGTTTTCTAATTGGGCGGCCTTGCCGGCTTATCTCATGAAACGGACGGCAGATGGTTTGCGTTATTGGGTGGATTTAGGCCCTCAGGTGCCGGGGAAAGAGGTAGCTTATCAGTTTTGGGTAGATGGGAAAATAGCGGTGGCCGATCCTTTGACAGAGAAAATTCTAGATCCATCGAATGATACCTACATTTCTGCGACGACCTATCCTTCGCTTAAAACCTATCCGACGGGTGCCAAAGGAATCGTGTCCGTGTTCGAATCGGGGGCAACTCCTTACGTGTGGAAGACGACTAATTTTACGCGTCCGGCTTCTTCGAATTTGCAGGTGTATGAGTTATTGATTCGTGATTTTGTAGCGGATCGACGTTATAAAACGGTAGCGGATTCGCTCGGATATTTGAAGAAATTAGGAATTAATGCGATTGAATTAATGCCGGTGGCGGAGTTCTCTGGGAATGATTCCTGGGGGTATAATCCCATTTTTTATACGGCGCCGGATAAGGCCTATGGGACGAAAAACGATTTGAAGTATTTAATCGACAAATGCCATGAAAATGGAATGGCGGTCATTATGGACATCGTTTTGAACCAGGCGGATTACGAAAATCCCTACGTGAAGATGTATTGGGATGGTTCGAAACCTGTAGCAACCAGTCCGTTTTTCAATCCTTCCGCAACGCACCCGTATAGCGTTTTCTTTGATTTTAATCACGAGAGTGCGCACACGCAGTGGCTAGTGGATGTGGTGACGAAGTTTTGGTTGGAAGAGTACAAAATTGATGGCTATCGTTTTGATTTGTCCAAAGGTTTTACCCAAACCCCGTCCGGTTCAAATGTCGATCTGTGGGGCCAATACGACGCGTCCCGTGTGAAGATTTGGAAAAGAATCTATGATAAAATTCGTTCGTATGACGCGTCTGCTTATGTGATTCTAGAGCATTTTGCGGCGAACAATGAGGAGAATGAATTAGGCAATTACGGGATGTTGTTGTGGGGAAATTCGAAATACGACATGACGCGAATAGCGCAAGGCTACACGCAAGATTTCAGTCAAGCCTCTTATAAAATGCGTGGATTCACGAATCCAAGTGTGCTGAATTACATCGAGTCCCATGATGAGGAACGCTTGATGGTAGAAGTGGCGAATGGAGGTAAGAAAGTATTCACCGCTCAAGAAAGATTAGAGCGGATGAAGATGGCTGCTGCCACTTTCTTTACGATACCAGGGCCTAAAATGATCTGGCAGTTTGGGGAACTAGGCTACGATGTTTCCATCAATGAAAATGGTCGCACGGGTACGAAGCCACTAAAATGGACGTACGCTCAGGATTCAGAGCGCGCAAAATTGCTGAAAGTGTACCAGCAATTAGGGGCTTTGAAATCTTCGAAAGCGATCTTTACTTCCACCGATTTTACCGTGGGAGCGATTGGGGCCGTGAAGCGAAATTTAATCACGAAAGGTTCCGAATATGTCTTGGTGATTGCAAATCCAGATATAACTTCGCAGGCAGTATCGGCGAGTTTTCCGACGACTGGACTTTGGTATGATTATTTCAGTGGAAAGTCTTTTGACGTGAAAAATGCGGAGGCAAAAATGAATTTATTGCCTGGCGAATTTCACTTACTAACGAATGTTTCTTGGAATTCGGCTGACCTTGGTTTAGTGCCTTGGACGGTGCCTGATTTTAATATTTTAGGGGTGGAGTCGGAGTCTATTTCGCTTCAGGTTTATCCGAACCCGGCAAGGGAAATGGTGAAAATAGACTGGGAAGCTACTGAAGCCGGTGAAACCAGTTTAAAATGCATGGACGCCCTGGGAAAAGAAGTAGTTCAGAAGAATTTACCTCAGATAAAAGGAGTAAATTCCACCACCTTATCCACTCAAAATCTACCCAAAGGGCTTTACTTTATCCAAGTTAACACTCAGCGTAAAAAACTACTTCTTCACTAATCATGAAAAAACTCGCCTTTCTTTTGCTGTTCGCATTTTCGGTTTCCGCGCAAACAAAATCGGATCTTTCCGGTGCAGCTGCCCTATTTGATCTGCAATTCACGACACAGGAATTAGATACCCTGTATTCGGATGTGGTGGATAATCTAGCAAATTACAAGGCGATGCACGCGCTATTGTTGAACAATAATGTGCCTTTGAGTCTTTGGCAAAATCCAAAACTTCCCGGCATGAAATTCGATCAAACGCAGCGACCGGTTGTATGGCCTGCGGTTAAAGCCACGCTGCCGAAAAACCGGAACGATTTAGCGTTTTACTCCATCGATCAACTCGCGCAGCTATTGAAGACAAAGCAAATCACCTCCGTCGAATTGACGCAATTTTTCATCGAGCGAATCAAAAAACACGGCGAGACTTTGCAATGTATCATCAGCCTTCAAGAGGACCTGGCTCTAGCCCAAGCTCGTCAAGCGGATCAGGAAATAGCGGCAGGGAAATACCGGGGTTTATTACACGGAATTCCTTATGGTTTGAAAGACTTGTTTGCGGTGAAAGGTACGAAGACGACCTGGGGTGCGGCTCCATACAAGGATCAGACCATCGACGAAGATGCTTATGTGTACTCGAAATTGAAGGAATCAGGCGCTGTTTTTGTTGCTAAATTTACGCTGGGTGCCTTAGCCATGGGCGATTATTGGTATGGTGGAAGAACGAAAAATCCCTGGAATTTGAATTACGGATCGTCTGGATCTTCTGCAGGTTCTGCGTCTGCCACGGTCGCTGGTTTAGTTCCATTCGCGATCGGTACGGAGACCTGGGGTAGTATCGTTTCTCCTTCCACCACTTGTGGAGCGACGGGTTTGCGTCCTACCTTTGGTAGCATTTCGCGCTCAGGTGCGATGGCCTTGAGTTATTCATTGGACAAAGTAGGTCCCATTTGCCGTTCGGCTAATGACGCCGCCATCGTATTTAACTATTTGCACGGAACGGATGGCAAGGATTTGGCAGCTGTAAACATGGCCTTTAATTACCAAGCGAATCGTCCTATCAAAGGAATGAAGATAGGCTATGCGAAGAATTATTTTGACAAAATTAAAGACACCACCCGCAGCGAATGGAAGGTGTTAGCGGATCTGCGCAAACAGGGGGTAGAATTAATTCCGGTCGAATTTCCAGATGAGAAAGTGTACAAAGTAAACATTATGGACGTCGTTATCGGTGCTGAATGTGCCGCACAATTCGATGAGATGACACGTAAAAATATCGATGATCAACTGACTCGCCAAACCAAATACGACTGGCCTAATCAATTCAGAACCGCTCGCTTCGTGCCAGCTGTCGAATATATCAATGCACAACGCCATCGCTACCTGTTAATGCAAGAAGTGAACAAGGTCGTTTCGCAATTTGATGCCATTATTTGCCCATCACGCGGAGGCGGAAATCAATCAGCGATCACGAATTTAACAGGCCATCCGGTGGTCTGTGTTCCTACGGGATTGGATGCAAAAAGTGGTCTACCTACCGGAATTTCCTTCGTAGGGAAATTATACGATGAAGGAACCTTGTTGCGCATCGCACAATTTTATCAGGATCATACGGGGCACGAAGAGGTGCATCCACAGCCGTTTTTATAATGAAGTACCTACTTTTATTATGCTCTTTTGTGGCTTTCGCCCAAAAATCCATCGCACCCCTTATTCAATCTTCGGAGGCCATCATGGGGAAGGTGGAGTTTTTGCATACCCCTTTCGTGACCGCCGGGGATAAATTGTATCTCGTGGGTCACCAGGATGGCACTTTTCCTCCGCTGGGCTGGCATGTGAAAGATGAAATGGGAGGAATCTGGGCCCATCCGATAAAATTGTGGGATGGATTCACGGCTTCTTATGCCGTGGGCGGAAAGCGTGTCGTTTTAGATCGTGCGTATGAATTCGTGAATCATCCGTTCGCAAATGAGCATCTCTATGAAGTAGCTGACATCCAAGTGAGAAGATTTCAGTTTGTACCGGATGGGAAAGCGGCGGTTTACGTGGAATATGTGTTGGAGAATAAGACGAATCAGATTCAAGAGATTCAGTTTTCGATGGAAGCGATCTCGAATCTTCGTCCGGTTTGGTTAGGAGAGAGAACGGGGATGGAAGATGGGGCGGACCAGCTTGTGTATGAAAATAATCAGGTGTTGGCCAAAGACGCAAAGAACAATTGGTTCGCCGTCATGGGCGCTTCGCAAAAAGCTATTTCTAATGCAATGGAAGTAGGGAAGAAACAAAATACGGCTTTGGCTCGAACATCCTACGCCTTACAGATTCCGGCGCATAGTAAACAGTCTATTTCCTTTGTATTCAGCGGATCCTCCGTCTCAAAAGAAGAGGCAATCGGAACCAATTCGGATGTTTTAGCCAATGGGTTCGTGTATGCAAAAGCAAAAAAGGAGCGGTACGAAAAATTAGCTTTGCAATCTGAAATCCAACTTTCTGATCCAACATTAACCCAAGCAATGCGTTGGTTAAAGTATAACGCGGATTGGTTAATCAACGACGTGGATGAAATCGGACGTGGAATCACGGCGGGGATGCCGGATTACCCTTGGTTTTTTGGCGGCGATATGACCTATTCGTTGCAAGGATTAATCTCTTCTGGCCGAAAAGACGTCGCCTACAGTACCATCGATCTGATTGCGAAACTTTCTGAAAAGACGAACGGAAACGGCCGAATCGTCCACGAGGTTAGTTCAAATGGATCTGTCTTTAATCCGGGAAATGTAAATGAAACGCCTCAATTTGCCTCCTTAATTTACAAGGTATACTGTTGGACGGGTGATCAAGCATTTTTAGCGAAATATTTTCCCCTGGTTGAAAAAGGTCTCGAATGGCTAATGCAGCAGGATAAAGATCACAATTTGATTCCGGATGGAAATGGCATGATGGAAATCCACGGATTGGATTCTGAGATGATCGATGTGGCAGCCTATAGCGCTAAAGCATTTTTAGATGCGTCGAAGATGGCCTCTGAATTAGGTCGAGCTGATCTAGCACGTCAATATGCAGCAAATTACGAGGCCATTCGATTGAAAATTAATAGCGACTTCTGGGTGCCCTCTGCGAATTCCTATGCTGATTTTAGAGGTACAAAAGTGCAGGCCTTGACCTTAACGAAAGAGGCAATTGAGCGGGCAAAAGGATTGAAAAATGACTGGGCCGTGGCTGAATTGCGGGCCTTGCAAAATCAGATTACCGCTAACCCGGATACATCGAAACGCGGTTTTGTATTTCACCACAATTGGGTGGTGAATACGCCCATGGAGACGGGATTAGCTGATCCGGAAAAGGCCGTTTTGGCGTTGAAAACTGCGAAAAAGTTCCGCAATAAATTTGGGATGTATGTGACAGGTATAGATCGCTCCGCGAATTCAGAGAAAGCGGAATCCTATGCTGCGAAAGTAGGCAAATCCGAATTCACCTACACCGGAACAGTCATGACTTTACCCACAGGCGTTCAGGCGATTTCTGAGAATAAGTATGGACATCCGGATCAGGCCTATGATTTAGTCCAAAGGATGTTGCACACCTTTTCCTTTGCTCTGCCGGGTTCTATCTACGAAGTTTCGCCCGATTACGGGATGATGACGCAAGCTTGGAACAGCTATGCTTTCGAGGTGCCGGTGATTCAACAGTTTTTTGGAATACAGCCTTTGGCCTACAAAAAAGAGATTCATCTGCAGCCCTCCTGGCCCGATTCTCTAAACGCCGGTTCGATTAAAAATGTCGAAATAGGGGATAACGCAGTAGCGATTTCGTATGTCCGTGGTGCGAAGAAAAGTACGTACATTTTGCATCAGAAGAAGCCATGGACGATGTATTTTAGTCCCAAAACCGGAACTTACAAACGCTGGGTCTTAAACGGCGAAATCGTGAAACCGTCGCTGGTGAATGGTCGAGCTAGTCTTAGACTGAAAGGCTGGCGGCACCATCTGGTTTTAATTGAGTAAATTAGGGCATGCGTTTTTTTATCCTGTGCGTTTTCGTTGCCTTCTCCTCCTTCGCGCAGGAACCGAATTTTCATTATAAGGGAGTTAAACTGCAGCTGGATTCCGTCGCGGCGGGATCCGAAGTGCTTAAAATCCGAGCTTTGCTTGCCGTTGAAAAAGACGCCGTTAAACGGGATCTTCTTCAAAAAGCCGCTCAAGATTATACCTGGTTAGATGCCCTGCGCAAGGACCGAAAGGTGATTTTAGTGAATATTCCTTCTGCTCTGATGCGTGTGTATTCTGGTGCTGACCAGACCTTGCAGATGAAGGTAATCGTGGGCAAAAAGGAAAATCAAACGCGAACCTTGTTGAGCAAAGTCGATCAATTGACCATTAATCCGTATTGGTTCATCACCCGCCGTATGGCGACGGTCGAATTATTGCCTAAAATTCAGAAAAACCACCAGTTTTTAGACGATAATCAAATCCAGGTTTTGAATACCAAATACCGGGTGGTGGACGCGCATTCGATTAATTGGTCTCAGCTAAACAAGAATAATTTCCCCTATATTTTACGCCAAAACAGCGGAGAAAACAATGCCCTCGGAGCCTTGAAATTTCATTTCAACAACCCCTTCAGCCTCTATTTACACGATACGGATTCGAAGAAATTATTTGCTGCGCCAGAACGCTTCTTTAGCCATGGCTGCATCCGTTTAGAAAAACCTAAAGACCTCGCGCGCCTATTGCTGGCCGAAAATCACATCGCCTTAGACACCGTGAAGTTCAATCACCACATTAAAAACCCCAAACCTTTGGCCCTGAAAGCAAAAGAAGAATACATCCTCGTGATTTGGTATTCGTTAGTAGACTTCGACGAGAAAGGGGAGGTGGTTTACTTTCGGGATATCTATAGGTAGTCGTTCGCCGCAGGCGAAGTCGACGCTGTGCGGCTTAGTCAAGGAGTCTGGTTTTGCCAAGATTCGCAATAATATCTGATGCCACTAAACTGGATTTTGATTGTGTTTCGACCGCCGTATCCGCCGCTAAACCATGCACATACACTGCTAAACAAGCTGCGTCCGCATTTTCATATCCTTGTGCGCAAAGAGCAGCCGTGATTCCCGTTAACACATCGCCGGAACCTGCCGTCGCCATTCCATCATTCCCCGTAGTGTTCACGAATTGCTGACCCGAAGGCAATGAGACCAAAGTAGGGGAGGATTTTAAAATTAAATTAGTCGAATGTGCATGTGCAAAGGCAAAACTCTGCTGCTCGCTGTTGCCGGAGAACTTTTGGACTCGAGCAAACTCCCCAATATGCGGCGTTAAAATATGACGTTCATTCAACAGATTCAATAAGTCAGGGTTCAATCCTAAAATACTCAGCGCATCTGCATCAATTACTAAAGGACCTACATAGGTTTCTAATAAATAACGAACATTGTTCACCGCGTCATCTGAAAATCCGATTCCCGGTCCTATCGCGATGGCGTCAAAAATGCTGAGGTCTAATTCGCGTAAAGAGCCCGTGCTATACATGATTTCGGGACTTCCTGCTAACAAAGCAGATACTCCCTCTGCAGGAATCATCGCTGTCACAAGACCACAACCTGCGTGCAGCGCAGCGCGTGCACAAAGAATGCCTGAACCCACTTTGCCCGGACTACCCGCGATAACTAACACATGTCCGAAGGTTTTCTTATGTCCTTTTTGAAGGCGATGTTTTGTATGGGCGGCTACCCAGTTAGCGTCGATCTGATTCATGTTCTCTTAGGTTTATGGAGGGCAATGTAATGAAATTTAAAGGAGAACATTATATTTATTAACAATGCCTTAGCTTATTTAAACAAATTTAATGTGTAGATTTAAATTGCCTGTTTCACATGAAGGTCGGCTCCATGCCGTTGAAGGGTATCCTTCTTAGTGTGTTAATGGGCATTTTTTATTTCTACAAGTCGAACTGATAGGATTTAATTAGTTCAAATGCCATTTTCCTAACTTCGGGAATATCATCTTTGGCATGCAAAAAATAACCTGATAAGTTTTCTTTTTTTCGAATACTAGGAATTTGGTCAAAATAGGGGTCCACAATAATCGCTTGTTGAAGCGCAAGAATTTTTTCACGAACTATTTCCAAAGGTTCATGAAGCGTAAGCATTCCGAGTATGAAAAAATTTGACACTCCATGGGTGCCTAAAATGGGTGTCTTGTTCTTTCCGAAAAAAGTGGTGTCACCTGCTTCGTCTAAAAACCGATGGTATTTATGCTTGAGCACATGGAGGCTTGAATTCACGAGTTATTAGTGGTTGTTTCTTGTAAATTAGCCATTTAAAAACAAAAAAAGGACACCTCTTTCGAAATGTCCTTTTTTAATTTTGTGACTCCGGAAGGAATCGAGTCGGACGCGACCCCGGCTTCATCTTAGGTGCCGGAAACCTACATTATTACAAAACATGTGTTTATTTCATTTAAAGACCATATTGGGGTCTTTTTGTGAAGCAAAATGGTAGTTTTTGGATGGTTTGCTTCACAAGTGCTGCACAAATATTTTAGTTTAAAACTTCGTTTAATTTTAAACAAAGCTAACCAAAATGTCAATCCAATCGAATTTTAAGAAAAGTGTTTAAAACTCTATGTGTGCTGTTTTCCATTTCTGAAAAAGGGGGTACTTGCGGATACTTCTTATTTAATAATCCTCTAACTTTAAACTTAGTTGAACTAATGTTAAAGTAACACAACTTATAATAATGTTTAAAAATATCTTATTCTTATTTTTCTCTTTGCTGTTTCTGGCATGTTCAAAGGAGATTATTCAACAGAAATTAACAGTTGATGTTACTCCAATTAGAGGAGGTGCTGTATCACCACTAACTAACGCGTTTGAAAAAGGTACAATAGTGTCATTGGTTGCAACTCCGGCACCTGAATACATCTTCAAACAATGGCAGGGTGGTGTTTCTGGCACTAATAATCCGACTTCAATTACAATGGACACGGATAAACAGGTGACAGGTGTATTTGAAAAAAGGCAATATCCATTAACGTTGACAATAGAAGGTAATGGAACGGTCAAAGAAGAGATTTCAGCGGTCGCACCTCAATCTCTATATCCACATAATACTCTTGTAAGAATAACGGCTCAGCCGGACCTTAACAATGTATTTGTAGGATGGTCTGGTGATTTAATAAGTCCTGCTAACCCATTTGAAGTAGTTGTTGATAAACCTGTCAACCTTAAAGCTACTTTTAAACCATTAGTTTTTCCAGGTTATAAAGTTCAGCCGTTTACAAAATCTGATGAACCTAATTATTGGAGAGATTGTGGTGTTATGTGGGATGTAATTGGGGACAAATTCTTTAAAAAACCCAACGGTACTTCAGGGTCTAACTTCTTTCCTCAGGTCATTGCTGGAGATTTTAATAAAGATGGATGGATAGACATATATAACCCGGGCACAGGCTCATTTAATGGTAAAGTTGTAGATAATAACCAATGGTTGATTTGGAACCCAATTCTCAAAACGTATGAAAATAAGAACTTATTAAATAATAATTTAACTTCTTTTGGAGGTAATCCAAGAAGAACCATATCTGTTGACCTTAACAAAGACGGTTACACTGACGCCATAATTCTTGACCATGGTGATGATGTTATTCCGAATGCACCACTTCAGCCAATTAGAATAGTTTTATCTGATGGAAGAGGTGGATACGACCTAAAGTAAATAAGTGTTACTCCAAGTCTTATGTACAATCATGGAGGAGATATTGGTGACCTTAATAATGACGGAAATTTCGATTTAGTTGTAGCCACAGGTAGTATTGTTTATATCACATGGGGAATACCTAATTATCCTTACTTCGGTACTAATATTACAATGTTCAATATTTGGGATAATAACAACTCGTTTCCTGAAGCTGCCGGTGGAGTAAATAATATTACCATCGCCGATGTTAATAATGATGGTTGGAATGACATTATTGAAGGAAGTAATGAAAACTCTAAAACGATAGAGACAACTTTGCCATTTGACCTGCAGAATCGAGTACTCATAAATCAAGGGAACGGTGTTTTCAATAAAAATGGACTAAAGTTATTACAGCCATATTTTAGTACTCCTGTTGCAAATAGCACCGCAGCAACGAATCATGACATGCGAGCCTTTGATTTCAATGGAGATGGGTTGAAAGACATTTTAGTGGCTGGTTCTGTTGCTTATGATAATTATTACTTCGTTCTGCATATTCAACAAAAAGATGGGTCATTTAAAATAGGAGAGGATAAAATTTTGTATTCCAACAATGTAATTCGTAAAGTAGGTAAGTCCCCTGGATTTTGGAAACCATGGTTAGTACTTTATGACTTCAATGGTGATGGGAGAAAAGATTTTTCATACATTGATAGTGAGAATTTTAGTAAAACTTTGACCACCAAATCCGTATTTATTAGACTTACCGATGTATTTTTTGAACAAGACTTTTATCAATATGATGAGTATGCCAAAAGTATAAAACCATAATCGCTAGTCCTCTAAATCATTAATTGAATAATCCTCTAAATTGAGTTCTACGTGTAAGTGTCCCAAAATAATAGACAGTTTTTTTATTATAATTTTCACTTGCTACACAAATCTGCTACACAAGTTCAGTTTTTCCCTAAAATGCAAAAGGACATCTCGTTAAGAAATGTCCTTTTTTGTTGACCAGAGGTCGATTTGTGGCCCCGGAAGGAATCGAACCTTCATCTTAGGTACCGGAAACCTACATTCTATCCATTGAACTACGGAGCCAGGGCTGTAAAATTACGAATACTTCTCCAAAGTCTTGACCAGCACATGGAAATCTTT
>JBJOIV010000045.1:0-13536 GCA_046046955.1 Bacteroidota bacterium | reverse complement strand
GGTACAGAGTTTGCACCTAACATGTATAATTCAGTAGGTTACGAGCCGATGACTCAGTTACAAGGTGACACAAACAAAATCAACCCTTTAGGGATGAACATGCGTTTACCTGTTTCAGGTACAGTGCCTCGTAAAAAATATTCAGGTGCAGATAGCGTAAAGAAAGCGTTCTTAGCACAAGAATTATTAGCAAAAACGGTGCCTAACGATAGCCTTTCGTATTCAGCAGCTTTGTTGAAAAACCCATTAGCGGCTACTCCAGAAAACATCGAAGCAGGAAAGCTACAATATGAGCGTTTCTGCCAACACTGCCATGGTGAAGGAGGTAAAGGAGATGGCTTAGTTGCGAAGCAATACAAAGGGGTACCAGTATACTCAAGTGATGCATTGAAAGACGTTAACGACGGACATATCTACCACGTAATTACACATGGTAAAGGACGTATGTGGCCTCACGGTTCACAGATTTCCTCAGAGAACCGTTGGAAAATCGTACTTTATGTACACGAGTTACAAAAACAATAAGATCAAATTCATTTAAATTAAAATAGAGAACAAGATGGCGGGACATTCACATTTTTCCCCAGCAAACGTAGAGGAGCATTTTGAGTTCACCTCTGAAGGCAAAAAGAGAATCATTTATGCTTTCATCGCAGGCGTTGTTGCTTTAGTTATTGGTATTTACCTTTTATCTAAAGGAGAAGCAGGTGGTCACGAAGTAGCGGCAGCAGGTCATGAGGCAGCGAAGGCAGGACACGAAGCAGCTGCAGAACACCTTTCTGGTGGAGCAGTTTCTCACCAGCCGGATGCTGAAGAGCACTACAATTGGATGAATCGCGTTTGGGCGAACGTTTGGTTGAATGCAGTCTTCTTTACAGGTATCGCTGTAGTAGGGATGTTCTTCGTTTCTTTACAATACTTGACTAAGTCAGGTTGGTCAGCTGTAATGAAGCGTGTTCCTGAGGCTTTCCCTAAGTTCTTATACATCTCCTTACCTATCTTGATCTTAACATTCTTCTTCAAAGGAGATGTTATTTTCCACTGGATGCACCACGGTGTAACAGAAGTAGGAAGTGCGAACTATGACAAAATCATTGCCGGAAAATCAGGTTATTTAAATAAGAACTTCTTCTTGATTCGTCTTGTTGGTTTCGGTGCTTTGTGGATCCTTCTTTGGAACATGTTACGCAAGAAATCATTAGAAGAGGATTTGAATGGCGGAACAGAGTACTTCACGCAATTAGTTAAAATCGGTACTGCTTTCATCGTGATCTTCGGTGCATCTAGCTCGATTTTTGCTTGGGATTGGGTGATGTCAATTGATACACACTGGTTCTCGACGATGTTCGGTTGGTACATGTTTGCTTCTTGGCACGTGACTACTTATGCAGTTATCGTATTAGCTGTATTGTACTTGAAAGACAAAGGTTTAATGGCTTATGTGAATGAGAACCACTTACACGATTTAGGTAAGTTTATGTTCGCATTCTCTATCTTCTGGACTTACGTATGGTTCGAGCAATTCTTATTGATCTACTATGCTAACTTACCGGAAGAAACCATCTATTTCTTAGAGCGTTGGGAAGGTTATGATAAATTGTATAAAAGTTCAGAAATTTTAATGGTAATTCTAAACTTCTTACTACCCTTCTTAGTTCTAATGACACGTGATGCGAAGAGAACACGTATCTTCTTAAAGATCGCTGCTTTCTTAATTATTGCTGGTCACTATATTGATTTCTACCAAATGATTATGCCAGGCGTTGTAGGTAAGCACGGTGGTTATGGCTTAGTAGAATTTGGAATGGTTACAGTCTTCGCTTCTGCTTTCATCTATGTGATCTCAGGAGAATTAACAAAAGCAAGTTTAGTGGCGAAAAACCACCCATTCTTGCCAGAAGCATTACACCACGATATTTAATTTTTGAACTTGTCTTAAAATAAAGAATATGTTTTACCTAATAGGTCTTTTATCCGTTATCTTCTTTGCTCTTGCGATTTCCGTAATCAGCAAAAGCATTAAGTTAAACAAGTCTCTTGCTGCGTCTGATTATACAGATGAAGCATTAGATGGAAATAACAACGCCAATGCTTACGGAATGATTATTTTCTGGGCATTAGGAACGATTGCAGGGGTATGGTCATTCATCGTAGCTAAGCCTGATTTCTTACCTGTAGCTGCTTCAGAACATGGTCTAAGAACAGATAGCATGTTTTGGATTTCTATGTCTGTAGTTACGTTTGCTTTCTTTGCTACGAATACCTTATTGTTATTCTTTGCATTCAAATACCGTTACAACAAAGACAGAAAGGCAACTTTCTATCCAGTGAATCACAAACTAGAGTTAATCTGGACGGTTATTCCAGCGATCGTTATGGCGATCTTGGTATTCACAGGCTGGAGAACTTGGAGAGATATCACATCTCAAGCACCTAGCGATGCAGTAGTGATCGAAATCACAGGTCACCAATTCGGTTGGTATGTACGTTACGCAGGAAATGATGATAACCAATTAGGTAATTACAACTACAAATTAATCGACGAGACGAATAACATCGGTATCGACTTTACAGATAAGAATTCATTTGATGATTTTACTGCAACTGAATTACACTTACCAAAAGGCAAGCCGGTATTATTGAAAATCCACGCTCAAGACGTATTACACTCCGTATATCTTCCTTTCCACCGTGTGAAAATGGATGCGGTACCAGGTATGCCTACGAAGTTTTGGTTTACACCAAACATGTCTACGGATGAGATGCGTGCGAAATTGGGTAAAAAAGACTTCAACTATAAGTTAAACTGTACAGAGATTTGTGGTCGCGGTCACTTCGGTATGGCGATTACGGTATTCGTAGATGAGCCAGAAGATTACGCTAAATGGTGCGCAGAGCAAAAGCCATTCTTAGCTACGAACCCAACGTACTTAGCTAAAGTTCCTGAGAATTTAAAAGCGAAAGCTTTAAAATATATTCCTGCAGAGCCAGTTGCCGTAGATAGCGCAGCTGCACCAGCAGAGGAAGCCGTAAGTGTAAACTAATTTAACAACGAACAGAAGAAAATAAATTCATATGTCAACTGCAACAACACACGCTGAAGAAGTTCACACACATGCACATGATCATGAGCATGAGCACCATGAGCTAAATTTTTGGACGAAATATATCTTCTCTACTGATCACAAAACGATTGCTAAGCAGTACTTGATTTCAGGTATTCTTTGGGCGTTCATCGGTGGGTCATTATCGATCATCTTCCGTTTGCAATTAGGTTTCCCTGAAATGCAATTAGATTGGTTACGCCCCATCTTAGGTGAGTGGATTGACGAAGGTGGAAAATTAGATAAAGAGTTTTATTTAGCCCTTGTGACGATGCACGGTACCATCATGGTATTCTTTGTATTGACAGCGGGTCTTTCAGGAACGTTCTCTAACTTCCTTATCCCTTTACAAATCGGAGCGAGAGATATGGCCTCTGGATTCATTAACATGTTATCCTACTGGTTCTTCTTCCTTTCTTCTATGATCATGTTCGCTTCTCTATTCTTAGAGACGGGTCCTGCCTCAGGTGGATGGGTAATTTATCCTCCATTATCTGCCTTGCCTCAAGCAATGCCAGGTTCTGGTTTAGGTATGACGATGTGGTTAACAGCGATGACCTTCTTTATCGTATCTTCTTTAATGGGTGGTATTAACTACATCTGTACGGTAATTAACTTACGTACACGTGGTATGACTTTCACGAAGATGCCTTTGACAATTTGGTCATTCTTCTTTACAGCGGTATTAGGTTTATTATCTTTCCCTGTATTATTATCAGCGGCATTATTGTTAATCTTTGACCGTTCATTCGGTACTTCATTCTACTTATCTGAGATCTATATCCAAGGTCAAGCATTACCTAATATGGGTGGTTCTCCGATCTTGTACCAACACTTATTCTGGTTCCTAGGTCACCCAGAGGTATATATCGTATTGCTTCCTGCATTAGGTATGACATCTGAGATCATTGCAACAAACTCTCGCAAGCCTATCTTCGGATACCGTGCGATGATTGGTTCAATGATGGGTATCACCGTACTTGCCTTCATCGTGTGGGCTCACCACATGTTCGTAACGGGTATGAATCCATTCTTAGGATCTGTGTTCATGTTCTTAACCTTGATCATTGCGGTACCATCTGCGGTGAAAGCGTTTAACTACATTACAACGCTTTGGAAAGGTAACTTGATCTTTACTCCAGCGATGTTGTTCTCGATCGGTCTAGTATCTCTATTCATTTCGGGTGGTGTTACTGGTATCATCTTAGGTAACTCCGCTTTAGATATCAACTTACACGATACGTATTTCGTAGTAGCTCACTTCCACCTAGTAATGGGTGCGGCATCGTTCTTCGGATTGATGGCAGGTGTTTACCACTGGTTCCCTAAGATGTTCGGTCGTATGATGAACAAGACGTTAGGTTATATCCACTTCTGGTTTACATTCGTGGGTGTGTACATGGTATTCTTCCCAATGCACTACATCGGTATCGCAGGTTTCCCTCGTCGTTACTACTCATTTACTGCAGTAGGTAATGATGGAGCAGCTGCCTTCACAGATATGAATGCATTCATCTCAATTGCAGCGATCATTACGTTCTCTGCACAAGCGATCTTTGCTTGGAACTTCTTCTACTCAATCTTTAAGGGTAAGAGAGCTCCTCAAAATCCTTGGAACTCAACTACCCTAGAGTGGACGACTCCTATCGAGCCGGGTCACGGAAACTGGGAAGGAGAAATTCCAGCTGTATACCGTTGGCCATATGATTATTCTAAGCCAGGTTCAGATGTGGATTTCATCCCTCAAAACGTTCCATTCTCTGCAACGAAGAGCTCTAACCTTCCTGAGGAAGAAGCTGAAATTGCAAAAGAAAATGAAATCGAAGGTTTATTAGGCGCGCAAAACGAAAGTTATAACCGTTAATTAACCCTACCATTGAAAGATGCATCCGAATGAATATCATTTAGATGCATCTTTTTTTTACCCTAAAAATGGCCTTTAGAAAATTCGCAACCCTTTCACTCCTGAGCATTTACTTGCTTATCCTTGCTGGCGGAATCGTTCGTAGCACGGGGTCAGGAATGGGGTGTCCGGATTGGCCAAAATGTTTCGGTAGATTCATCCCTCCAACCAAAGTATCCGAATTGCCTCTACACTATGAAGTCATCTACAAGGAGAAGCTTCATGGGGAAGTGGAATTCAATGCCACTAAAACCTGGATTGAATATATCAATCGACTTTTAGGAGCTTTAACCGGCCTGATCGTTTTAGCAACGACCCTCTTAGCCTACAAGGAAGGAAGAAAGGTCTTTATACCCACTTTAGCCTCCCTGTTATTAGTGCTTGCAAATGCGGTGCTAGGCAAATTTGTTGTCGATTCGTTCTTGCTTCCAGGTGTGGTAACTGCACACATGCTATTGTCGATAGGGGTGATCTTTTTTTTAATCAAAGCCCTAAACAATCATTCTTCCTCAGCGGTTATTTACCTAGAGAATCGCCATTGGATAGGTATTAACTTAGTCATTGTTTTAGCCCAAATTAGCTTAGGCACGCAAGTGCGAGAAAATATGGATCACGTGATCCAGGCGCTGGGTGAAAATGCAAAGGATCAATGGGTGGCACAATTAGATGTGATCTATATTGTGCATCGTACCTTTTCTTGGGTGATTTTTGTGAGCCATTTGTACCTTTGGAATAAACTAAAAAATACCCCGTTACAGAGTTACCGTCAGGGAATGATGGTACTCATTGGTATTTCCTTTTTTACCGGTATTCTGATGGCTTATTTCGCTTTACCATTAGGAAGCCAAGCGGTTCATTTATTAATTTCGTTGGTATTAATGGGCTGGCACATTAGCTCGTGGATCCAAACAAAAAACGCCTAAATGTCGAACATAAAACCTTATATCGCCCTCTTAAAATCGAGACTATCCATGACGGTAGCGTTCTCGGGGACGTTTGGGTATTTATTAGCGCCCATTGAGCACAAGCCGTTAGGTATATTCTTTATCTCTTTAGCTGGATTCGTTTTAACTGGAGCTGCGAACATCGTAAATCAATTGAAAGAAATTGAACTCGATAAGCTGATGAAAAGAACGGCACAGCGTCCTTTACCGACGGAAACTCTAACACCTGCACAAGCGAGAAATTTTGGCTATGTGTTAGCGGTCATTGCCATCGGACTTTTAGGCTATTTTACGTGGAAAGCAGCCCTAGTGGGTTTGCTGTCTTATATTCTATACGGCTATGTTTATACTCCATTGAAGCGAGTAGGACCTATTTCCGTATTTGTAGGCGCTTTTCCAGGGGCCTTCCCTCCGATGATCGGCTGGGTGGCGGCGACGGGACATTTTGGCTGGGAACCGGGTATTCTGTTTGCGATTCAATTTTTCTGGCAGTTCCCACACTTCTGGGCGATTGCTTGGGTGGCGGATGCGGATTACCGCAAGGCTGGATTTAAGATGTTACCAAATGATGGAAAGAAAGACATTAAGACGGCTTTCACCATCATGATCTATACGCTCTTTTTAGTGCCTTTGGGATTTGTGCCGTACTTACTGCACATCACTGGAATTCAATCAGCCATTATTACGGTGGTCGCTGGAATTCTATTTTTATGCCAAACCTTCTATCTCATGATGCGCCCCACAGACAAGGCCGCGAAGTGGATGATGTTTGGTTCGTTTTTCTATTTAATCATCATACAAATTGCCTTATTATTTGATAAAGTTTAAACCATGAACGCACAACAAAATGCAATCGAACCGGCAGAAACCCGTTCGGTCAATCCAAGAATTTTTACGATGTGGTTATTTATCGTATCCATCATCATGCTATTTGCCGCCTTTACCTCGGCTTATTTAGTGAGAAAAGCGGAAGGAAATTGGGTGGAATTTCAGATGCCTAGTTTATTTAGCTACAGTACGGGTGTATTAATTTTGAGTAGTATTTCGATGCATTACTCACTTTTAGCTGCAAAAAAAGACCAATTTAATGCACTTCGAATGAGTATTTCTATTACTTTTGTGCTCGGATTACTCTTTTTAGTAATGCAATTTTACGGTTGGATCCAATTAGTGGAGATGAACGTTTATTTTGTTGGTAATCCATCTGGTTCTTTTGTGTATGTTTTATCAGGTTTACACGGTTTACACCTTGTATCAGGCCTTATCGTTCTAATCTTTGCACTGGTGGCAGCTTTTAGATTGAAGATAAACGCAAAGCAATTGACTCAGATTAAGATTTGCGCCACGTATTGGCATTTTTTGGATGCTTTGTGGCTTTATTTATTTGTATTTTTATTGATTAACAATTAAGCTTTTACCTATGTCAGTAGCACACGCTGCCCCAGCGGTTCCAGAAAATTTAACATGGCAAGGTGGTTCTGAACCACTTAAGGCGAGTTATGGAAAATTGATGATGTGGTTCTTCCTTTTATCGGATACCTTCACATTCTCAGCCCTTTTGATTACGTACGGAATGATTCGTTTTAGCCAACCAGCTTGGGAAGGCGCTCCTCACGATTTCTATTTCTCTACAACTCACTGGCCCATTCCAGAAAAAGTTTTTGAAGCAGTACCGTTCTTACACGGTATGTCATTGCCTTTAGTATTCGTAGGTATCATGACGTTCATTTTGATCGCATCGTCTGTAACGATGGTATTAGCTGTAGAAGCTGGACA
The DNA here is from genome assembly GCA_046046955.1 of Bacteroidota bacterium. Lineage (GTDB taxonomy): Bacteria > Bacteroidota > Bacteroidia > Cytophagales > Spirosomataceae > Aquirufa. The sequence goes on along the minus strand of JBJOIV010000045.1, from coordinate 5,809 downwards.
CCGTGGTGACCGTAAGGATGTAGAGAAGTGGATGCTTTGGACAATTGTAGGTGGTTTTACTTTCTTAGGTTCTCAAGCTTGGGAGTGGACGCACTTTATCCACGGACCAGAAGATTTATCTTTAGCAGCTAAGCAAATCATTGATGGCGTTAGCACGCCTATCGAAGGAGCGAACTTAGTTCGTAATCCATACGGACCTCCAGCTTTCGCTGACTTATTCTTCTTCATTACAGGTTTCCACGGAACACACGTATTCTCTGGAGTTATCTTGAACATCTTGATTTTCTTCAACGCAGCTACGGGTGTGTATGAGCGCAGAGGTCACTACGAAATGGTAGAGAAAGTAGGTTTATACTGGCACTTTGTCGATTTAGTTTGGGTATTCGTATTTACCTTCTTCTATTTAGTTTAATCTTTTAATTGATTTATATATGGCTTCGCACGCAGCACACGGAACCTCAGAAAAAGAAATTCCAGCTCCTAATACAGGCGCGATTTGGAAAACATTTTGGATTTTATTGATCTTAACTGCCATTGAATTCGTGATTGCTTTCACGATGCCTGCTAACACCTTACGTGTAGCGATCTTCTGTGGTATGACCATCGTTAAAGCATTCTATATCGTAGGTGAATTCATGCACTTAAAGCATGAAGTTAAGTCCTTGATTTGGATGGTTTTGATTCCTACTATTTTCGTAGTTTGGTTATTAGTAGCCTTGATCTACGAAGGTGGACACTTGTATTGATTTTAATTTCCTTCTTGGATAATGTATAAAAAGACAGGCATATTATTTCTCGTATTAATATTGCCTGTCTTTATTTATTTAGGGCTGAAGGCATTTGGGACTAATCATTTTAGCCTTCCCCGCTATATCCCAGCCATTGATTCGACTACGGGAGAAATCAAATTGGCGAAGCGATTGAATCCTCGCTGGAATGAGTCAGAGATGGATACGGTCTTCCAAACTATCCCCGACTTCAGTTTAACAGATGAAAGTGGAAAAGTCTTTTCCGCGAAGAGCTTACAAGGCAAAATCTATGTGACGAGTTTTTTCTTCACGCGTTGCGGAACCATCTGCCCAAAAATCACTTCTCAATTAAGCCGAGTACAAGATACTTTTCTAGGTGATCCAGAGGTGCAATTACTTTCAATCTCGGTTGATCCGAAATTCGATCAGCCAGAAAAATTAGCTCTATACGCGAAACGCTTCGATGCGAATAAGGGGCAGTGGCATTTTTTAACGGGGGAGAAAAAAATGATTTATCCCTTAGTTCTGAAAGGATTTCATGTTCCGCTGGCCGATGCCTCAGAATATGATGCCGCGATTAAGAACCCCGACGAAACATTTATCCACTCAGAGCGGTTAGTATTAGTAGATAAAGAAGGAATCATTCGTGGTTTCTACGATGGGACGGATAAAAAAGAAGTAGATAGATTACTGGTAGAGATAAAAGTCTTGAAAAATATTTATTCAACAGATGGAAGCAACTAAGAAAAACGATCAATTAATTAATGTGTTGTCGGTAGCGATTCCGGTGGCCGTGGCGGTTTTGATTGGTATTCAAACCAAAATCTCCTTAGGTGAATGGACGAAAGTATTACCTCACGTTATTGGCCTATTGAATTCAACGACTGCTTTGAGTTTAGTGATTGGGTTAATCGGCGTTAAAAGTGGAAACATTGGTTTACACCGCAAGGCGATGGGTGCGGCATTCGTGCAAGGCGCCTTATTCCTGGTATTGTATATTCTTTACCACGTTTCTAATCCATCTACCCCTTTTGGTGGAGAAGGTTGGATCCGTCCGGTGTATTATTTCTTATTGATTTCACACATCCTTCTTTCGATCGGTGTCGTTCGCTTAGTATTGAAAGCGATATATTACGCATTAACGAATAACATTGTGGCGCACAAAGCCATTGTTAAATGGGCCTACCCTATCTGGTTATACGTATCCGTTTCTGGTGTGATTGTGTATCTTTTGATTTCGCCTTACTATGTATAAGAAAATCCTTCTTTTCGTGGTTTTACTTTTGTTAACACAGGTAGATGCGGTAGCGCAGTGTGCTATGTGTAGAACTACCGTGGAGAGTAGCATATCAAATGGTCGTTCGAATATCGCGACTGGATTGAATACCGGAATTTTATATTTACTATCGGCTCCTTATTTGATCGTAGGAGCGATTGCTTTTTTATGGTTTCGCCAAAGCAAGCAAGAGCAGCAAGCCCGCTTAGCGAAACTTCAACTACGTCAAAAAGTTTCTCAACTTTTCAGCAAAAATCTAGATTAATCCCAAATTGGGTATTGTGTGAGTTTGATGGCCTTCCCGAAGAAGATTTGGGTAGACTTTTCGAATGAATCCGTATAATCTGATACGTAGAATTGACGCGTGGATTCCGCTCCATCGTGCAACATGTCCTCTGCTGCTAACATGCGCTTGATTTCCTCCGCCACGATAATAGACGTGTCGATCACCGGAATACTTCCTTTGTAATAGGCGTCGATCTGCGGTTTGATCAGCGGATAGTGCGTACAGCCTAAAATCAATCCTTCGATTCCTTGCAGCGTAGGCTGTGCTAGGTATTCTTTGATGATGGTTTCAGAGATGGAGTTCGAGAAGAAGCCTTCTTCGATCATGGGTGCTAATAAAGGAGTGGCCAAAGACTTCACCTGGATATGCTTTCCCAGCGCTTCTGCCTTGTTCGCATAGATCCCCGAGTTCACCGTTTGCTTCGTCCCGATTAAACCGAGGGTTTTATTTTCCCAGTTTTGGTCTAAATACGAAATGACCGGGTCGATGACATTCACGACTTTGGCCTTCGTACCTACATAAGCCTTCACTAAATCATAGGCTGCCGCCGAAGCCGAGTTACACGCGATCAAAATCAACTTGCAATTTTTTTCCAAAAGTAGATTGCAAATCTTCACCGAATAGGCCTGAATCGCCGTCGCCGATTTATCCCCATACGGAAGGTGCGCCGTATCCCCAAAATAGATAATATTCTCCTGCGGCATCAACTCCGTGATGGCATGCGCCAGAGTCAATCCACCAATTCCACTATCAAAAATCCCGATGGGCGCTGAGTTAGGCATATGATTAATTTAGGCAAAGAACGGAATTTTGAAATTCTTTTCAAACTGACGCAACCATTTAGCACTTTGTGCCATCTTTGCATTCGAATAACGAAAATACCCTTTGAGTACACGTTTACCTGCCTTCCTTTCTGAAACTGAGCTGATTGAAGCCTGTCGAAAAAACAATCGACAAGCCCAGCACGCCCTCTTTCAAAAAATGGCTGGAAAGATGCTCTCCGTGGTGAAACGCTACATTACAAACACCTCTGAAGCAGAGGATACCTTAATGGAGGGTTTTGTGAAAGTATTCTCGAAACTAGACCAATACCAAGGCGGCGGAAGTTTCGAAGGCTGGATCCGAAAGATCATGGTAAACGAGGCCTTAATGTCGATTCGAAAGAACAAAGACCGTTACCCCGTGGACATCGATGCCGCTTTTGATGTGGCGCATCCAGATGAGACCTTGATGCAATTAGGCTTGCAAGAGATCGAGAACCTTATCTCCTCACTGCCCACAGGCTATCGAACGATTTTTAATTTATATGCCATCGAGGGTTATTCCCACGCGGAAATCGCCCAATTATTAGACATTTCAGAAGGAACTTCGAAGTCGCAACTTTCGCGCGCCAGAGCCCTTCTCCAAAACCAACTAGCAGCTTTACAACTATGAAAGATTGGAATTCTGTAGAGGAAAAATGGAGAGAGCAACTCCAAAACAAATCAGACGACATTCCCGAGGGATTGTGGTCTCGGATCGAAGAACGCCTAGAGGAAAAACCCGTGCGTCGCTTCCCTATCTATTGGGCGGCAGCCGCGATGCTATTAATCGCCTTAGGCCTAAGCTGGAACTGGAATGCTGCGCCGGAAGAAACGCGTGCGATGGCTAGCGAAGTTACCACTTCGCCACCCTTTTCAGAAACTCCGCTCAGCCAGGGCGTACAAGAATCAACTGAAACTCTTGCATCAGGCCCTATTTCGACGGTAACAGTTTCGTCTAAAGCCGATGAGCAAGAATCGGTGCTACTATCGGAACCTGTCGTAACTGAGGAGATCAAACACAAAGAGGAGGTCGCAGCTGTTCAACCCCTTATTGAAAGCAAAGCCGAGCCAGAGGAAATCGTGACCGTACGATTGGATATCGATCCTATACAAGAGGAAGAGCGGCCGGTGGCCAAGAGACGTAAAAGATCTCTTTTTGGGAAAATCGTAGGTGAAATTCGACAAGCCCTCGACGGGGAGCCGGTTAATTGGCAAAAACTAAAAGAGGGAAATCCCGCTTTTGAAAATAATATCCACAACGTGGCTAATACCTACGTGAAAACAGAAGAAAATTTAAAACGCACATTACAAATCCAATAATTATATGAAAAAGTTCATCGCTATTATCTGCCTAGTAGTAAGTGTATTCAACCTTTCTGCAAAAGAGAGACAAGATTCACTGATTTTAAAAATTGACAAACGAAACCAAACCTTGATCGGGGGGAAAGATTCGAAAAGGACCTTAAAAGAAGAATTAGAAAGTGCCTTCGAGAAAAAGGGAATGGTCTTAACGGACAGCCTTTGGCAAAATATCAGACAAGCCATTAAAACGGATTCGGATGGAGATAGTAGTTTATCTGTACGGATTGGGAATAGTTCGGTGAAGATCGGGATACATAAGTCGCCGCTGCGCGGCTCAGTAACTAGTCAAGAGTCGCTAGTTACTAGCCGAGAGTCGGGAGTCGCTAGTCGAGAGTCGCTAGTCACTAGTCCGGAGTCATGGAAAAATTCTGGCAAAAAAGAAGAGGTACGCATCGGATTAGACGGGGTGCATGTGAAAGACGGCAACGAAGAGACACATGTAACTTGGGATGGCGTGTACCACCGCGAAGGGAAAGAAGTAACAAAAGTGATTTGGGGAAAAGATACGACGAAAGTAAAACGCCCAAATTTATATAGCAGACGAGGTTTAGATTTCAATTTAGGTCTCAATACATTGGTGGGTGGGGAACCTGAAATGGCCGTGGCTTATCCAGGAGCTCCAGCTTACATTCCTAATTTCACTTTAGATCCTTTGGGATCCCGCTATGCAAGCCTAGGTATTTCGCGTTTCGTGACACTATCAGAAGGTAAAAAATCAGCCTTCCGTTTAGGTTATGGCTTAGAGATCGATTGGTATAACTTCCGTTTTGACCATAACCGCATTGCGACTAAAGGCCCAAATGGAGTACAGTTCACTACCGTTACTTCTTCCACTGGGAAAGAGATTGTGATGAGCAAAAACAAGATGAGTGTTTCTTATCTAACCTTGCCTATTATGCCACACTTCTCGTTTGATAAAAAATCAGCCGTGCAAATGATTGCTATCGGAGGTTACGTGTCCTATCGCATTGATACGTGGACAAAAGCTGTCGAAGAAGAAAGTGGAAACTTGCGCAAAGAGACGACTAATTTATATGTAAATCCTTTCCGCTATGGTCTGCGCGCAGAATTTGCCTTGCGTCACTTCCCGGATTTATTCTTCAGCTACGACTTAAGCCCGCTGTTTGAATCAGGTAAGAGCCAAGAAATGCGCGGATTAGCCTTTGGAATCCGATTATTGTAAAAATTTATTGGAAATTTTTCACAGATGTGTTTGCGGAAATGAAAAAATGAGCTACTTTTGCGAACTATTTCAGTGGAACGTTACACTGAAAGCACAAATGAAGGGGATATACCAGAGCGGCCAAATGGGGCAGACTGTAAATCTGCTGGT
>JBJOIV010000044.1:0-14741 GCA_046046955.1 Bacteroidota bacterium | reverse complement strand
GTTTGATTTCTGGCATCTGTAAATCCACCACTTCGCGTAATGCGCAGTCGATCATTAAAATTATAAGATGCCCTCAACTGTAAGTTCGACAGGATATCCTGATTCAAGATTCCCCCACCCAAGGACACGGAAATATCTAAATCCTTATTGATTTTAGAAGCCAAGTTACTTAACTGATTCGAGAGCATTTCGGTGAAATTACCCATTAAATTCCCTAAGGCGATGCCACTACCTCCGAACGGAGAAACCAGCTGTCCAAAAAGCAAGAGGTTACTCACCTGACGCGTTAACTCTTGGTCATCCGTTTTGATGCGATTTGCGAAGGCCGTGACTGCCCCATTCAAGGTCATATCTTTCGGGTAATCCCGAATCCCAATATCAAAATTAACCGTAGGCGACATTAATCGATCTTGTAAACTAATCGTCACATCTACCGGATATCTCCTTTTAAATTCCGGCATATTCCCCTTGTTCGTCGTATCTAACAGGATAGGAAATAGAGACGCATATTGGGTGTAAATCGCCTTGATATTAACGTTCGCCTCCAGCGGATCTCCGGTCCAAGTGATCTTCGAACCGCGTTGAATCGCAAACTTCTTGTTAATCAAATTTTGAAGCGTGAAGGTATAATCCCCTTGATCGATGGCGTAATCACCCACCATTTTAAAGGCTCCTTTTTTGTCCAAATTCATCTTAATCGCTCCCGAACCATACATCCGCATCACATCCCCTTTTTTCGCATCAAACTGCACCTCACCATAGGCCTCTGGAGTTAAGGCTAACTGAAGGTCTAAGGTGATTCCATCCTCTTGTAATTTAGAAGAGACGTTGGATACATTTTGGTCAATAGTCAAGGTATTCAATTCGGAAACGAACGAATAATCCTCTTCCTGAGTCACATCCTCTTCTCTATCTAAAGGGATAAACAAACGCGTCCCTTTTTCTGATTTCAGGTCTGCAGAAACCAATAAATTATCGACCGTACCCGAAACACGCATTGGCCCCGTGGCATAGCCTAATCCATAGTAAATGGAATTGGGTTCACGGGTCGTATTCAACAATTTATAATGATCTAAATTCGCTTGAATGTCTAGCTCAAAGGGCTTGCCCTCCGGAAAGTACAAACTCGTATTCACTAAGGCTTTATTGCCTTCCGGGTCTACGACCGTCCAATTTTTTGCGGTAATATGTCTCGGCGTAAAGTTCACCGTATCTGAAACAGACATGCTTGTTTTCAAATAATCAAATACTGCACCAGCTTTGGAGAACACCATATCTCCTGTAATTTCTGGCTTCGTAGGCAAGCCTCCGATGTGTAAATTCCCGGATGCTGAGCCTTTCAAATTAGAGAAAATACCTGAAGTAAAGGGTTCCAAAATCTGCAAATCCGTCTGATTCAATTCCGCTTTTATGTTCAGTTTTTGGTCCTCCTCGAAAGGTTTGTAAGCCCCAGTTAAGGACATCACTGATTCTCCCAAACGGTTCAAATTCAAATTCAAATCCATCGCTTTTTCATCCGCGAGATAGGTTCCAACCCCCTGTAAGTTTCCAATAAAAAAGGTGTTCAAACGCAAAGAATCCACTAATAACCAGGAATCTAAACGCGTATGGTTATACCAATCTTGTATGGCTATTTCCCCATTTAACTCCCCTTGCGTCTTCGTGGAAAACAAAGGTGTTAGGGTGGATAACTGGAAGTGATTTGCGCGTAATTTGATTGTCTCAGTCGTGTCTGTTGAGAGACTTCCTTGCAAGGAAATCGATTGGTTTTGATTCGAAACCACGACCCGATCCGCCTTCCATTCCTGTCCCTGAATAGTAATTTTGTTGGCCGGATCCATCGCCCAGTCTTGGCCTAAAATCCGGAAATACGTATCCTTAAATTTCAGTGATAAACCCTCGTCTTCGAAGTTCCAAGCACCTGCTAAGTGGGCTAAATTCTCTTCTCCTTGCTGTTTAAAATCTAGACCAAAATTGATCCGATCTTGATCCCAAAGGGCATCCAACTTGAAATTCTCCGTAGGCGTCAAGAAGTTCAATTGCTGCTTACGAGACGTAAAAACGAGACTAGAGGAAACCTCGGGAGCACCTAAGAATTTAGAACTTTGAAAAGAAAACACAGATTGATAAAAGTGGTAACCACCTAAGACCAAGGTATCCGGATAGGCCTCTAAACTGAGTGATAATGTACGTCCTTTCGAAATATTACCCGAAAACACCGTGTTCTCCCCGATCTGAACGGAAGGGAAAAAGCGAGCTAAAATAGGATCTGCCCGGTGGCAAATCACCGTAAAATCCGCCTTGTACTTGGTGTCGATTTCGTGTTTCCGAGTCGCATAATAACCCCAACGTTCGTCTGACCCTTTTTGGAAATACAGGGCATATTCCTCCGCAACTTGACGCAACTGTGCTTGTAAAATACTTGGGGTAAACTCCCCACTTATTTCTGCGGAAACTAAATCGGACGTCAACTTGTAATGACGTTTCTGTCCCGGTCCATTCTCAGAGGTAAGAGTGACTAACTCAACATGTAAGTCCTGCTTATTCGGCGTACGTAACGTCGAATTATAGAAAACCGTCCGGCCCTCTAAATCATCAAAACGATCACCCTTGAAGTCCAATTCAAAATCAGTTGAAAGACTTACCTGTGGATCCAATAAACGAATATTGTGCAAGTTTGAGTGGGTGATTTCTCCCTGCATTTTGTATACAGGTTTAACTCCCCGAAGGTCAATTAAACCGCTCATCGTACCCACTAAATTGGTATCTTTAGTGACCACCTCGCCCTTGAATAATTGCTTCTGAAAATTCCCTTTCAGGGCAATCTTGTGGTATAAATACTGATTGAAATAGATCTCCGAAACCTTCCCATCAAAGTCAATATTAGCCGATTTCTTCGCAAAGCCATTGCCTTTCAATTGACCCTCAGCGTCCAAAGTCCCCAGAACAGACTCCATTCCCAAGAGCTTACCTAGCTTAAATTTTTGCAATTTAATTTTCCCGTCATAGCGAGAAAAAGCCATCGAATCTTGCAGATTCATCTTGACATCTGCCTCCACATAACCCAAACCCGTCTTTAATTTACCAGCAGTTCTAAAGACGGTATTATTCCCTTTGAACAAGCCATCAAAAGCCACAGGGCCTAGAATAACCATGTTTTCAGCCGCTGATTTCGTGATGTAGGTACCTAAATCTTGGGGATAAAAAAGAGATGATCTCATCGTGAAATCCATGTCTGTCTTGTCCACATTAGGTAGTCCCTTAAAGCCAAAATCTCCCCTCAAAACACTCTTCGCCCCAAAGCCTAATTCAAATTTCTTCAGATTCAATTTCGCTACCGTACCACTAAGTGCTCCCTTCAAGCGATACATGCCTTTGTATTCGTACATCGCCTCTACAAATCGGCCTAAATCCTCCCCTTTCACTAAGGCCCCATTAAAGTCCGCCTGCATATCTACATCCGTAATCCAACGCGTCATCGAGCTCATATCGCGGTAATTCACCACAAATTTCCGGGTGACACGCGAATCATTAAAGCGCAAATCCAGCTGATCAAAACGCATTTGGTGATCCGAAATCATGAAAATGGTATTCAGACTTTTCACATCAAACCCGGTTAACGGATCCTTCGTTCGAAGACCTATCGCCTGAAGTCCTAAGGTGTCATTCTTGATGTAAAAATTTTTGACTTTCGAATAGACCTTCGCTAGTGTAAAGTGTGAAATATCAAAGTGACGGCGGGTTGCTTCGTTCTTCACGGTATTATCATCCAATGAGAAAGCCCCGTCAATTACTTCCGCTTCCGGTATGGTAAAGACGGAAGATGGACCTTTTTTTACTGCTTTCACACCCCCTTTAATCCAATTTTCCAAGCGAAGTATGAACTCCTCAATGTTCATTTTACCTGTCTTTTTTTCAAAAATCAAGTGGACATTCGGACGTGTTAAACGGGCATAATCTAGGCTTGGTTTACCAGGTTGTAGGAATAAATGGGAGATACTAAAATTAACATCCAACTGTTCGATTTGGATCATTTTAGCGCCCCAGGGGTCTTTTACCTCCAAATCGTAGACACTTAATTCATCGAAAAACTTGATTTGTATCCCCTTCATCTTGACCGGGTATCCGATCGCCTTTTCCACTTTAGGTGCTAAATAATTCGCTAAGAAGGTCTGATTGATGGGGGCTCTGAGCAGAAGAATGGACGCAAAAATCAACAAAAAAATCCCCAGCAATCCGTACAGGATTGTTTTGACGAAGATTTTGAGATATTTGACCATATTGCCGTATTTTTGCGCAGAATTCTATTTTTATGAAGCTACTGGCTATTGAATCTTCTTGCGATGAAACTTCGGCTGCCGTGATGGTGGACGGCGTTTTGAAGTCCAATATCATCTCGACTCAACTCATCCACACCGAGTGGGGAGGCGTTGTTCCCGAATTAGCCAGCAGAGCTCATCAAAAATCGATCATCCCTGTCGTGACAGAGGCCCTGCAAAAAGCAAATATAAACAAAAATGAACTGAATGCCATTGCCTTCACAAGGGGCCCTGGGCTTTTAGGGGCTTTATTAATCGGCACCTCGTTTGCAAAATCTTTGGCGCTTAGTCTGAACATCCCGTTAATCGAGGTGAATCACATGCAGGCGCACGTTTTGGCGCATTTTATCGAGGACCCGAAACCCTCTTTTCCCTTTCTTTGCTTGACCGTTAGTGGTGGACATACCCAGTTGGTTTGGGTGAAATCTGCCCTCGACATGGAGGTCATCGGCGAAACGCAGGACGATGCGGTGGGTGAGGCTTTCGACAAAACGGCGAAACTGATCGGTCTACCTTACCCGGGTGGCCCATTGATTGATAAGTTAGCCAAAGAAGGGAACCCCGACCGCTTCCCCTTCTCATTAGGTGAAATGCCCGGCCTGAACTTCAGTTTTTCCGGCATCAAAACCGCTATCCTCTACTTCCTCCAAAAAGAAGTCAAAAACAACCCCAACTTCATCGAAGAAAACAAAGCAGACATCTGCGCCTCGGTTCAAAAATCCCTCATCGACATGCTCCTTCGCAAAACGAAGAAGGCTATGAAAGAGATGAATTGCACCCAAATCGCCATTGCTGGCGGCGTGTCCGCTAACTCCGGCTTGCGCACTCGCCTTACAGAAATGGGTTCCGAATTAGGTTGGGAGGTTTTCATCCCCGCCTTCAGTTATTGCACTGATAACGCGGGCATGATCGCCATGGCGGGACATTTCAAGGCAGAAGCGGGGGAATTTTGCGGGCAGGATGTGAGTCCGCTGGCGAGGTACGAGCTCGCGGCGAAGCCGCTTTCTTAGTCGTCACTACGTGACTTAGTCGCCTGCGGCTTAGTCGTCCTGCGGACTTAGTCAATGGGTCGTCACTTTGTGACTTAGTCGTCCTGCGGACTTAGTCGCTGCTACGCAGCTTAGTCGTGACTCCGTCGCTTGGTCAAAAAGTTGTCACTACGTAACCAAATCGCGAAGCGATGACTAAGACGAAGTCGACTAAGGCGCATCGCGCCGACTAAACGACGCAGTCGTGACTAAATCGCGAAGCGATGACTAAGACGAAGTCGCCTCTACCCCTTCATCTCCTTCAGCGCATTCCAAAACGCCATCTTCAACGTCTTCTCTGCATCCGTCAAGGATGAAATGTAGCGAGGGAAGAAATAGACAATTTTAGATTCAATCTTTTCGATCTCCGTCGTAGGAAGTTCGCCTTGCCATGCGGCAGGTTGTTGACCAATGAAGATATAACGCTGAGCGCTTGTCTCTTTTAAGAATTCTAAAAGACTTGGCTCTTCCTCCGATGGGGTGTACACAGACCATTCGGTGGGTCCTAATACTAAAGGAGGAGCAGAAAAAATAAGTTTAAGGCGGGAGAGTTCGGCTTCGGCGATTTGGCCTACAACGACCCAAGGAGTGGAAATCTTAGGCTTCGCAGCCGCGATCGATTCCTCTTCCTGAACAAGGGCCGGGGTTTCCGCAAGCTGCGAATCAGTCTTATCCTGCGGGACCCAATAGATCTCGTCGAACTTGTACAAATCAGCTAAAGAAACCCCTTCCATTTGTTTATGCTAGAGAACCTCTTAACACACATGCCTCGCGGTCTGGACCTGTCGAGATGAAGTTAATAGGTAAGTTTAAGTGCTTTTCTAGGAATTTAATGTAGTCTGCAAGCTCCACTGGCAACTCGTTAAAGTCACGCATGCCTTCTAAGCTGCAAGCCCAACCTTTCAAGGTTTCGTATACCGGCTTCACTTTGATATCGGTGATTTCGAAAGGAATTTGGTCGGTGATGGTACCATCTGGCATTTCGTAAGCTGTACATACTTGAATCTCGTCAAAGATATTCAAGACGTCTGCCTTCATCATAATCAACTGAGTCACCCCATTGATCATCATGGCATATTTCAAGGCAGGTAAATCAATCCAACCACAACGGCGCGGACGACCCGTAGTAGAACCGAACTCACGGCCTTCCACACGCATTCTTTCACCTACTTCATCTTCTAATTCCGTTGGGAATGGACCAGAACCTACGCGTGTTGCGTATGCTTTGAAGATTCCAAAAACCTCACCGATGTTCTTAGGTGCCACACCTAAACCGGTACAAGCCCCTGCGGTGATCGTGTTAGAAGAAGTTACGAAAGGATAAGAACCAAAGTCCACATCAAGAAGTGATCCTTGAGCTCCTTCCGCTAAAATAGTTTTGCCCGCGTTGATAGCGTGGTTCACGGAATATTCTGAATCCACTAAGTGGAATTCTTTCATGAAAGCAACCGCCTCGAAGAACTCCTTCTCAGCCGCAGCTAAATCATATTCGAATTTATATACGTCCAAAATCGCTTTGTGGCGATCGACTAATGCCTTGTATTTGGCAGAAAAATCAGGTGAAATCATATCCCCTACACGTAATCCTTGGCGAGAGATTTTATCCGTGTAAGTAGGTCCGATTCCTTTTAAAGTCGAACCGATTTTCGCGTCCCCTTTCGCTTTTTCATACGCCGCGTCCAATAGACGGTGCGTAGGCAAGATGATAGAAGCCTTTTTTGAGATTTCTAAGTTCTTGCGAAGATCTAGATTAAAGTGCGCTAAGCCATCAATCTCTTTTTTGAAGATGATGGGGTCTAAAACGACACCGTTACCGATGATGTTTTGAACTTCTTGGCGGAAAATTCCGGATGGAATTTGATGTAAAACGTGCTTAAAACCGTCGAATTCTAAGGTGTGACCGGCGTTAGGTCCTCCTTGAAAACGAGCTACTACTTGATACTTCGGTGCTAGAACGTCTACGATCTTTCCTTTCCCCTCGTCACCCCATTGTAAGCCTAATAATACATCAACTGCCATAATATTGTTTTATTCTTGATTTCTTGATTGGTAATTTGCTCTGTGCTCACAACTTTTGTTCGTGCAAGAGCCGTAAAAAATAAGGGAATGGTGCATCACATTGAATTGCAACATTTCACCTACTAAACTTTGGATGGTTTGAACCCGAGGATCACAAAATTCGGTGACTTTGTGGCAATCGGTACAGATTAAATGATCGTGCTGACGACGTCCGTAGGACTTCTCGAATTGTGCTTGATTGCGACCAAACTGGTGTTTCACCACTAAATCGCATTCCACTAACACATCGAGGGTGTTGTAAACCGTCGCTCTTGAGACCTGGTATTTCTTGTTTTTCATGGAGATATACAACTCCTCCACATCAAAGTGATCGTCCCGTAAATAGATCTCTTCCAGGATCGCAAAGCGCTCCGGAGTCTTCCGCAAACCCTTGTTTTCCAGGTAGGCAGTGAAGATCTTTTTTACTGAATCTAGTTTATCTAATTCTTGGGACATTTATGGAAAAAAAACGACGTAAAATAAGCAAAAATAACCGACATAAACTAAGAAACTTTCCGCTCTACCTCGATTACACCCGGAACTTGTTCCATTTCAGCACTAAGGTTATCGAGGTGCGCTGTGTCTTGTACCATAAGTGAAATTTGACCTTCAAATAATCCATCTTTCACCCCGATCGTCAAGGCCGTTATGTTCACTTGCAACTTCTCTGAAATCAAGCGCGTTACGTCATTCACTAAACCTACGCGGTCGATACCTCGAATAATTAAATCCACCACAAAGGACATGGCGATTTGGGAGGTCCATTGGGCTTTGATTACGCGATCTCCGTGACGAGAAAGTAATTCCGGAGAGTTCGGGCAGGCGGCGCGGTGAATTTTGATCCCCTCATTGATAGTCACAAATCCAAATACTTCATCCCCGGAAATCGGATTACAACACTTCGCGAGCGTATAATCCACCTTATCCATATCCTCTCCGATCAACAGCGTATCCGATTCTTTGCGCTCCTTGTGGTATTGCTGCATCTCCTTTTTGAAGGATTTGCCATCCGTAATAGGCGCTTGAATAGCTTTCTCGGCCTGTTTACGCTCGTGTAATTCCCGATCTAACTTCCAGTGTTTCAGTTGATCGATGTTGATGTAGGCCTTGCCAAAACGGTAGAATAAATCGTTCGCGTCTTTGGCATTAAAATAAGCGCGCAACTGATTCGTAATCTCTAAAGACAAAATCGGATAGCCTAAATGCTTCAGTCTTTGCTCGATCAAATCGCGGCCTTTAATCAAGTGGGACTTGTTCTCCTCCTTGATGTAATTCTTAATTTGTGCTTTCGCCTTCGTGGTAAAAACGATGCGCAACCAATCTTCGGATGGCTTTTGCTTCGAAGAAGTCAGGATCTCGATTTGATCTCCATTCTGCAATTTGTGTGAAAGGGGAACTAATTTCCCTCCCACTTTCGCCCCAATACAGCGGGCGCCTACCTCCGAGTGAATCTCGAATGCGAAGTCCAAAGCCGTAGCGCCGGATTGCAAGACAATCAACTTACCTTTTGGACTAAAAACAAAAACCTCCTCGTGGTACAGCGAGTTCTTAATATCCTCCACTAATTCCACAGCAGACTGGCTCTTGTCATTGGCTTCGATCGCCTCGCGCACCTGGGATAACCAAGATTCGAAAGCCTCGCTCGTCCGCGTATCCGTGCCTTTGTACTTAAAGTGTGCTGCCACCCCTTTCTCCGCAATCTCATCCATCCGTTTCGAACGGATCTGCACCTCCACCCAACGACCTTCTTTGTCGTGCGCAAAAGGCTTGCTCATCACCGTGGTGTGCAAAGATTCGTAACCGTTTGATTTAGGGGTAGATACCCAGTCTTTCAGGCGACTCGGATTAGGGCGGTAATGATCCGTCACGACGGAATATACCTCCCAGCAATCTGATTTCTCTCTTTCGACCGGCACATCTAACACGACACGTACCGCAAAAAGATCGTATATTTTCTCAAAAGGGGTATTCCCTTTTTTGATTTTATTGTAAATGGAAAAGATGGATTTAGGACGGCCTTTAATGCTGTAGTTCAGACCGCGCTCATCCAAGGTCTTTTTAATCGGCTTGATAAAATTATCAACAAAGCTTTCTCGGATCCGCTTGTTCTCACTTAATTTATCCGCAATCTCTTTGTAAGCCTCTGGCTCTGTGTGCTTTAATCCTAAATCCTCTAATTCCGATTTAATCGCATTCAAACCGAGGCGGTGGGCTAAAGGAGCATATAAATAGATCGTTTCTGAAGCGATTTTTAACTGCTTCTCTTTGGCCATACTCGTCAGCGTACGCATGTTATGCAGGCGATCTGCGAGTTTGATTAGGATTACCCGAATGTCATCAGACAGCGTCAACAGCATCTTCCGGAAATTCTCCGCCTGTTGCGAAGTTCCGTATTCGAATGTTCCCGCGATCTTCGTCAGGCCATCGATAATGGAGGCGATTTTAGGATTGAATTGTTTTTCAATATCGGCCAAAGTCGTATCCGTATCCTCCACCACATCATGCAATAAAGCGGATATAATCGACGTGGTGCCTAATCCGATTTCTTCTACGCAAATTTGGGCTACGGCTAGTGGATGGTAGATATAAGGTTCGCCCGATTTTCGGCGCATCTCTTTATGTGCCTCCGCTGAGATCAAGAAGGCTTTCTTGATTTGCTTCGCATCATCATCCTTTAAAAAAGGCTTCGCTGTCCGCAGTAATTTGCGGTAGCGCTTTAAAATCTCTAAACGTTCCTTTTCTAAATCTATCTGCATCTTAATCCTTTTGAATCAGGGCAACTGCCATAGCAGAAATCCCTTCTGACCTTCCCACAAAACCCAGACCCTCTGAGGTAGTGGCTTTGACCGAAATTTGGTCTACCTCCACGCCCATCACAAGCGCTAAATTATCTTTGATAGCCGGGATGATTGGGTTTAATTTCGGTTGATCTAGAATCACCGTCACATCCGCGTTCGCTAATTCCCAGCCGGCTTCGCGAATCATTTCCATCACTTTTTTCAACAAGAGTGTCGAGGCAACGCCCTTCCACATGGGATCCTTATCTGAAAAATGGTAACCGATATTGCGCATATTGGCGGCACCTAAAAGTGCATCGCACAAAACGTGACACACCACATCCGCATCTGAATGACCTAGAGGCCCTTTATCTGACGGAATTTCCACACCACCAAGGATACAAGGTCTACCCTCTACCCAGCGATGCACATCATATCCTTGTCCTACCCGAATTTTCATTTGGCTATTTTTTTATAGTATAAGGTATTCGTTTTCCCTTCGATAAACAAGCGCTGAGCCCATTTTTCCACGTCCTCTTTCTGAACTTGTTCTATTTTCGCAGCTTCTGTATTTACTAAATTAGCATCACCAGCGTTCGCCGCCATGGCTAAATTCATCGCGCGATTTAAGACTTCTACTTCCCCGAAAACCAAGCTGGCCTCGGATTGATTTTTTACCATCTGCAAATCCTTTTCAGAAATCTGCGATTTGGCAAAATCGTGGATGGCTTTTTCTAATGCCGCCTCCGCTTTTTCAATTTCCACCTCATCGCTTACCTGCCCTTGGACAATTAATAGACCCGGATCTATGGAACTTGTTTGGTAGGTGCCTATCGTATCGAAAAGACGTTGCTTCTGCACTAAATGCTCATACAGATAAGAAGATTCCCCTCTTCCGAGTAAATCGGCCATTAAATCAATCGCGTGATATCCTGGCTCATAGCGTCCTACGACACGATATGCCTTGTAAATCCGATTCGCAGGAACATCTGCTACGATTTCCATTGTACGGTCCTCTTGTTGCTCAGGCTCTTGCGGTAAATGACGAAGAGGTTTAACACCTGAGGCAATTGGTTCAAACCATTTCTCAGCGAGCGCTTTTACTTCTGCGAGTTTTACACGACCCGCCACCACCAACACGGCATTACTAGGTACGTAATGTTTCTGGAAGAAGGCTTTTACATCTTCCATTTTGGCCTCCTCAATATGCTGAATTCCTGCTCCGATGGTAGGCCAGCGGTAGGGATGGTTTGTATAAATCAAAGGTCTAAATTTCAACCAAACATCGCCATAGGGTTGATTCAAATAGCGCTGTTTGAATTCCTCAATCACCACTTTTCGTTGCGTCTCTAAACTCTGTGTATTAAAAGCTAATTGCTTCATGCGATCCGATTCAAGCCAAAAAGCGGTTTCGATGTTTTGGGCTGGAACCGAAATATAGTAATTCGTTAAGTCTGGGGTCGTAAAGGCATTATTTTCGCCACCTACCTTTTGCAAAGGGGTATCGAACGAGGGAATATTTTCTGAGCCACCGAACATCAGGTGCTCAAATAAATGCGCAAATCCCGTCAGTTTCTCGTCCTCATCCCGTGAGCCTACATTGTAGATCACGTCTACCACCGCCATCGTCGTTGCCGGATCTTCATGTACGATTACTTGAAGGCCATTTGCGAGGGTAAATTGTTCGAAAGAAATCATGTCTTAGGGATTATAAACAAAAGTAAAAAAATCGACCCAAAAACCACATAGCTTAACTAAATTTGCGCGGTAAACATTTCTCATGATTCGGGCTATTTTCCTCCTACTCCTTTTTGCATTGACTTTGAAAGCACAGCTTTTACAGGATCCGGTGTCGAAAGCACAGATTACCCTAGGCCTGACGAATTTATACCAATACGATTTCAAAGAGTCAACGGCCATTTTCAATTCCTTGAAAGCGAAATACCCACGCCACCCAGCTCCTTATTTGTTATTAGCGATGCAATGGGAGCAACAGTATTTTCCGTTGAAAGATCATCCAGCCCAAAGTCGCATCTATTTAACGCACTTAGAAAAGGCCTACGAGTTAGCTCAGCAACAATATGATGAAGATGAGACTAACCTGGAAGCCTCTTTTTTTTGCACGGCTTCGCTCGGTTTTCTAGCCGCCTACGAAGCGGACGAACAGAATTTCATGAAGGTCGTTTCCTATGCCAAGAAGGCGTATAGCTTCTTGAAAATCGGTTTGCAAAACACCGAAAAACAGCCAGAGTTTCTTTATTCAACGGGGATGTACAACTACTACAGCGTTGCCTATCCCGAACTGCACCCAGTTTTAAAACCCTTTATGTTTTTGTTTCAGGATGGCAATAAACGCCTGGGATTAAACCAACTAGAGGCAGGAACGCGTAAAACCACGTTCGTCAAGAATGAATCCCTTTTCTATATGGGATATGTCCAAAACAAATACGAAGGCAACCCTCTGCGGGCTTTGGCCTACAACCAAATCCTCAGCGATAACTTCCCAAACAACCACTGGTACCTGCTCCAGCGGGCTGAATTGCTTACCCTAACTGGAAAATTCGAAGAGGCTGAACCCTTTATCGAAAAAATGGAGGCCCTAAAATCTCCCTATTACACGGGTGCGGCCTATACCCTTCGTGGTATGCGGGAAGAGGTCGAAAGAAAGGACTTCCGAAAAGCGGAGTTTTGGTATACAAAATCAACCAATTTCCCCTTCGAAGAACGCCTCACGAAAGACATCAGAGGACTCGCTTACCTGGGACTCGCCCGCGTTTCTTATCGAGAAAAAAAGATCCATTTATTTAAAAAATACCTGAAACAATCTGCGGATTTTATTGAGTATAAAAACTCGTTAATCGAGTACAAACGCCTGAATCATGGAAAGTAGAGAAGCTGGAATCGAACGTCTATACCCTAAAATCACGGGCCGCATGTCCGCGCGCTACTACTATTTAATCCAGCTGCGCAAGCAATTAGAACGGGTTATCTCCCTGTATGTGCGCAATTCCCCGCATCAATTGTTGGCAGATTACGGTTGTGGAAACAAACCTTACGAACCTTTGTTCAAGCCCTTTGTGGAGCAATACATCGGTTTGGATTTAGCTTATAACACGAAAGCAGACGTGGTAGTCGATCCGGCCGGCATCATTGATATGCCAGAAGAAAGTGTCGGTTTCGTGCTTTCGACGCAGGTTTTAGAACATGTGGAGGATCCCAAAGCCTACCTAAAAGAGGCACACCGCATTTTAGAAAAAGAAGGCAAATTGATTCTATCTACGCACGGCTATTGGATGTTCCATCCGGATCCGACGGATTTTTGGCGCTGGACATCAACGGGATTAAAAAAGATCGTAACAGAAGCTGGATTCGAGGTGGTCTATTTCGAAGGAATTTTAGGCCGTTCCGCGATGGGATTGCAATTATTTCAGGATGGTTTACTTTTTAAACTACCCAAACCTTTGCGCTTTATCTTGTCTTTGATCTTGCAACCCTTAATTATCTTTTTCGATAAAATCATCACGGCGAAATCACGCAATGAAGATGCCTGCACGTTTGTGTTAGTGGCTAAGAAAGTCTAGCTTTTTCGTAAGCGATGGTGGCTTCTAGGGCTTGATCAAAGGAGGTAACCTGCCACGGCATGATAGAGGCTAATTTCGAGGTATCTAAGCAGATCTTTTGCACATCCGTCACCTTAGCCTCTTTGTACTCGACTTGGAATGCGGGTAGTTTCGCTTGAATGCGTTTGATAATCGTTTGTAAGGTCAACGACTCGCCCGAACCCACATTGATCGTCTCATTTTTCACTCCAGCTTGAATCAAGCCATTTATAGCCTGTCCAATATCGCCTGCATAAATATAATCTTTCGCTTGCGAGCCATCGCCCCAAACCGTCATCACCTCCCCTTTCAAGGCCTTTCTCACCGCAATATTAATTACACCCTGTTTAGGCGACCGGTGAAACGAACCAAAAGGATTCGACAAGCGCAAAATCAAGTAATCGATCTGGTATAATTTCGCATACAATTCGATGTAATGCTCCACAGCCAGCTTGATAATTCCGTAGGAGGAAATAGGCTTGCAGGGATAGTCTTCGGGCACTTTTTCCTGATTGACGTTTCCATAAACCGCACCTCCAGTAGACAAATAAAGCAATTTAGAAACTTGGTGCTTCTTCATCATCTCCATCAAACCGATGGTAGGCAATAAATTAGATTCGATATCTTGACGGATATTTTCGGAGGAAATTGCGGGAATAATTGAAGACGCGAAATGAAATACGCGATCAAAAGAATGTTTTGTGAATAAGTCATCCAAAGCCTGCGCATCCGCATAATCCCCCGCCACAAACGTAACAAAGGGAGGAAACTCGATTCCCTCAGGTTTCTCGTGCGCGAAAACAACGACCTCGTTTTCTGAGCCCTGCTGCTGCAAATATTCCAGCCAGTTTAGCCCCAAAAAACCACTCCCACCTACGACTAAATTTTTCTCCATGACGCGTATTTGCTGTAAAAATAGCCGAAAAATTTAGCTAATTTCGGTTTTAGATTAAAAATCAG
>JBJOIV010000043.1:0-15475 GCA_046046955.1 Bacteroidota bacterium | reverse complement strand
GTTTCAGACGAAAAAAGAGGCAAATAAGCCATAGATCTTAGAAAAGAAGATTTCTGGTTTGCTATTGTTGTACACTTAGTATTCCTGCTTTGAAATTTACATTTTCTAAATCGGAGCGTCTAACGCATATTAAGATTATTGATTCCTTATTCGAGAAGGATAGTCGAATCGTTGAAGAGCGATTTGTCTATCCTTTTCGTGTTTTATACATCCGGGAGAATACCTTCGAGCCCGGACTCGAGCAACCTCAGATTTTGATTTCGGTTCCCAAACGTCGCTTCAGCAAAGCCGTGGACCGAAATACTCTCAAGCGTCGCATCCGCGAGGCTTACCGCCTAAACAAACCTCATTTTCAAGTGGAGGGTAGGTTGAAACTTCCAGATGTGTTGGCTTTTGTCTATATTGGTTCCACCATCGAACCTTCTGACAAAATCCACAAGAAAATGGCCGCCATCCTTGATAAATTCACCCAGCCGAATGAAACAGCTAATTAAACTAAGCCTTTTCGTGGTTTTGGGTATGGGCTTGTGGGCTTTTAGCCGGGCAGACCAGTTGTTTGACCTGGCTAAAAACCTGGATATCTACGCAAGCGTCATCAAAGAATTAAATCAATTCTACGTCGACCCCATCGACCCGAACAAGGTGGTCAAAAACTCCATTGATGGCATGCTGGATCAACTAGACCCTTATACGGTGTATTATCCGGAAGAGGATTTGGACGAATTTAACACCTTGACCACCGGCAAATACGAGGGAATCGGAATCCGGGCCTCTTGGGTGGATAAAGGCTATTACATTACCTATGTGGACGAAAACAGCCCCGCATTGCAAGCTGGACTACAAATAGGGGATCAATTACTCTCCATTAATGGGGTAAAAATCACAGAAGATTCAGATCCAGGCCAGTTAATCAAAGGACCCAAAGACAGTAAATTAACCGCAGAAATCTTACGTGGGGAGGAGAAGCTCAGCTTGACGGTGCAAAGGTCCACCGTACAAATCAAAAACGTAGGCTATTCCGGCCTCATTCGCCCAGGAATCGGTTATATCGAACTGGAAGAATTCAATCAATCCGCTACAAAAGAAATGAAAGCCGCCTTACTTCAATTGAAGAAGGACGGGATGAAGCATTTGATTTTAGACTTACGAAACAATCCGGGTGGCTTATTAACCCAAGCGGTGGATATCTGTAACTTGTTTTTAGATAAGGAAACACCCATCGTGAGCACACGCGGGAAATTGAAAGAGTGGAACGCAACTTATAAAGCGTTAAATCCGAGCTGGGACAATTCACTTCCGATAGTGGTTTTAATCAACCAAAACTCGGCTTCAGCTGCCGAAATTGTAGCAGGCGTTTTGCAGGATTATGATCGGGCGACGATTGTGGGGCAGCGGAGTTTTGGCAAAGGCCTAGTGCAAGTGACCCGCGATTTACCGTACCGAGCGAAAATCAAAATCACGACTGCGAAATACTACATCCCGAGTGGGCGTTGCATACAGGCCATCGACTATTCCGAAAATAAGGACACTGTTAAGCAAGAATTTAAAACTCGGAAAGGAAGAAAAGTAAATGCGGGAGGAGGAATCGAGCCCGATGTGTTGGTGGGAAGACCTCAAGCGAATAGCCTAATTCAGCAGTTATTAAAAGAGCGGATTTTCTTCCAATATGCGCGTTTATATAAACTAAAGCAGGCTAAAATTACCCCTGCCGCTAATTTTCACTTAAACGATACGGAATACGAGGCGTTTGTTCAATGGGTGAAGGCGAGCAAGTTTCACTACGAAAGCCCTTTGGAAAAACAGATGCGCGATGTGTTGAAAGAGACTTCGAAAGATATTTTATACGCGAATTTAACGAAAGAGCTAGACCGGCTAAAACCAGAATGGGATTCCTCCGTGGCGCGTGAGTTGCAAGGAAATAAAAAGGTCATCGAAGGTCTTTTAGAACAAGAAATCGTACATCAGTATTATTATAAAAAGGGAATCAATGAGTGGTCGTTTGAACATGACCCTACCCTTTTGAAAAGCCTAGAATTAATTAAAAATTAACATGAGTCTGATCCTAAGTTTAGATACGTCGACCCAAAATTGTTCCGTTGCCTTACACGATAAAGGACAATTGATCAGCCAGGAATTGGTTTCTGAGGAGGGCTCACACTCGAAAGCGCTCACGCTTTTGATTGAAAAGGTGATGAAAACAGCGGGTTTCGCGCTGGCAGATATTTCAGCTGTTGCTGTTTCAAATGGCCCCGGTTCCTACACTGGTTTACGCATTGGTTTAGCGACCGCAAAGGGAATCTGTTTCGCGTTAGATAAACCCTTGATTTGTTTACCTACTTTGCAAATCTTGGCTGCTGCTGTTCAGGCGCCAGCTGAAACATTACTTTTACCGCTTTTAGATGCGAGAAGAATGGAAGTTTATGCGGCAGTGTACACCTCTGATCTAAACGAAGAATCTCCGCAAGAAGCTCATATTTTAAGCCCTGAGTCTTTTCAGGAATTCAAGCCTGTACTTGCATTCGGAAATGGATCCGCTAAATGGAAGGAAACTTGTGCTCACACCGCCATCACTTTTGTTGAAGAACCTTTGTGCCCAGAGGCTCAATACATGGGAAA
The DNA here is from genome assembly GCA_046046955.1 of Bacteroidota bacterium. Classification (GTDB taxonomy): domain Bacteria; phylum Bacteroidota; class Bacteroidia; order Cytophagales; family Spirosomataceae; genus Aquirufa. The sequence continues at coordinate 12,859 of JBJOIV010000043.1, read as the reverse complement.
ATTAGCTTATGAGGCCTTTTTGAACGAAAAATTCGAAAACTTCGTTACAAAAGAGCCCGATTATTTAAAGGAATACATGGGTACTAAACCGACCTTAAAATCGCTGTAATATGGCTGAAGAAATCATCAATCGGGTGAACCAAAGCGGATTAACTCAAATCGACCTAGAGGATTTGCGCATTCCTGGGGAGCGTGTTTTTATCGATATCAAGGATCAGTTATTCCAGGGAATTGCCCTACGAGAAAAAGATTTTCGGGAATTTATTGCTTCGCAGGATTGGTCCATTTATTCTGGTAAACACATAGCAGTGGGTTGTAGCGAAGATGCGATTATTCCCACTTGGGCTTATATGCTGCTAGGGGTTCAATTGACTCCTTTTGCGAAGACACTTGTTTTCGGGGATTTAGCAGACTTGGAAAAACTTTTATTTGATCAGGCTTTAGCAAAGGTAAATCCAGCTGATTTTCAGGATGCCAAAATCGTCATCAAAGGTTGCTCGAAAGAATCCGTTCCCACAGATGCCTACCTTAAAATCACGCAATTATTGCAGCCGGTGGCGAAGAGCTTGTTTTATGGAGAACCTTGCAGCACGGTTCCGCTTTATAAAAGAAAATCGTAATTTTGATTTATGTCCACCGAAACGCAAGCACAATACCAATTTATTGATAAAATTATCCAGCATCACTTAGGAGAAAACACCGAAGTGAAGGACTTGGAATTCTTTTATGGGGGTAATTTCAATTTAGCGGTGCGCGTAAAATTGCAGTCGGGTGACGAGTATTTCATTAAATGGAACCAAGGTGATCACCAAGGTTTATTCGAGGCGGAAGCAAAAAATCTAAATTTAGTCGGAAGCACATCTACCATTTCGGTGCCTAGCGTTATCGGCGTGGGTTCGATGGAAGAGAAGGAATATTTGATGATGGAATGCATTCCGTCGGGAGAGAAAGCGGCGAATTACTGGGAGGATTTTGGGGAGAAACTGGCGCGATTACATCGAAACACGAGTCCGAAAGGGCATGGTTTGGACTATACAAATTACCTCGGCTCTGCTGCTCAAATCAATACCTGGAACACCGATGGTGTCGCCTTTTTTACAGAGAATAGATTGCGAAAGCAATTAACTCAAGCGGTTTATGACCGTAAAATAGAGGGCACTTTAGAGGAAAAATTAGAAGTCTTATTCGAAAAATTACCTTCTCTTTTACCGAATGAATCATCTGCCTTGATCCATGGAGATCTTTGGTCGGGTAATGCGATGACAAATCCCGCGGGACAAATTACCTTAGTCGATCCAGCCTGTTATTATGGATTGAGAGAGGCTGAAATTGCTTTTACTACCATGTTTGGTGGATTTGAGGAAGCATTTTACGAAGCGTATAATGCGAATTTCCCTATCCAAAAAGGATTCCACGAGCGAATTCCACTCTATAATCTGTACCCATTATTAGTACATGTAAATCTTTTCGGGGAAGGCTATCTACCTGCTGTTAAGAAGATTGTAGAATCGTATTAACGACCTCATCCACGTCCTTTGAACCTGGGAAAAAGGACACTAATTTTCGCAAAATTTCTTCCATCACCGCATCTGGACAAGAGGCTCCACAGGTCAACAGTACACGTGTTTTTTCTTTAGCAGGAATGTAGGAAGAGGCTGTACGCTCTTCTTTGGTCACATTATCAAAATGCAATACTTCTTCTGCTGAAATCAATTTATCCGCATTCTTAATAAAATAGGTCGGTAATTTCGCCACACACAAGTCAACTAAGTGCGCCGTGTTCGAAGAATTATAACCGCCAGCGACAATCGCAAAATCGGCCTCCTCGGCTAATAAACCATAGGTTGCACTTTGGTTATCGTTCGTCGCATAACAAAGCGTATCACGCGTATCAGCAAAATAATCCTTGATATTTTCCGGAGCCACTTGGTAGTGCAAGCGGATCACCTGACGCAAATAATCCACAATTTCTTGCGTATCCGTCGCGAGCATGGTCGTTTGATTAACGACACCAATACGCTTCAAATCCTTCATCGGATCAAAACCCGTTGAATATTGGCCTTCAAATTCCGCAAAGAATTCCTCCGACGTTTTTTCCTGTTTGATATAGGCCGCTAAAGCAACGGCTTGATCGATATTTTTTAGGATTAATGTAGGCGTCACCGCTTGTGAATGCGAAAACGTAGCCTTCGTCTCTTCGTGACTTGGTTTCCCGTGTACAATCACCGTGTAATCCTTCTTCCCAATCGCATCTGCTCTATTCCACACCTTTTCCACAAAAGGACAGGTCGTATCATAAGCATAGGGATCGATTCCGCGCGATTGCAAGATCGCTTGTGTCTCTAAGGTGGTCCCAAAAGCCGGCACAATCACAATGTCATTTGCGCTCAATTCCTCCCAGGGCACTAACTGATTCCCAGAGGTATCTTGGATAAAACGTACACCTCGGTCTAATAAATCTGCATTTACGGCCGGATTGTGAATCATCTCAGACAATAAGAAAATGCGGCGATCCGGGTTTTGATCAATAATATGGTACGCCGTTTCTACAGCATTCTCCACTCCATAACAAAATCCAAAGTGCCTCGATAGCAACACCTCCACCGGACCAAAATCCAAGTGCGTAGGCGTAAAATCCTTTTTTAATTTATCTTGAACCCGACGAGATTCCTTGATTTGACCTATCACGTTACTCTTAAATAAAGAGGGAATGGAGAAGGATTTCATTTTTTTAAAGGTTCGTTTATTCGTTCGAAGGGTATGAAAGGCACGTGGTTCTGCAATCGAATGCATTTTATAAACTGATTTTTTGGTTATTGGTTTCCAAAATTACGACATCTACCGCAAATTATCATTTTTTGTCCCTAATTTGCGCCTCATTTAAATCACACGCTATATGGAATTTGAGCCCGCCGTTGTTATTGAAGAATGGGAGATGATTCTCGATTTTTTCGAAAACACGTTTGGCAAGCGACCATCCGAAATGGAGCCCATCTTATTGATGATAGGCGTTCAGGAATTAGGGCAGGGACACGCGCATTTTACCAAAGAACAGAAACAGGACCTCCTGCATATTGCCACTTGTAAGGTACTGAGCTATAGCGACTTTTACGAACTAGAAGGTTTAGATGAGGAAGGTTGGCCGCATTGGAAAAACATCCAAGCTATCCCTTCGCTTCCGCTAAAAGAGCAAGAACTGCTATTAAAAGCACACGTCATTCACTATTTCAAAACCGAGGTATTCCCGAATGAAGATCATTAGTTATAACGTCAACGGCATCCGTGCCGCCATCACGAAAGGTTTTACCACTTGGCTACAAGAGGAAAATCCGGACATCCTGTGTATTCAAGAATTGAAGGCAGAAGTCGAGCAAGTGGACTTGTCTGAAATCTTTGCTTTAGGCTATGAAGTCTATTGGCATTCTGCTCAGAAGAAAGGCTATTCAGGTGTGGCTATCTTCAGTAAGATTAGGCCCAATAACGTGTCCGTAGGTTGCGGTATCGATAAATACGATGCAGAAGGCCGTGTTTTGCGTGCAGATTATGACGGATTTTCCGTGATGTCTGTCTACATGCCATCTGGATCTAGCGGTGATGAACGCCAAGCCTTCAAGATGGACTGGTTAGGTGATTTTCAAAATTACATTAACGCCCTCAAGATTGAATTCCCCAATTTAGTCATCGCTGGCGATTACAATATTTGCCACAAAGCCATCGATATTCATAACCCAAAAGGCAACGCGAACAGCTCTGGTTTCTTACCCGAGGAGCGCGAATGGATGGATGGATTTGTGAGCCGCGGATTCGTAGATTCCTTCCGGGCGGTGAATGAGGAACCGCACCACTACAGCTGGTGGTCTTACCGCGCCGGAGCAAGAGGTAAAAATTTGGGCTGGCGAATTGATTACCAAATGGTTTCTGAGCCTTTGGCCTCTAAAATTCAATATGCCTCCATCCTGCCAGATGTGAAGCATTCGGACCATTGTCCTATCGTATTACTTTTAAATAGCTAAAACTATGCACTTCGAAAAACACGTATTTATCTGCGCTAACGACAAAGATGCCCCTAAAAAATGCTGTGGTTCTGCTCACGGAATGGAATTAGTCGATGCTTTCCGTGCGAGCTATGCCGCACAAGGTGGAACCGCTAAAATCCGCGTCCAAAAATCAGGCTGCCTTGATTTCTGTGGAAAAGGCCCTACGATGGTCGTTTACCCAGAAGGCGTTTTCTACGGCAATGTACAAGTGGAAGATGTGGAAGAGATCACAAAATCGCATTTAATCGAAGATGAAATTGTGACTCGCCTCCAAATTCAATAAATTGCAGCATGATTTACCGCTTATATCCCACACTTTTAAATTCCTTTCATCTCTATGCGAATCAATCTCGCGATTCGAATGGCAAGATTATTGTGGATGAAATTGAGTTAATTGACCGCATTAATCGGGTTAAAAAACCGACCACGAATGCGCAGCAAAAGGGGATTGATTTTGAGCGAGCGGTGACCTTAGGTGAAAATGAAGAGGCATTCGCGGAAGGAATCATCGATCAAGCCCGCGACTTATTACCTGCAAAATACAAGACCCAGTTTTACGTAGAAGCCCGCTACAAAAACGCCCAAATTTACGGTTACATAGATGGCGTGGGCGATACGGTGGCATTTGACTTAAAAAGCACGGCCTATTATGAGCCGAATCGCTTTTTAACTAACCACCAAAACCTCTACCTCTTAGGTCTTCAAAAATACGGAATTCAGCGCCTAGACTACGTTATCACTGACTTCAAACAAGTCTATGTTGAATCTTATGATGTGAATAACATCGATTTCAGTGTGCAATACGCGCAAATCGAGCAATTCATTTTGTTCTTAGAAGAGAACAAGAAATTCATCCGAGATAAGAAGATTTTTGATCGTAAATCGAGCGATAACCAATTATCGATTTTTGAGTAAAGCCCTCAGCTCATCCAAGTGCTGTATTTCGTGAGGCAAATCCGTTTCCATTGAAAAGGGATTATAGTGAATAGCCGGAATTCCCACCTGCAAAGCACCGCGTACATCCGCTTCCACGTGATCGCCGATCATCAAGGCCTCCTCGGCTTGAATTCCAGCACGCGTTAACGCATAATGGAAAAATTGTGGATTCGGTTTCTTCGTCCCCACCTGCTGCGAGGTGATAATTTCTTTGAAAAAAGAGCGCATACCAGCTCCTTCAATCTTCACGTATTGAATATCATCGAAGCCATTTGTTAAAATGTACAAAGGAAAATGCTCCGCTAAATCTTGAATAAGCTCAAAAGCACCCGGCATCAAATTCGTTTTCCGTGGTGCGCGTTCGAGGTATTTATCCCCGAATTCCTGCGCAGGCCCCTGGATCCCGACCTCCTCAAAAAAGCGAACAAAGCGAATCTCCCGTAATTCAGCCTGCGAAATCTCACCTGCTGCGTATTGATCCCATAAACCGTTATTAATTTTTTCGAAGGTCGCCCAATAACTCTCCGGCTCGATGTGGAACTCGTATTCAAGCGCTAAATCCAATAATACTTCGCGGGCATTCAAATCATGATCCCACAGGGTATGATCCCAGTCAAAAAAAAGCGCTTTCGGTTGAAAATTCATTTGACAAAGGTAATAATAACTTATCTTTGCTTTGGCCCATTTTAAAAAATCCCATGGAACATCAATTACAACTCAAGAGACCTCTAGCGTTTTTCGATTTAGAGACGACCGGCATTCAAATTAACCGCGATCGCATTGTGGAAATTTCGATTGCCAAAGCCAATCTAGACGGAACCGTGGAGGTGAAAACGCGTCGCGTGAACCCGGGTATCCCAATTCCTTTAGAAGCCTCTTTAGTACACGGAATTTATGATGAGGACATAAAGGACGAGCCTACTTTTCGCATGGTGGCTCGTTCATTAGCGACTTTTTTAGATGGATGTGATCTTGCTGGATTTAATTCTAACCGATTTGATGTGCCTATGTTAGTGGAGGAAATGCTTCGCGCTGAGGTGGATTTCGACATGAAAAACAGAAAATTAGTGGATGCTCAACGCATTTTCCACTTAATGGAGCCACGCAACTTGACTGCTGCTTACCAATTTTATTGTGGCAAAGAATTAATCGGAGCCCACGGAGCTGAGGCGGATGTGTTAGCCACGCTTGAGGTATTAAATGCCCAGGTAAAACACTACGCAAATAAATCCATTAAGGATGCGGACGGCAAGGAAGTCTTCCCAATCCAAAATGACATGGATAAATTGCACGAGCTAAGCGCCTCTAATTCAATCGACTACGCTAACCGCATGGCCTATAATAAGGACCGGGTGGCTTGCTTTAATTTTGGCAAACACATCGGTAGACCCGTGATGGAGGTTTTGAAGTCTGACCCCTCTTATTATGACTGGATGATGAAGGGCGATTTCCCGATGGACACGAAGCGTAAACTAACTGAAATAAAATTGCAAGGTTTTCAGCGTTAAGGCATTTTTGATGTCGAGGCTATCAGATATTTTCGTATTTTTGCCTCGCATAAATGCATTTTTTGGACGGGCTTTTGCCTGAAGCCTTGGTAATTATTTAAGACTATGCAATCAATACCTGAAATTATTCGTACGATTCCATTAACGCATTACATTATTTTAAGCTCTGCTTTGTTTTGTATCGGTATTTTGGGCGTATTAACTCGCAGAAACGCGATCATCGTATTCATGGCGATCGAATTAATGTTAAATGCCGTTAACTTGTTGTTAGCTGCTTTTTCATCGTATTATTCAGATCCTGCGGGTCAAATCTTCGTGTTCTTCATCATGGCCGTGGCCGCAGCGGAAGTCGCTGTAGGTTTAGCCATTATCGTGATGATTTACCGCAATATTCAAAGCATCGACATCGGTGTTCTCAATAAGTTAAAAAACTAATTCAGCGAACCCATTCCGCCAAATTAATATGTCTTTACTATTCCTTATTCCACTATTACCCTTACTAGGATTTGCTATTAATGGTTTAGCGTACCCTAAATTGCCGAAGCAAATCGCGGGCATCATTGGAACAATTCCTCCCTTGGTAGCCTTCGCACTATCGCTTCAGTTATTCTTGAATTTCGATGGCCAGGCGCAAATTTTGCCCATCGCGGATTGGATTAATGTAGGTGATTTAAAGATTCCCTTTGCCTTCCAAATCGACCAATTATCGATTTTAATGCTCCTCGTAATCACGGGAGTAGGCACCTTAATTCATATCTATTCGATCAGTTACATGTCGCATGACGCGGGTTTTGGCAAGTTTTTTGCTTTCTTGAACCTGTTCGTGTTCTTCATGTTAATCCTGGTTTTAGGGGCAAACTTCACTGTATTATTCATCGGCTGGGAAGGTGTAGGTTTGTGTTCGTATTTATTGATTGGATTCTGGAACCAAAAGAATTCCTATGGAGATGCGGCTCGCAAGGCCTTCATCATGAACCGTATTGGTGACTTAGGTTTCTTAGTGGGTATTTTCTTGTTGATCCAGGATTTTGGGACAACAGATTATCAAACGATTTTCGCAGCCGTTCAAAGCGGTGATTATACCACCGACTTAAGCATCATCGCTTTCTGTTTATTCATCGGTGCGATGGGTAAATCAGCGCAGATTCCTTTGTTTACTTGGCTTCCAGACGCGATGGCAGGTCCGACTCCGGTATCTGCTTTGATTCACGCAGCGACGATGGTGACGGCTGGTATTTACATGGTTATCCGTGCCAATGCCTTATTCGAATTAAGCCCAGAAGTATTGCACTTCGTAGGTTGGATCGGTTTAGCGACTGCCTTATTAGGAGCTGCGATCGGTTTATTCCAAAACGACATCAAGAAAGTCCTTGCCTATTCTACGGTATCCCAATTAGGTTACATGTTCATGGGTTTAGGCGCATCCGCATATACCGCTTCTTTCTTCCACGTAATGACACACGCCTTCTTTAAGGCCTTGTTATTCTTAGGCGCAGGTTCGGTGATTCACGCGATGTCTGACGAACAAGATATTCGCCGCATGGGTGGATTGAAATCGAAGATGCCTATCACGTTCATCACCTTCATGTTAGGTACGATCGCGATTGCGGGTATTCCTCCATTTGCCGGTTTCTTCTCCAAAGACGAAATTTTAGCGAGCCTTTACCACCATGATCCGATCATGTGGAGTTTAGCGATTTTAGGTTCTGCCCTAACTTCGTTCTACATGTTCCGTGTGTTTATCCTAACTTTCTACGGGGAGTTCAGAGGAACAGAAAAACAAGCGCATCACTTGCACGAGTCACCTATCACGATGACTTTGCCATTAATCATTTTAGCGGTATTCTCCGTGGGTGGCGGTTTAATTAACCTGCCGCATTTCGCAGGAGGGAATGAATTCTTAGCCCATTGGTTAGCCCCCTTATTGCCAGAAGCAGGCGAAGCGGGTGAAGTCAACTTCTTGAGTTTAGAAGGTGGCGCTCCACTTTTAGCGGCTTTCTTGCCAGCGTTCTTAGCCATTTACGTATTCGGAATGCAGAAATCGGTTCCAGCAGAAGATGCAGAAGTATCTGGTATCCAAAAAGTGATTTACAACAAATTCTATATCGACGAATTATACGATACCTTATTTGTGAAGCCGATCTCGTTCTTGTCCAATTTCTTCTTCCAAGTGATCGACTTCCTAGTGATTGACTTGTTCGTAGAGGGCTTAGGTCGTTTTGTTAAATATGCGTCGAGTGAGTTCCGCAGAGCCCAAACCGGTAACGTTGGCATCTACTTATTCTGCATGGTTGCGGCCATCGTTGTTATCTTATTTGTTAGTTTAAAAAGTACGATCCTTCATTAATCCTTCGATCGCCACATAGCTATGTATCTACTATTTATACTTTTATTCCCGCTTTTGATTGGATCAGCTTTGTTGATCTTCAAGCCAAAAAACGCGTTCGTCATTTCCCTAGCGGCCTCCCTCATTGAATTAGCGGCAACCGCTTTCGCATTACAAGAAGCAAGTTTGAGCCCCGTTTCTTTCTCTGCTCCTTGGGTAGCGGAAGCAGGTTTGTCCTTCTCTTTATATGTTGATGGAATCAGCGGAGTGCTAATCGGACTTTGTGCTTTATTAGTTCCCTTCATCGTAGCGACTACAGCAAACACGGATCGTGCGAATAATTCACAATTCCAAGGCTTAATGCTAGCGATGCAAACAGCCTTAATGGGTGCCTTTTTAGCGAAAGATGCGTTCTTATTCTACTTCTTTTTCGAAGCGTCTTTATTGCCGATTTACTTCTTAGCAGCCATTTATGGCGGCGAAAACAAGAATGCAATCACGTTTAAGTTCTTCGTTTACACCTTATTCGGGTCTTTATTCTTCTTAATTGCCTTAGTATTTGTGTACTTACAAACGCCAGGTGAGTTCCACTCAGCAGACATGGATGTGTTGTACCAAACGGCCAAAGGCCTTAGCGCAGATCAGCAAGGTTATTTATTCGCTGCTTTCTTCTTGGCTTTCGCCATTAAGATGCCAGTTTTCCCTTTCCATACCTGGCAACCAGATACCTATACCGTTGCGCCTGCACAAGGAACGATGTTATTATCAGGTATCATGTTAAAGATGGGTACCTACGGAGTGATTCGTTTAGTTCTACCAATGTTCCCGGTAGGGGTAGCAACGTGGGGATTAACAGCTTCAGTCCTTTCGGTAATCGGAGTAATCTATGGATCGATTATCGCCATTCAACAAAAAGATGCGAAGCGCTTATTAGCCTATTCTTCTTTCGCTCACGTAGGTTTGATGTCTGCGGGTATTTTATCCGGTAGCATCGAAGGTATTCAGGGTGCTTTATACCAAATGTTATCTCACGGTATCAACATCGTCGGCTTGTTCTTCGTGATCGAAATTATCGAACGTAGAACGAAGTCGAGAGAGATCGCTCAATTAGGGGGTATCACACAATTCTCTTATCCATTGACGGTAACCTTCGTGATCTTAAGTTTAGGATCTGTTGCTTTACCATTGACGAATGGTTTCATCGGGGAGTTCTTGTTATTGAAGAGTGTGTTTGATCAAAATCTAACACTCGGAATCATAGCCGGTATCACGATCATCTTAGGCGCGGTGTATACCTTGCGTTTGATTCAGAAATCGATGTTTGGGAATGTATCTCGTATTACATCTGACTTTGCAGACTTAACGGGTGCTGAGAAAGCGGTATTAATTCCCTTAAGCGCTTTAGTTATTTTAGGTGGAATATTCCCATCGACAGTTTTAGGTTTTAGTGAGCCAGCGGTTCAGCAATTAATCCAATGGTTCAAATAAAATAGTATTAAAAAGCATTATGACGGCTATCATTGCATTATCACTTCTAGGTATTTTAAATTTATTCTTGGGCTTTTGGCTTTCTAGAAAAACCATCCAGGCAGCAACACTTTTGTTTTTAGTGGGCAGCATGGCCTTAACGGCATTGGACTGGAATCACGAAATGTTGTGGTACGGACACATGTTCCACACGACGAACACGTCCATTAGCTTTAGCTTAATCATTCAATTAGCAGCCTTTATGGTGGTGAGTTTCTCGAAAGGCTTTGGCATCGATGAAGAACATACCCATCCAGCTGAATACTACGCCATCTTATTGTTCTCCGTTGTAGGGGCCATTTTAATGGTTTCCTTCGATCACTTAATTATGTTCTTCGTCGGATTAGAGATTTTATCTGTTGCGATGTACGTTTTAACGGGATCAGATAAACGCAATTTGCGTTCAAACGAGGCCGCTTTGAAATACTTCTTAATGGGGTCTTTCGCAACGGGTATCTTATTATTCGGGATTACTTTAGTGTACGGAGCGACTCGTTCCTTCTACCTAGCAAACATCGCTCAGGTGATTGCGAATACGCCGCCAGAATCTACACCTATCTTCCTTTCGATCGGTGTATTATTAATCTTAGTGGGTTTCTTATTCAAGATTTCGGCAGCTCCATTCCACTTCTGGACACCAGATGTATATGAAGGAGCGCCTACGATCTTTACCATGTTCATGTCGACTGTGGTGAAGGCGGCTAGCTTCGCGGCGCTGTATCAATTATTAAATGGTCCTTTCGGATCCATGTACGGAACTTGGGTTTACCCGATCTACTACATCAGCATGTTAACGCTTCTAGTGGGTAACATTACTGCGGTTTATCAGCAGTCGTTAAAGCGCATGTTAGCTTATTCAAGTATTTCCCATGCAGGTTATATGTTGTTAACGGTGAGCGCAAAACAGGTGACTACGCCGTCGACCATTTTATACTATTCTTTATCCTATACCCTAGCGACCATTGTAGCTTTCGGTGTAGTGATGTTAGTAGCTGAGTACCAAACAGGACGCACCGAGAAACCAGAGAACATCAGTTCATTCGAAGGTTTAGCGAAGCAAAATCCAGGCTTAGCCTTCTGTTTCACTATCGCGATGTTGTCATTAGCGGGTATTCCATTGACAGCAGGTTTTTGGGGTAAATTCTTCGTCTTCTCAGACATCTTTAATCGCCATGTCTACTATCCGGTGATCTTAGCTATCGTGATGTCTGCGGTCGGAGTTTACTACTATTTCAAAGGAATCATTGCGATCTACTTCAAAGAAGGAGATATCGAACGCATTGAATTGCCAGGCTTAGTGAAGTTCGCGATGTGGGCTTGTACGTTAGGTACCTTGTTATTAGGCGTTTATCCAAGCATCGTAAAAAACCTTTTTTAACCTAGGCCTTTGAGCGACAAGAAAGCAGCCCTCTTTAATCAGAAAGACTTATTCGCCTATTTTATTGTGGCAGGATTAGGGGCTTGCGTTCAACTGTTAGCAGGAGGTTTAATTAAGGATTGGTTTCGCGTATCCTACGAAGATTCGATTCTTCCAGCTTATTTCATTGCTTTAGTAGTAGGTTTTTTCTTAACCAAACTCTTCGCCTTTAATGCTCGCCAAAGCAAGCAAACAAGACGCGAGATGTTCAAATACGTCCTGGTCGCTAGCTTCTCAGGGATCATCACTTGGTTATTCAGCACCATCCCCTACGATTTTATCCACGCGCGCTACCCGGATTTCTTCTTTCACATACCTTATTCGGTAAAAAAGATCAATATCACCCAAATCGGGACCACGATTCATGGGATGGGCTATAGTTTTGTGTCGAACTACATCTTGCACAAGACCTTTACATTCAAGTCTAGCGGCTTTTACGACCGCTTTAAAGATCTGTTAAAATAGGACTAATCTAATTTAGCCCAAATTTAAGGGGGCAATTCTTAAGGATTTCTAAGCCGAATACGGGCCGCTACGGCACATTTTCCAAAAAAATTAGCCATTCCTTAAAAAAATCTTAAAAAATATTTTGCATTTATTTGCACTTATAAAATAATGCCGTAGATTTGTAACTCAAACCTTAAACAAAATAAGAAATGAAAAAAGTATTCGCTCTAGCTTTCGTTGCTGCAATGGTAACTTTAGCATCTTGTGGTGAGAAGAAAGCAGAAGCTTCTGCTGACACTGTTGCTGTTGATTCTGCTGCTGCTGCTGCTCCAGCTGATTCTGCTGCTGCTGACACTGCTGCTGCTGACACTGCTGCTGCTAAATAATTTTAGCACAACGATCAGAAAAAAGTCCTTCGCATGCGGAGGACTTTTTTTATGCTTAAAATCTGGATGAAGAATAAAAAGATTGATTCCTTTTTTGACCACTTCCCACCCAAAGTAGCGGAATACTGCTTTCAACTTTGGCATGATTATTCCTTTGACTTCATCGTCAGCAAATCCCGTGATTCGAAATTAGGCGACTACCGCTTCAGTCCTGCGAAAGGACACCAAGTCACCGTTAATCACAACCTAAATCCCTACGCCTTTTTAGTGACCTA
>JBJOIV010000042.1:0-15541 GCA_046046955.1 Bacteroidota bacterium | reverse complement strand
TCTTCGGAAAGGGCAGGGGAAGGAGTTTCTTCGCACAATTTTTGGTGACGACGTTGGATTGAGCAATCGCGTTCTGATAAGTGACAAGCTTTGCCAAACTTATCGCCCACGATTTGGATTTCAATGTGACGAGGCTCTTCCACGAATTTCTCCATGTACATCGCATCGTTGCCAAAAGCCGCCGCTGATTCCATCTTCGCATCCTCCCATAATTTGTCGAATTCCGACTCCTCACGGATGATACGCATACCACGTCCACCACCACCAGCCGTAGCTTTGATGATTACCGGGTATTTAATGGCTTTCGCTAATTCTTTTGCTTCCTCTACTGTATCGATTAAGCCGTCTGAACCAGGAATAACGGGTACTCCTGCACGCTTCATCGTCTCTTTCGCTGTCGCCTTGTCCCCCATCGAATTAATCATCTCCGCCGAAGCCCCAATGAATTTAATGCCATGTTCCGAACAAATACGTGAGAATTCTGCATTCTCAGATAGGAAACCGTATCCTGGGTGAATCGCATCCGCACCAGTTACTTCTGCTGCCGAAATGATCGCCGGAATACTTAAATAAGATTGTCTGCTGGGCGGAGGTCCGATACAAACGGCCTCATCCGCAAAGCGAACGTGTAAACTATCGCGATCGGCGGTAGAGAAAACGGCCACCGTTTTGATGCCCATCTCCTTACAAGTCCGAATAATACGCAAGGCAATTTCCCCGCGATTCGCTATTAATATCTTTTTAAACATAGATTACGCTTTTTCAACCAAGAATAATGGTTGATCAAATTCTACTGGACTAGCATTATCAACTAAGATTTTAACGATCTTTCCAGAGATTTCTGAATCGATTTCGTTAAACAATTTCATCGCTTCGATCACACAAACTGTTTTGCCTGGAGCGATTTCCGTTCCTACCTCTACGAAGTTATCCTTGTCTGGACCTGGAGCACGGTAGAACGTACCGATCATGGGTGACTTAACGGTATATAAGTTGTCAGCTACCGGTGCAGGTGCTGCTGGAGCCGCTGGCGCTGCCGCCGCCGGAGCTGCTGCTACTGGAGCCGCCGCTGGTGCTGCAGAAACTACACTTACTACTGGAGCTGCTTCCCCGTGTTTCTTAACAGAAACTTTTAAGCCTTCTGTTTCGATGCTAACCTCTGCTAGTGGAGATTTCGCGATATAATCGAGTAATCGTTGAATTTCTTTAGTATCCATTCTTTTTGTTAATTAAGCGCTACAAAGGTAGCTAATTATTTTACACGCTCAGCGTATGAATAGGTTCTTGTATCTACTTTAATTACTTCATCTTGCTCGATGAAAATAGGTACTGTAATCGTCGCACCTGTTTCTACCGTCGCTGGTTTCTTAGGTGAGTTCGCCGTATCGCCACGAACCCCTGGTTCCGTGTAAGTTACCTTCAATTCAACGAATGGAGGCAATTCGCAAGATAAAGCAGAATCATTTTCTGTATTGATCAAAATCTCGACTTCTTGGCCTTCTTTCATCAAATCAGCCATCACACATAGGTTATCGCCTAATAGGATTTGCTCGAATGATTCTTGGTCCATGAAGTTATAACCAAACTCATCTTTATAAATGAATTGGTATTTTCTACGCTCCACACGAACAGGGTAAATGTTTACGCCTGAGTTGAAGGTATTATCGATTACTTTACCCGAAGTTAAAGAACGCAATTTAGTCCGAACGAAAGCCGGGCCTTTTCCTGGTTTTACATGAAGGAATTCAATGATCGAATATAAATCGTCATTGTATTTAATCACCATACCGTTTTTAATGTCTGCTGTAGTTGCCATTTCTGATTATTTTGGGTCGTATGCCCATTTAACGTAAGCTGATCCCCACGTGAAACCTCCACCGAAGGCCGCTAAGATCAAGTTATCTCCTTTTTTTAGTTTGTTTTCGTAATCCCAAAGACAAAGCGGAATCGTCGCCGCCGTCGTATTTCCGTATTTCTGGATGTTCAACATCACCTTATCATCACTCACACCCATGCGGTTTGCTGTCGCATCAATGATACGCTTGTTCGCTTGGTGAGGCACTAAGTACTTAATGTCATCCCCCGTCAAGTGATTGCGCTCCATGATTTCTGCCGAAACATCCGCCATACGCGTCACCGCAAATTTAAATACCGATTGACCTTCTTGGCGAATGTAATGCCATTTTGCTTCCACCGATTCCACGGTAGGAGGGTAAGCGCTACCGCCCCCTTTTTGCATTAAGGACTCACATCCTTCGCCATCTGATTTTAAGATGAAGTCTTGCACACCTAGACCTTCGAAGTTAGGCTCTAACATCACCGCCGCAGCGCCATCCCCAAAAAGAATGCACGTCGTACGATCCGTATAGTCCACAATCGAAGACATTTTATCAGCTCCCACCACCACGATTTTCTTGTAACGACCTGACTCGATGAAGGCAGTGCCTGCACCTAAAGCGTTTAAGAAACCAGAGCATGCCGCTGCTAAGTCAAAGGAAGCCGTTTCACGGATGCCTACTGCCTTGCAGATTAAGTTCGAAGCGGATGGGAAAAAGTAATCGGGAGTCACCGTCGCGCAGATTAACATATCTACTTCCTCCGGTTTCGTATTGGTTTTCTTCAAGAGATCCTCTACCGCTTTCGCTCCCATGAATGACGTTCCTAGGCCTTCGCCCTTCAAAATACGTCTCTCCTTGATGCCGGTGCGGGTGGTGATCCACTCGTCGTTTGTGTCAATGATTTTTTCTAATTCTTGATTTGTCAGCACATAATCCGGTACATATCCTGCGACTCCGGTGATGGCTGCACTTATTTTTTGGCTCATAATGATTATTGGTTCTCGATGGCGGCCTTAATTTTTCCGCAAACATCTGATTCTACGACGGATCTACACAATTTGATCATGTTTTGTATTGCCAAAGGACTCGACGCCCCATGTGCAATAATCACATTCCCATTAATTCCGATGATCGGGCTACCGCCGTATTTTTCGTAATTCGTATTCTCGACAAAGTCATTCGTGATTCCTTGGTCCTTCATGATCTTGTAGATAGATTCCCCCATCTTCAAAATAATGTTTCCCGTAAATCCATCCGTCACAATCACGTCTGCTTTATTCTTAAAGAAGTCTTTTCCTTCTAAGTTTCCAATGAAGTTAATCTTCTTATTCTCTTTCAAAAGAGCATGGGTTGCTAGCGAAAGGATATTTCCTTTTTGCTCTTCCTCACCGATATTCATCAAACCAACACGTGGAGATTTCTTTCCTGTAGTGGCCTCAAAATACACCGAACCTAACACCGCAAATTGATCTAACATCTCTGGCTTGCAATCTGCATTCGCGCCAATATCCAACATCAACGCGTAGGTGCCATCCTCTTGAGGAACGAAACCGGCGATCGCTGGGCGAGAAATGCCTTCGATGGTTTTGACAGAAAATAAAGATCCGACCATCATAGCGCCGGTATTTCCTGCAGAAGCAAAGACGTCTGCTTTGCCTTCTTTTAAAAGATGAAACCCAACTCCGATGCTGGAATTGGGTTTTTGAGATAATGCCTTGGTCGGATGTTCCCCCATTTCAATTACTTGATCCGCGTGAATGATCGCAATTTGCTTGCCAGCATACCCGTGTTTCGTTAATAATTGCTCGATGGTGTCCTTAGGACCTACGGCTAATATAGTGTCGTCGTTTGAAAGACTTGGTAACGATAAAAGTATTCCTTCAATTACAGCTTCCGGGGCATAATCCCCACCCATCACATCAACGGCTATTTTCATTTAATTATGTTTAATTACTAAAGCTTTTGGCAAAAATAGCATTAAATTTAGTCAAAAAATAGCATTTTAACGGGATTTTTTCAGTTTTCCTGAAAAAATAGAGTAAAGCTGCAGTCTACCAGGGAATTACTTAACCGTGAATCCTTCTACGATCATTTTTCCTTTGTAGAACAAGTTACCTTCATGTACGTGAGCACGGTGATAAAGGTGAGTTTCGCCTGTTTGTCCGTCTACTGCTAATTGCTTAGGAGTTCCGAAATCATGCGCTCTTCTAGTATCACGACGAGTAGTTGAGTGTCTTCTTTTAGGATGTGCCATTGTATTGTTATTTAATTATTGTCTGTTAATTTTTTTAATGCTGCCCATCTAGGATCCATTTCTGGTTCCTGATCGGCGTTTTTATCATCTTCTGGGTCTGTTGTATAAATCAACTCGCCATCTACATGCTCTTCAAGTGGTTTCACAAACCGAGGGTGCAATTTCTTCATAGGCACCTGCAAGGCAATGAAATCGAATAAATCTTGCGATAAATCTAATTTAGGCGACTTTCTGTCCAACAAGAACAAATTGTCTCCCATGTCTTCATTGTGATCCGAATATTTATAAATAATCTTCTCATCTAGGTGAATAGGGAATTCAAATTCCTCATTCGACCGATCGCAAATTAATTTCAAATGGCCATCGATTATCAGTCTCACCTGAATCATCGTTGCCGATTTATCTAACGTCGCGTTTGCGTTAAATTCGCCCTTTTGAACCCATTCCTGCTCGAAAGCAGCGAAAAAATCCTCGTTCCCGGTGAAGGAATACTGGTATACTTTATCCTCTAAAGAAAGTATCGGTATCTGGTATGCTTCTAGGACGTTCATTTTCACTCTTGGGTAAAAAAGAATGCGAAATTACGAAAATATTCGAAAACAGCAATAGTTGCGCTGAACAAATTCGTAATTTCGAAGCATGAAGCATTGGAGTCCGGCCCTAAAAGCTTTTTTGGGGATTTTTATTTTATTCGAAGTGGTGGGTTGGTTTTTTGTGGGCTCCACTGAGCGCCTGGATCAGCTGCTTTTGATCAATGAGGCGAACAATCCTTTTACTGACATCCTTTTTCAAGGTCTGACAGCCATTGCCGAGGTCGTTTTGCCCGTTTTATTTTTGATTTACCTGTTTCGTTTTCGCAAAGAATACGCTTTGCCTTATGCTTATTCCTATGCTTTGTCTACTGGATTGATTCAATTATTGAAGCATTTTGTTTTTTCGGGTGCCTTGCGTCCATTAGCCTATTTTGCTTCATCCGGGGTGAAATGGCACATAGTACCCGGATTATTAATTAGTGAATATAACTCGATGCCTTCTGGGCACACGGGAGCAGCCTTTTTTATGTTCTTCTGGGTGGCGGTGCTTTTAAAGCGTTTTCACTGGGGTATTATCGCGGGAATTTTAGCCGTGGGAGTAGCCTATTCCAGAGTCTATTTATTTCAACATTTTCCAGTGGATACGCTGGTGGGAGCTTTTCTAGGAACAAGCTCCTCTTATCTTTTTTATCACATAAACTATGCTAAAAGCAGTTCAAAATAAACCTTACCTTTTCTGGGCTTTCATCGGAGCGGCGGTATACATTCCGTTTTTAGGTTCGACGCATCTGTTCGATTGGGACGAGGTGAACTTTGCGGAATCGGCGCGGGAGATGATTGTGACGGGAGATTTTTTGAGCGTCCAAATCAATTTTCAACCCTTCTGGGAGAAACCTCCTTTGTTTTTGTGGCTTCAGGCATTGAGTTTTATGGCCTTTGATTCGTTCTCTGGACAATCCGATATTTCGATGGAGTTTGCGGCACGTTTCCCTAACGCGATTATTGGCATTTTAACGCTTTGGACCCTGTATGCGATTGGAAAAAAGCAATGGAGTGCGAATTTTGGCAATCTCTGGGCCTTCTCCTATCTAGTGGCCATTACACCCCATGTGTATGCGAGTTCGGGGATCATAGATCCGCTTTTTAATCTGTTGATTTTTCTGGGTGTGTATTTCTTTTCGGAGTTTTTTCAAGACGATAGCCGTTTCCGAAATGTTATTTTTGCCGGAATCGCTATTGGTTTAGCCTTGTTGACAAAGGGGCCAGCGGCGCTTTTACTGTGGGCGTTGACGTTATTATTTGTAGGAATTTTGTACCGTTCAAGAATCACGGGATGGCTTTTCACGGGAGCGATAGTAGCAGGTTTGATCTCTGTTTTATTCTTCGTGGCCTGGTATGGTTTGATCGCTTATAAGTTTGGCTGGCAGATTATTGAAGACTTCTTTACTTACCAAGTTCGCTTGATGACGACGGGTGATGCGGGACATGGTCAGCCTTTTTATTACCATTTTGTTGTCTTGTTGATTGGATGTTTTCCGGTGTCGATTTGGGCAGGGGCAAGATTGTTTAGGCTTAAAAAAGAAGAGCATGATTTCTCGAACTGGATGAAGGTCTTGTTTTGGGTGGTTTTGATTCTGTTTAGTATCGTGAAGACGAAGATTGTGCATTATTCATCGATGTGCTGGATACCGTTGACGTATTTCTCGGCGGTCGTATTGCAGGAATGGCAGTGCGGCGAATTTCGGTTTAACTGGAAATATGTAACTGCCATCGGTTTTGTGGGCTTAATCTTAGCCACTGTTTTAACGGCGGTTCCATTGATAGGCCAAAACGCGGGAATCATCGCTCCCTACATCAAGGACGTATTCGTTCAAGGAAATTTACAAGCTCCGGTGTATTGGGCTGGATGGGAGTTTTTAATCGGAGTGGCTTTTGCCTTGGCCGTGATCTATTTCTTGTTTACGAAGAAGTTGCACACCTTGTTTGCGGCATCTCTCCTCACTATTATGGCTTATATGGCGATCGTGGTGCCTAAAATTGAGGGATATACCCAAGCGACGGTGGTTGATTTCTATATTGCGAAAGTTGGCCAAAAAGTCTACATCGAACCGGTCGGATTCAAATCCTATGCACAGCTCTTGTATTTTCAAAAGCCCGCAGGAAGTCCCGCGGGCGATGTATTGTTAGCAGCAAAAAAGCTGGATAGACCAGCCTATTTTATTATGAAAGCGGATGCGGAAGATAAGTTCAAATACCATCCGAACTTGATTTTCCAAAAAGAAGAGAATGGATTCCTCTTCTACAAGCACCGTTAAACTCCTGGGAAGAAGAAAGCGCCTTCGATAGCGGCATTCTCATCGGAATCAGATCCGTGAATGGCGTTTGCTTCTAAAGATTTAGCAAATTGCTTACGAATAGTACCTTCCGCCGCTTCAGCTGGATTGGTTGATCCGATGAACGTACGGAAATCCGCTACTGCATTTTCTTTTTCCAAAATCATTGGAATAATCTCGCTCTTCGACATGTAGTCGCACAAACTTTGGAAAAACGGACGCTCGCTGTGTACTGCGTAAAACTGACCCGCCATTTCTGGGCTCATTTTCAGTTTTGTCATGGCAATAATTTTGTAGCCAGCTTTTTCAATTTGTTGAATAATGGGACCTGTGTGACCGTCTGCGACTGCATCCGGTTTAATCATCGTGAAAGTTCTATTTGTTGACATGGGTATAATTTTCAACAAATTTATCTCTAACTTTGCGTTTGCCCAAATTTATTTCCGGCACCTCCCTTTTTATGACCTCCATCTCAGCCTTAAAATCACTCCTAATTCCCGGTACGAAAGCCGTCATTACCGCTCATTATAATCCGGATTCGGATGCGATTGGTTCGACGCTTGCATTTCAAGGGTATTTAGCGAAAAAAGGGATTCAAGCTACTGTAGCAGTTCCTTCAGCGGTAGCAGGTAATTTGAAATGGATGCCCGGTGCGGGGGATATTTTAGCTTACGATGAGCTCGTTCACAAGCTACAAATTGATACCCTGGTAGAGGAAGCTGATTTTATTTTCTGTTTGGACTTTTCAGGCATACAGCGTTTGCACAATATGGCGCCGCTAGTGCGCAAGTCGCGGGCAAAAAAGGTGGTGATTGATCACCATTTAGATCCGGAGGACTTTGGCGATTATTATTACCATCGTACCATTGCAGCTTCTACTTGTGAATTAATCTACGATTTAATTTTAGAATGGGGGGATCAGGATTTGTTAGATGCGTCGATCGGTTCTTGCCTTTATTCTGGGATTATGACCGATACCGGTTCTTTTCGCCATCCGAATACGACAGCCCATGTACACACGGTCGTAGCGGCTTTAATTGATTTAGGTGTAAATACAAATGAGGTGCATCGCAAAGTATTTGATTCTTCCAGCATTGATCGATTGAAGTTTATTGGTCATGTGTTAGGCCAAAGAATGGAATACCTACCCGAATACCATTTAGCTTTTATGTGGATCACTGCGGAGGATTTAACAAAATTTAATTCTCAAGCTGGAGACACGGAAGGTATCGTCAATTATGGTTTGCAAATTACGGGATGCGTCTGGTCTATCTTGATGATAGAGCGTCCAGACGGCGTGAAGCTGTCTTTTAGATCCATTGAGCCTTTTGCAGTCAACACATTCGCAGCCACTTATTTCGAAGGTGGTGGGCATAAAAATGCGTCCGGCGGACGTTTTTCTGGTGGAAGTTTAGTGGAGGCGAAGAAAAAACTAATGGAAGTGTTACCTTTGTATCTTTCTGAAATAAATCGAGTTAAAAATTTATAAAATAAAAATCATGCGTAAACAACTAGCAGTAATTTTAGTAGCGGCAATGGCACTAGCATCGTGTAACAATGTCGAAGTAGTAGACGGAGTTAAAATCCAAAAGCACGAACATGATGACAGCGCTCCTAAATTAAAAGAAGGCGATATCATTACGTTTGATTTAGTGATCAAAAATGACGCGGATTCTACGATCAAGGATTCTCGTAAAGAAGGTAAACCATTACAAGATTTAGTACCTCCAGCTGCACCTGCAGGCTCATTTAAAGGTTCTTTTGAAAATGGTCTTCGTTTATTGTCAGTAGGTGATAGCGCAACCATCTTCGTGCCAGTAGATAGCTTATTTAAGGATGCGAATCAACAAGTTCCTCCTTTCTTGAAGCGTGGTACTGATGTTCGTTTCATCGTTAAAATCAAGAAATCTCAATCTCGTGCAGAATTCGAAAAAGAGATGACGAAATTGTCTGCTGAGCAAACAGGTAAAGACGCAAAATTAATTGAAGCATACGTGGCGAATTCTGGCAAGAAGTTTACAAAAACTTCAACAGGTCTTTATGCCTCTATCTCGAACCCAGGTGCTGGCGAAGGTCCACAAATGGGCGAGTCATGGGAAGTAAACTACATCGGAACTTTCCTAGATGGAAAAGAATTCGATAAAGGTGCTGGTGTTGCTTTGCCTCCAGTAGGTCAATTAGTTCCAGGCTTCAACGAAGCATTAATGTTATTGAAAAAAGGAGGTAAAGGTACTTTTGTGATCCCATCAGCATTAGGTTATGGTGCACAAGGAGCTGCTCCTCGTATCCCTGCAAATGCTATTTTAGTATTTGAATTAGAAGTATTGTCTAAGAAATAATTGAATGAAAGTTTTCGGATTCCTATTTATTGCCTTTTTTACGTTTTCTTGTCTGTCTGATATCGCTTTAGAGGACGATGTGAAAGCGAAAGAAAATCAAACACAGATTTTAGCCTACTTTGCTAGTCAAAATCAAAGTCCATCTGCTTTAACAGATGGTAGCTATTATTTCGTGACTAAATCGAATCCATCGGGAGAATTAGCGACGAAAGGCGATTCGCTGTATGTACACTACGAGTTTTCTAATCTGGCGACAGGTAAGGTGCTTGATAGTACAAACCGAGCGACTAATTCTCCTTATTTTTTACGTTATGGTTTTGGAAACCCGGTGTTTGCAACCTTGATGACCGCCTTGCGGGAAGGGGAGCAGGCTACTATGGTTATCCCAGGTACCGCTCAGGCTTTTCCTGATTTGCCAGCCTATACGCCCATGAAAGTGAAGATTAAGTCTTATGTGGTCCGCACACAAGACGATATGATTCGCGAATACATCACACGCAATGGCTACACGATAACAGAAACACAAACTGACGGACTTCGTTATATTCGTTTAAAAGCGGGTACAGGTGATATCCCTGCTCAGGGAAAAATCGTTAAAATCAAGTACACAGGTCGTTTTTTAAGTTCCAAAGCCTTTGATGGCAACATGGCTCGCACGGATAGTTTAAGTGTGACGGTAGGTGGAACGCAAACCGTTCCAGGCTTCCAAATGGGTATTGAAAAAATGCGTTTAGGAGAGAAGGCTGTCATTGTGTTCCCTTCAGCCTTAGGCTATGGAGTAAATGGTAATTCAAGTATTCCAGGTTATACACCCTTAAGTTTCGAGATTTACGTTGCAAAAATTGAATAGTATGTTGAAGTATGTGGTTTTATTTTTCGCTTTGGCGTTCGGTATCACAAGTTGTTCTGTCGATAATCCTGTGGAGCAGGAGGTCGCAAAGAATGATACAGATATTCAAAATTACCTGAAGCAACGGAGCTTATCTTATACGAAGACAGCAGATGGAATGTATTATTCTATCACCCCTTCTGGTGCAACGAAAGCCCCAGCGGCTACTGATTTAGTGACTTTGCACTACAAGCTAAGCCTTTTAGATGGAACCTTTGTCGATTCTACCTCTCGAGTGGCTAGCCAATCGAAATCGATCGTTTTCGGGGTATCGCAAAGCATGTTTACTTTACCAGTTTCACTCATGAAAGCAGGGGATAAAGGGACTTTTTTATTACCTTCTTCTTTGGCTTTTGGTGGTAATACCTTCGGGAATGTTCCTGCGTACGCAGTAATTAAAGCGGAGGTTGAGGTCTTATCGATAAGGAATCAGGCAGATCAAATAACAGCCATGCAAAGTACGTATGGATTTACGGCTCCGGAGAAAACCTCCTCAGGTTTAGTTTTTCAAAAAACACTCGAGAATCCAACGGGAGCGGCCGTCGTATTAGGTCAATCAGTGAAGCTTAACTACCTAGGTCGTCTAGGTTATGGTTATATTCAAACAGATGCAACCAATAAGGTGATTTATGATTCTAAATTTGGTTCCGGTACCTTGACCTTCACGGCTGGGGCTGGTCAGCTGATCGCTGGATTCGAGGAGACGGTGCTAAAAATGAAAGTGGGCGAGAAAGCGAAAGCGATTTTGCCTTATACCATCGCTTATGGTACCGCAGGTAATTCCACTATTCCGGGTTATTCGCCATTGTACTTCGAAATCGAAGTAGTTTCCGCTCAATAATGCATCCAGTCCTTTATTTAGCGACCCAAAACAAGCACAAAGTGGAGGAGCTAAGCTCTTTACTTCAAAATCACTTTACAGTTCGCGATTTAAGTACACTTAACCTGTCTGAGGAAATTCCAGAAACAGGATCCACCTTAGCTGAAAACTCCCTTCAAAAAGCTCGATATATTGCCGAAAAATTTCAGGTCACTTGCTTAGCAGATGACTCAGGATTAGAGGTAGATACTTTAGGAGGTGCTCCCGGTGTGTATTCAGCTCGCTACGCGGGAGAGCCTAAAAACGATCAAGCAAATCTTGAATTGCTGTTGCAAAATCTGCAAGGAGTGGGTACTCGAAATGCGCGTTTTGTGACCGTTTTAACTTACCACCATCAGGGAACCTACCATCAATTTGAAGGTGAAATAAAAGGCAATATAGTGGAGGCCCCGAGAGGTAATCAAGGTTTTGGATATGATCCCGTTTTTCAGCCTGAAAAAGAGCTAAGAACCTTTGCTGAAATGTCTTTGACAGAAAAGAATCAAATCGCCCACCGGGCGCGTGCGTTGGAGAAATTCAAAAACTTCTTAGACGAAACACAGAAATGTGCCGACGAATAGTATAAAATTCGTTAAGCTTGCTATTTTTGTAACGTTTGCACAATTAAAACCCCTTCATGAAATTCAAATACAGCATTTTGCTGGCTTTTTTCTTGTTGTTCGCTGTATTACCGGTTTTTGGTCAATATGTGATCAAAGGTCGCATTACCGATGCCAAGAATGGGGATCCTATTCCATTTGCCTCCGTAGGATTCGTGGGGGTGAGTCAAGGTACAACGACTAATTTTCAAGGGGAATTTACCTTAAACTCGAAGTATACAGCTGATAGTCTTTTCGCCTCATTCGTGGGTTATAAGAAACGTGTGAAGAAAATTACCAGAGCTGCTAAATTGCAAGAGGTCGATTTTCAATTAGAGCCTACTGGTCGCGAAATGGCCGAAGTGATCGTTTATTCAGGCGAAAATCCGGCTTTCAAAATTCTTCGTAGCGTCATAAAAAATAGAGAAAAGAACGATCGTTCGAAATTAACCGCCTACGAATATGATTCCTACGCTAAGATGGAATTAGATGTGGACAATATCTCGGAGAAATTCAAAGAGAGAAAGGTGATGAAGGATATCGCTCAGGCGATTAAGAAGTTCGAGAAAATAGCAGGGGAGGACGGCAAATTGATTATCCCTACCTACATATCAGAGTCAGTGGGGAAATTCTATTATTTAGAAAGCCCGCAGCGGAAAAAGGAAACGATTTTAAAGACGAATATCAAAGGAGTAGGGGTTAAAGATGGTTCCTTAATTTCTCAGTTAGTGGGTGGAAATTTAGTGGCTAACTATAATTTCTACCAAAACTTCGTCGGCTTCTTTGGCAAAGATTTTGCGAGTCCGATTGGTGAAAATTGGAAAGGAAATTATAGCTACTTTTTAGGGGATACCGTGAATGTGGATGGCCACGTGTGCTACCAGCTGGATTTTGACCCTAAAAATCCAATGGATTTAGTCTTCAGAGGCCAAATGTGGGTGGATACTACCTCTTTTGCCTTGGTTCAAATAGATGCCTCGGTAGACAAGGGAGCGAATTTAAATTTTATTGATAAGATCAAGATCTCACAGGAATTAGAACAAACGAGTTCTGGGGCCTGGTTGCCAGCGCGCACCCGATTCCTAATTGATTTGGAAGAAATCACGAAAGGTAGCGCCGGGATGTTGTTAAAGATGTACATCTCTAACAAGGATTTTGTGGTGAATAAACCTCACGAACTGGGATTTTATGATTTAATGACTGAAGTGGCTGAGGATGCGATGCAGCCTAATCCAGAGTTTTGGAAAAATGCGCGACATGAGCCACTCAGTACGCAAGACCTACTGGCCTCTGCGCTAATTGATTCCGTCCAAAACCTTCCCGTAGTTCGCACCTACGTCGAGATTGCAGAGATTATTTTGAGTGGTTACAAGAAGTTTAATGACATTGAGGTCGGTCCTTATGTTTCTAGTTTTGCCATCAATAAAATTGAAGGAGCTCGCTTTAGACTGGGCTTTAGAACCAATGCGAATTTCGATAAGCATTGGATTTTGCGCGGGAATGTAGGATTTGGGACGAAAGATTTAATTCCAAAGTATGCGGTTGAGGTAAATTACCTCTTCTCTAAGAAAAAGTGGACCGTTGCCGGGTTAAAACATTCGTATGATATCGAGCGCGTAGGTTTAACGCCTGAGCTCATCGGGGATAACAAATTGTTTTATTCTTTCACCCGTTGGGGTGCATTTTCTGGCGCATTTTTCAGACGTGAATCTGAAGCCTTTTTCTCCTCAGAAATCACAAAAGGTCTCACCGTAACGACCTCTCTGAATACGAGATCCTTTGATCCTTTATTCCGTTTTCAGTTTCGTTTGAATCCAGAATTAGGCCGTGCCTCTGCCGTACAAGACTATTACCAGGAAACCTTTGCGACGGTGGAGTTGCGTTTTGCGAAAAACGAGACGTTCATTATGAATGGAAATGAGCGGATTACCTTAGCCACAAAACGTATCCCTGTAGTTACCTTTAAATACCAGCATGGCTACAAAGGATTTTTAGGGGGTGATTTCAATTACGATCGATTCACCTTGAAAGCGTATCAAACCTTCCGTTTGGGGTCCTTAGGTCGCTCGGATTATACGTTTACTGCGGGTTATACTCCCTCGGATTTACCTGCTCCTTTGTTGTTCCCTCATTTAGGAAATGAAACCTTCTTTTTCGTTCGTTCGGCGTATTCCACGATGAGCTATTTTGAATTTGTGAGTGATCGCTATGCTTCTATTCAATACAATCATAATTTCGATGGATTGCTCTTTAATCGCATCCCACTTATTAAGAAATTGAAGTGGAGATTAATTGCTTCAGGTAATATTTTAATGGGAAGTCAACGCGCTTCAAATCATGAGATTATGCGCGATGTGAATAGCCCACTGCGCTCTAAATTCTTAGATCAGTATGCCTTTGATTCCTTAGATCCGAATAAGCCTTTTGCGGAGGTAGGCTATGGTATTGATAACATTTTCAAGATTTTACGGGTTCAGGCCTTTCATCGTTTGACCTATTTAGATCACGGTAATCCCCAAAAATTTAGGTTAATGGCTTCCGTTAATTTCTCTTTTTAGAACATTATAAAGACGAAAATTTAAACATTTCAAGAATATTTTTAATGTGTTTGATTTCGTAAACTCAGCGACCTATATTTACAAGGTTCCAATCCAAAATATATGCTTTTAGTACTTGTAGGGCTCTGTTTATTAAGTTACCTGTTAGGATCAATTCCGACGGCAATTTGGTATGGAGACCGTTACCATGGTATTGACATTCGTCAGCATGGAAGTGGAAATGCGGGGGCAACGAATACCTTCCGGGTGCTAGGTAAAAAAGCGGGATCCATCGTTTTATTTGTGGATGCTTTGAAAGGATTTGCGGCAGCGAGCTTAGCTACGGTTTTATATACTTTCAACTTAGTGGATTGGCAAACCTGCGTAACACTCAAGATTTTATTCGGCTTCTTAGCCATTATTGGTCATTTACTTCCCGTTTTTTGTGATTTTAAAGGAGGAAAAGGGGTAGCAACCACCTTAGGAATGGTCATTGCGCTTCATCCCCAGGCCGCTTTAGTGAGTAGTTTGGTCTTCTTAATCGTCTTTGGGTTTTCACATTATGTCTCTTTAGGTTCGATGGTAACCTCGTTGGTATTTCCATTATTACTTCAGTTTGGGGTATTTGGCAAGGAATTGCCTATTTTGATTTATTTCGGATTTATCATTTCCTTTTTAGTGATATTTACGCACCGTAAAAATATTGGGCGAATCATTTCAGGAACGGAAAATCGGATGTATCTTATTCCTCGAAAAGGCCGTTTATAAGCCTTTAAATTTTCATTTACTATGCAATCAACACACGAATTTATCGCCTCCCAAAAGGATCGGTTTCTAGCGGAGCTATTAGACTTATTACGTATTCCTTCTATTTCAGCAGATCCGGCCTATGCGGGCGATGTTAGAAAGGCAGCGGAGTGGATAGCGGAGAACCTTCGAAACGCGGGTGCAGATCACGTGAGATTAGAAGAAACACCTGGGTATCCGATTGTGTATGGGGAGAAAATGGTGGATCCTGCCGCTCCCACAGTGCTAGTTTATGGGCACTATGATGTGCAACCAGCTGATCCGTTGGAGCTTTGGGATAATCCTCCCTTCGAACCCGTGATTAAAGAGGACGTGATATATGCGCGCGGAGCTTGTGATGATAAGGGTCAGGTTTTTATGCACGTGAAGGCATTTGAGGCGATGTGTGCTACGGGTAATTTAGCCTGCAATGTGAAGTTTATGATTGAGGGAGAAGAGGAAGTGGGCTCAGATAACCTGGGAAACTTTGTGGCGGCGAATAAGGAATTGCTAAAAGCAGATGTGATTTTAATCTCTGATACCGCGATTATTGCGAATGATATTCCGTCGATTG
>JBJOIV010000041.1:0-15612 GCA_046046955.1 Bacteroidota bacterium | reverse complement strand
CAATCGATCCTTCAAGCATTAGCGGAGCAATCTCGTATCGTACGTTTGCCATTAAACAGAGTAGGTTCTTTGAACAAGATTTCAAAAACATTCTCTGAATTAGAGCAAAAGTTCGAGCGTGAGCCATCTCCAGAAGAATTAGCAGAGGTTTTAGAGATCTCTACGGGTGAAGTTGTAGATACGTTGAAGATATCAGGTCGTCACGTTTCCATGGATGCACCTTTCGTTCAAGGAGAAGAAAACTCGCTTTTAGACGTATTAGAGAACGATTCTGAAGACAAACCAGATTCTGGTTTGATTAACGATTCACTTCGTCGTGAAGTACAACGCGCATTATCTACCTTAACTCAACGTGAGGCAGATGTAGTTACCTTGTATTTCGGCTTAAATGGCGAACATGCAATGACTCTAGAGGAGATCGGTGAGAAATTTAATTTAACTCGCGAGCGTGTGAGACAAATTAAAGAGAAAGCGATCCGTCGTTTACGACACACTTCTCGAAGCAAAGCACTAAAAACTTATCTTGGATAATTTTAAAAGCCTCTTATGAGGCTTTTTTTTGCTATGGCATTTCCAAAAGGCATCATCGAACTAGTAGACTCTTTATACCAACAAGGTGTAAATGAGGCGGTTATATGCCCTGGATCCAGAAATGCTCCTTTAATGATTGCCTTAACCCGCCATGGCGGATTCAAGTGCTACTCTATAGCGGATGAACGTTCGGCAGGCTTTTTTGGCCTAGGAATCGCCCTTAAAACGGGCCGTCCTGTCATCCTTTGCTGTACCTCTGGCTCAGCGGGTTTAAACTTTGCTCCAGCCGTAGTAGAAGCCTTCTTCCAAGAAGTTCCTTTAATCATTCTAACGGCAGATCGTCCGAAAGAATGGATTGGACAATGGGATGGCCAAACCATTTACCAAGAAAACCTTTTCGGAAAGCACGCAAAGGCCTTTTATGATTTTGAAACGGATGATTGTACTGAAGCACCAATGACTGCATTAGCGGAACCGAAAGGGCCCGTACAGATCAATGTGCCCATTAGTGAACCGTTTTATCCTGAGCCAGGTTTTGTTTTGAAAAATAGCTCGGCTATTTTCCAAAACAAAACTCTAGCAAAGTCCAAAGTTCAAAGTTCAAAGATGGACTTTGCGTATTTCAATCAAGAAATCGCATCAGCGCAGAAAATACTGGTGACCGTAGGTCAAATGGAAGATAACTCCATCTTCGAAACGTTGAAAGCCTATGGAATTCCTGTCATAGGAGATGCAACGTCTAATTGCGGGAGCACAATTGCTCATGATTTACTGTTGGCAAATGAGACGAACTGGCCATCACTACAGCCTGAATTACACATACACTTCGGTAAATCATTTGTTTCCAAGCGAATTAAGCAGTTTTTGCGCGCACACAAGCCCAAACAGTCTTGGCTGATTCATCCAAATCCCATCGGAAGACCGGATCCCTTCTTGTGTTTAAGCCACGTGGTAAATACGAGCGCTGGAAACTTTCTAGCCGGCGTAAACTGGACGAAGAAAAACTGGACGGCTTGGAATATGGCTATCGAGGAAAAGCAAATAGCCTTTTTTGCAGAAAAAAATTGGACAGAAATCCATATATATCAAGCAATCACCGAAGCCATTGAAAAACAAGAGGCTGAGGTACATGTGGCTAATTCATTGGCTGTCAGGTACATAAATTGGACTTTGTCTAAATTTATTAAAACGGAGGTATTCTCGAACCGAGGTACTAGCGGTATAGATGGCTGTTTGAGTACGGCAGTCGGTGCTGCTCAAAAAACAGATAAATTATGTATTTCGCTAATCGGAGATGTGGCCTTTCAATACGATCGGAACGCACTTTGGAACAAATACATCCCGGATAATCTTCGCATCATCGTTTTCAATAATGGGGGTGGGGGCATTTTCCGAAATCTAGAGGGGGCAAAAGATCTCCCAGAACTAGATGAATTTATGGAAACTCAGCAAGGTTTTACAGCCGAGAATACGGCAAAGGATGCAAATATCAGCTATTTCTCAGCAAAGAATGAGAAAGAATTAGATCTGAATGCCTTTTTCAATAATCAGGGACCAGCCTTATTAGAAATTCACACGAATTCGATCGAAAATGCAGCCGAATTGAAAAAGTATATGGCCTTATTTAAGGCTTGATTTTGCCTGAATTTTGGCCCAATTCTTCAAATACAATTCATTCTTAGGATCTTTCTCCAGCGCTTTCTTCACATAAGAAGCCGCTAAATCCCATTGCATCCGTTGAATCGCTAAATAACCCAGGTTATTATACAGTAAATCGGTGTATTTCCCCGTTTTAAGCGCTTTTTGAAATACTTTCTCCGCTAGATCAATTTCGTTCATCTCCTGTAAAACCACCCCTTTGTTAATCAAGGTTTCTACTAGGGAAGAATCCATCGATAAAGAACGCTCATAGGAGGCAAGAGAGCCATTTAAATCCTCTTTTTGCAACAGAATATCGCCTTTTAAAGTCCAATTAGCCGCAGAATCAGGGAAAGTCTTCACCAGCGCATCCACACTTGTTAAAGCCTCATCAAAACGAGTCAAGGTCTGAAGCATTTCAGCCTTCTTGAAAAGGGCAGGGGCGAATTTGGGATCTAATTCAGCAGCCTTGGAGAAATCAGCTAAGGCTTCATCATTTTTCTCTAAACTTTGGTAGACTAATCCCCGGTTGTAATAGGCATCCGAGAAATCAGGACGCTTTTCAATCGCCTCCGAATACCATTTAATGGCCTCATGGTATTCTTTTTCCTTCCATATTGCATTACCTCTCAAGAAGAAGGCTGACGACTCCCGCTTTTCCTCTTCAGAAGAGTTACTGCAGGCAAAAAGGAAGAAGGAGGCAAAAAAGAATAGTAGGTATTTCATCGATCTAAAAGAAAGTTCAATTTAAATAATTCAAATTTCATTCGCATCTTTGTAGCTTAATTAAATGTAAAATTATGGCATACGCAGAAATGTTAACCGACAAAGGGTTAATGAAAATCGAATTCTACACAGAGGATGCACCTATCCACGTTAAAAACTTCATCGACTTAGCTGAAAAAGGCTTTTATGATGGTCTTTCATTCCACCGTGTTATCGCGGATTTCGTGATCCAAGGTGGTTGCCCAGACGGAACAGGAGCAGGTGGTCCAGGATATACGATTCCTTGTGAATTATCAGGAAACAATCAGTTCCATGATCGTGGCGTTTTATCCATGGCTCACCGTGGACCTAACACAGGTGGTTCTCAATTCTTTATTTGCCACTCACGTAACAATACGGCACATTTAGACCGTCGCCACACGTGTTTTGGTAAAGTGGTTGAAGGATTAGAAGTAATTGATTTAGTACGTGAAGGAGATAAAATCCAAAGCGTTAAAATCATTCAAGACTAATGCATTTTATCAAGGAAATAACCCATCCACAGATGCGAATCTCACTTTTTGAGTGGAATTCGAAATACATTGTGAAGTTCGAGACTCCACATTTAGAGCAGAGCTACAAGTATTCTGTATTGGACTTTTCCTCCCAAAAAGAAATAGAGGAGCTGGTATCCAGCTCCTCCTTTCAAGATTTCGTCTTACAGACCTTCAAAAATATGTATGCCGAAATGGCAAAACATACCTTTTAATTACCTCCTAACCATTTATGGCGTAATTTCAATGACGCCTCTGAAGGACTAGCCTCCGATTCAATCACAAAAGCTTTTAACGGTGTTTGTTGCACAGCCACTAAGAAGGTTCGCTCCATTCCGTCTCTTTTTACAGAGAAGACTACCGAATCACCCGGTTTCTTATCAGATAGCAATTTATCGATTCCCGGAAAATCAGCTCCGTTCACTTTTAACACTTCATCTCCTACATTTAAGCCGGCCACATACGCTGCACCACCTTTATAAACGGAGGTTACACGTCCACCTGCTACAGTCACCCCAATATACGGAACTGTTTTAGCTAGATTCGCATCCGTAAATTGATAGCCAAAAGCCTTAAATAGAGAAGCATACGCTGGTGTCTTCACCCCATAAATGTGCGTCTTAAAGAAATCACTTGCAGATGCACCCGCTACTTTTGAAAAGGCATCCTCTAATTCTTGGTCTGTGAATCCACGACCCGCTTTTAGGTAATATGTTTGGTATAAAAACTTAAATACATCGTCTAAACATTTAGCCCCTTTCGTTTGCTGAATGATCCACATGTTCAAAACGCCTCCTAAAAGAGATCCCTTATCATAATAAGAAACCGTAGAATTACGAGAGTTCTCGTTCGGACGGTAATATTTAATCCAAGCATCCCAGCTAGATTCAGCCGCAGATTCCACCTGATTCCCTGGCGTATTTTCCACTCCAGAGATATCGTCGCCTAATCCTTTGATATAATCCGCTGTAGAAACTAATCCTGTACGCTGATTAATCACATCTGCATAATAGCTAGTGATGCCCTCTGAGAACCATAAATTGTGTGTATAATTCTCATTTTCGTAGTCGAATGGTCCCAAAGCCTTAGGGCGAATACGCTTCACATTCCATAAATGGAAATACTCATGCGCTAATAAGTTCAAAATACCTTGATAGCCTTTCGGCGTTTCATAGCTAGAACGAGTGACTTGGCAAGTCGTCGAATACAAGTGCTCTAAACCACCGCCACCGCGATTTAAATTATGAATAATGAATAAGTAATGATCGCAAGGATGTTCTCCTACCACTTTTTGGGCTTCCTCTGCCATCTTCTGCACATCCGCTAAGAATTTAACTGAATCGACTTTAGAAGGACCATAAAAAGCAATTTGATGAGGAATATTGTTCACCTTAAAGTCCCACACCTTGTGATTTCCAATCTCGATAGGGGAGTCGATCAATTCATCTAGATTCTTCGCGATGTAATTGAAGCCGCCTACATTTTTCATCGCGGTAGAAACCTTTTTGAAATCTTTGTGCGGAAT
This sequence comes from Bacteroidota bacterium, assembly GCA_046046955.1. GTDB lineage: Bacteria > Bacteroidota > Bacteroidia > Cytophagales > Spirosomataceae > Aquirufa. The sequence continues at coordinate 10,659 of JBJOIV010000041.1, read as the reverse complement.
AATGCTTACTTCCTGCGGTCCAGCAGCGAATTTAGGGGCATACATCAATACACTAGCTGGATTTATGTAGCCATGTGCATCATCTAAAAACGAGGTACGAACAGACATTTCATACGCATAAACACGGTAATGCACCGAAATTTGCTTCAATCCCGCCGTCAAGGCAACGCGCCACGTGTTTTTATTGATCTTCGAGATGGCGATTTTTTGACCGTTAGATTCAGCCGTAACGGACTCCACATTTTTCGCGAATTCGCGAATTAAATAAGATCCTGGCGTCCAAGCAGCCATTTTAAGGTCAATAAAATTGGTTTCTTTACTGACATCGACCGTCGTTTTAACCTCAAAATAATGAGAAAACGGCTCAGACATACTGATTTGGTGCTTGATAGGCCCTGCTAGCGTGCAGAATGACACAAGAACACTGAATAATAGAAGTTTTAAATTCATTGGAATATTTGTTGAGAAATAGATTTTAGTAAAATTATAAAAATCAGCCGTATAGTCTAGCATATGCTATTTTTTTCCAAATAATTCTAAATCACTAGACAATTATTTAACATAAAAATCGTATTATTGTTTAGTCGTGTTAATTGACAATAAACCTATGGTATTTAGATCATCCTTTTACTGCCTCGTCTTATTTCTTTCGCTTACTTTCTCGTCATTTTCCCAGCAATCCATTGCCTTTGAGAATAGCTTGATTCATTTCAATCAGGGGAAAGAGTATTTTGAAGCGGCCAACTATGTGGCGGCGCGCGAGGAATTTGCTAATTATGTAAGCAGACAATCGGATGGGCAAAAAAATGAGGTGATTCTTGCGGAATACTACCAAGTTTTATGCTCACTTTATCTAAATCAACCCGAAATTGACGTATTAGGGTATCATTTCAACTTAAATCACCCGAATAGCCCTCAGAGCAATTTATTGTTCAGAAAAATTGGTTTGTACTTCTATGATATCGCTAATTACGCTAAATCCATTCGCTACTTAGAAAATTCATCTTTGGGGAATGTTGAAGCTCGCTATAAATTAGGAGTTGCCTATTTTGAGACAAAGGATTTTGAAAATGCATTAGCCTTATTCAATGAAGTAAAAACAGATCCAGACGAGGAATATGCCTTTTCTGCAGCTTATTATGCAGGTGTGATTCAGTATCAGCAAAAAAACTACCTAAATGCGATTGCTGATTTCAAGAAATCCAACGGCCATTCAAAATACCGTAAAGACCTACCTTATTGGTTAATTTCTTCCTACCAACAAACGGCTCAATGGGATGAATTATTAAAATATGCGGAGCCTATCATCTCAACACATCCAGATTTAGCCTTATTAGTAGCCGAGGTTCAATTCAAGAAAGGCCTCTATGTAAAATCAGCTAAAAGCTTTGACGATTATTTAAAAGAACATAAAAATGAGGCCGCTAGCTATAAAAAAGGCTATGCCTTGTATTCAGTTGATAAATACGAAGAGGCAATTAAAGCCATTTCTGGCCTATTAAAACAGGATTCATTAGGCCAAAAAGCCTATTATCTGCAAGGATTAGCCTATTTAAAACTTGGTAAGAAAACGGAAGCTGCTGCCAGCTTTACTCAATCAGGAGCCCTGGCTTTCGACGCTTCACAACAAGAAGAAGCACAATTTAAATCGATCTCTATTTCTGTGGATTTAGGTAAGTGGTCTGAGAGTCTTTTGGCCATTGAGCGATTTGGGAAAACCTATCCAAAAAGTTCATTCACTGCAGCTTACCAAAGTTTCGCCGCAGATGCCATCCTTAAATTACCTGCCTTAAAACCAGCGACAACTATCATCAAATCAGGCATTCCTGTGTCAGCAGAGATGAAAGTAGCCTATCAAACCCTTACCTATAACCTAGGAATCAAGGCCTACAATCAGGAGCAATACAAAGAGGCTATTACTTATTTCGATCAAGCGATTGCACAGGCTGCGAATCAAAACTTGACAGATGAGGCTTCCTACGGTAAAGCGGAATGTCTTTCTCAATTAAAAGACTTTGAAGCGGCCATTCAGATCTACAAGCCATTATTAGCGGGAAAACACTCAGCTGATTTTATGCAAAGAAACCGCATCGGTATTGCCTATGCTTATTTCTCAGTCAAGGAATTCACAAATGCGAATTCGTATTTTAAAACCTATGTAGATCAATTAAAGGCTAATCCAACGGGCAAAGCGAATGCAAACGCGCTTTTACGTCTAGCAGACACCTATTTAGTGGCTAAGAACTATAGTGAAGCTTTGACCTATTATAATCAAGCTCTTGAAAATATAAAGACAGAAAAAGATTATGCTTTGTACCAAAAAGGGATCACGCTTGTCTATTTAGAACGCGATGCAGAAGCAAAAGCAACTTTCCAATTATTAAAGAAGTCGTATCCGAATACGAAGTTTGGAGACGATGCTAGCTTCCAAGAAAACTTGATATCTTTCCGCACGGGCAAATACCAAGAGGCGATTGATGGTTTCACCGAACTGATTAATAACCAACCGAATAGTCCATACTACGCTGAGTCGATTCTAAAAAGAGCTCAGTCGTATTCAAATGCGAAACAACCAGAAAAAGCGATCACCGATTATAAAATCGTGATTGAAAAGTATGCAAAAGAGGCATTTGCAAAAGACGCAGTGGCTGGTTTACAGGAAGAATTGAATGGGGTAGGACGACCTGAGGAAATGACGGCTTATTTAAATATGTACCAAAATGGGAACTTAAATGAAGAGGAAAAAACAGATTTAGAGTACCAAGCTGCTAAAGGAATCTATTTAGGGGAGAAATACGATAAGGCGATCGAACCTTTGAAAAACTTCGTGGCTCATTTCCCAGCAGATGAACGCGTAAGTGAAGTAACTTACCTTATCGCAGATGCGGCGAATAGATCAAATAACAAGTCGGTAGCTTTCGAATTCTATAAAAAGGTGATTGAGCAAAACGTTCATCCTTCGCTTAACTCAGTGATTGCTAAAGTAGCTGATATCGAATTTGATTCAGCAGCATATACACCAGCCATCGGTCATTACCGCCTATTAAAAGAGAAAGGTGTTGATTCTACCGTGATTCAACGCGCAAACAAACGCATTTTAGAATCTTACCTTAAGTTAGCCGAGTTAGATTCAGCCCTGATTGCCTACCAAGAGTTCCAAGCAAGTGCAGGAAAAGAGGCTGAAAGCGTGGAACAAGCTGCCTTGCTTTACCTCGATATCATTCAATTGAATAATGCCAAAGGAAATTATGCCACCTCGAATGAAATGATCCTAGACAAATTCAGAAATGAGTTTGCAGAGGTTTCTGATGCTACCTTAGGTAAGGCCTACCTCCTATTAGCTAAAAACCTATTCGAGTTGAAAAACCTAGCTCAAACGAGAGCAACTTTAAAATCCATCATTGATAATTCAGAGGACAAAGAAAGCGTAGAAGCTGCAAAAGCCCTTTTGAAAACCTATTTCCCTAAATAATGCATATGAGATTCCCATTTAAGATCGTAATTGCATCCTCATTCAGCCTGGTTTCCATCGTAAGTTATGGTCAACAGAAGAAGGAAGGTACCATTCAAAACGAAGAATTCGTTACGGAAAAAGTGCGTAAAATCGAAGTGCAACCTACGATGAGTCGCTCCTTCGAGGCACTTAATGAAGTACCGGATTATAGCAAGGATCACAAAGTAGACTATGATTTTGCGATCGATAAGCCGCAATCCCTCTTATTACCGAGCATTAAAACGAACATTATTGGCCCAAGAGCAGGAGAGGAGTTAAAATCTCTTTACGGCGCTAAAGCAAAAAATTCCATTAAAATCGGAGCGGGTAATTATGGCCACACTCTTTTAAATGGCCATTTTGGCTATAATCCGACTGAAAAAGAATCAAGAGGAATTTACATCAACCACGATGCAAACTCAAACGGACCTACGGATAATGCCTTTTCTAGCCGTTCTGAGAATGAAGTAAAGTTGTATAGCCAATCGCTTTGGTCAAAAGCCTTATTAAAAGGGGCGCTTGATTACCGCCGTACGGCCACTAATTTCTATGGCAAAGAAAGCTTCCCGGCGAATACACCTGAAGATGCCTATGGAGTTCATTATGACCAATTAAAGTTTAACGGCGACATCTACAGCGCAACGGAAGGTAAGAAGTTTAGCTACCAAGCTGGCACCGAGTTTTCCTCTTTATCTGGAAATCTAGCTCCTAAAGAATGGTTGTTTAAAAACTATGTAAGGTCAAGCTATGCCATCAGCTCAGGACTCGCCTTACGTGTTAATGGGGAGGCTATCCTTTCTAATTTTACCAGCAACACCTCTACTAATCGCCAATTCTTTCGCTTACAGCCTAGCATTTCTTACGATGTTTTACCTCGTTTGAACCTTGTTGCAGGATTAAATGCGGTGCAAGATGATGAGCTACGCTTATATCCGAATGTACAAGTTCGTTATAGAGCAAATGACTTTATCCGATTATTTGCAGGCCTAGAAGGAAATACCCAATTCAATTCTTACCATAGCAGCCTACAAATTAACCCTTGGCTAACCCAAGCTGTAACGCTTCAAAATACGGAGCAAAAATGGATGGTCTCAGGTGGATTAATGGGTAGCAATGAAAGAAACGTATCGTATGAATTAAAAGCTTCCTACGGTGACTATACTAAAATGGCCTTCTTTACTTCATCTGCTGCAGACTTATCCCAATTCGATATAACTTATTCAAATGCAGATGCCGCTATTTCAGTTCTTGATTTACAAGCAAATGTAAAGATGTCCATTACAGACAAAATTCAATCCGATCTGAATGTTCAATATACGAATTACGCTAACCTTGGAAATTTATTATACGCCTACCACCGTCCTAATATCCAAATCGCCTTAAAAAACACGATTAAAGTACTTCCAAAATTCAATGTATTACCTGAGTTATATTATTTAGGTGGCCTATATGGATTTAATCCAAGAACTCAAAAAGCAAGCACCTTGGATAACATCCTAGATATCAATGTAAAAGGGGAGTATGCGATTACGGAGAAATTCACTGCCTCTTTATCAGCAAATAATATCCTAGGAAAAAATTACCAACGATATTTATTTTATCCGACACAAGGTTTTAACTTTACAGCAACTCTAGCATACTCATTCTAATAATGACTGAATTTTATTCCTTTCTTGAGCACTTATTATACGAACACGAATGCGTGATTATTCCGCAATTGGGAGGTTTCGTCGTAAATGCGAAAGACTTTACGTTCAATGTGCAGGAAGGAAAAATTTATCCTAAGAAAAAGTATGTGGCCTTTAATGAGAAACTTAAAACGGATGATCGCTTATTAAGTACGGAATGGGCTAAGAACAAAGCCATTTCTTTAAAAGAAGCCTCTTTAGAGATAGCTGACCTTAGCAAACGTATAAAAAGCGAACTCACCTCTTCCGGTACAGTTCAATTAGGCAATTTAGGTACCTTTACACTGAATCAAGAAAATCGTATTTCATTTTCGCCTAATCCAGACTTTAATGCTGATTTATCTGTTTTTGGCCTATTTCCAGTAGGATTAGGGCAAATTCCAGCTCGAGTGGAGAAGAAACCCGTGCTTATTCCTGCCATTACGACTGAAGATTTACCAGAAATCAGTTCTACGGGACATCAACCTATAAAATTGACAAAGTCAGTTTATGTATATGCCTTGCTAGCCTTTTTAATAGGTGGATTGGGGGCCTTCTTTTTAACAGCACCTGCTACAAATCAATCGCAAAGTTCCCTAAACCCGATTAAAATCGAGAAAAAGGTAGACGTTGCTCCCGTGAAAACGGTTGCTCCAGCGGTGGTGGATACCTTACCTCTTAAAACAATTGAAGCACCCGTCGTAACACCTGATAATACGCCAGAAATTAAAGATGAGGAAGTCATTTACTTGGTAGCGGCTAGTTTTCAATCCTTAAAGCAGGCTGAAAAAGGCCTAAAAGAGTTTAAATCACGTGGTTTCGATCAAGCTGAGATTATTCTAAAAAATGAGCAGACGAAATTCTATCGAATTTCACTAGGCACGGAGCATTCTATGGATGCAGGATATGCGAAAGCATCCGAATTGAAGGCAGAAAAGAAAGTAGATATCTGGGTTTATAAGTCACTATAAGAAATGAACCAACGCTTCGAACAACAACGAGTAGAAAAACAAAACCAACGCAAAGCGTTAGCGATCACGATCGTGATTCAAGGTTTGTTGTTTTTACTGTTTTGGTATGCGAAAATTTGGTCTGCCGAAGAAATGAAGCTGGAATTGCCTGAACCAGGATTCGAAGTGAATTACGGAACAGATGATGAAGGTGGCGGAAACGTTCAATCCTACAATCAAGCGAGTGACCTTCCTAACAATGACGAATCTCAACCAGCTGAGAAAGAAACGGAAGTAGCTTCCGTAACGAAAGCGAAACCGACACCTAGCTCAAAGGAAACGGTTATTTCCTCGGTAGTGAAAAGTCCTGTCAGTATTTCGGAAAATACGAAAAAGACTGCAGTGGTTTCAACTAAACCAACACCTGAACCCGAAGAAAAGATCGACGAAGGTGCTTTATTTAAGAAGAAAACCACAAGTAACGGAACCAGAGGAACGAATCCGAATCCAGGAGGAAATTCGAATGGACCTGATGCAGGTAAAATAGGAGACAAGGGAAGCCGAAATGGAACCATAAATAATTCAACCAATTATTCTGGGAATGGTGGCAATGGCGAAGGCTCTGGTAGCTCTTCGGTAAATATCTCCGGCTGGAGAATTGCTAACCGTCCCAATGTAAAAGACGATACAGGCGAAACGGGTATGATTCGATTTACGATTAAAATCGATGAAGACGGTAATATTATCAAATTAGTGATTGCGGAGAATTCATTCTCCAATTCTTTGGCACAGAAATACAAAAGAGCCATCGAGAAATCAAAATTCATCAAAACCTCTTCCGGACCTAGTCCTAAGGAAGCGACCGGGTCTATCACCTTCCGAGTAGGAGAAAGATAGGCATTCCATGAATTATTCAGAGTCTATTTCCTTTTTGTATGCACAGCTTCCCGTTTTTCACCGAGAAGGAGCAAAGGCCTATAAACCAGGTTTAGATAATATTGAAGCACTTTGTGACCTGATTGGTCATCCAGAGCATTCCTTTAAATCATTGCACATAGCCGGAACAAATGGAAAGGGGAGTTCCTCCCATTTTATGTCCTCTATTTTACAGGAACATGGATTTAAGGTAGGATTATATACCTCTCCACATTTGCACTCCTTCACGGAAAGGATAAAAATCAATGGTAACGAGGTCCCTGAGGAATGGGTGGCCGCTTTTGTAACGGAGCACCTACACTTAATTGAAAAAGTACGACCTTCCTTTTTCGAATGGACGGTCATCATGGCTTTCTCCTATTTCAAGGAGCAAAAAGTGGATTACGCCATCATTGAAACAGGTTTAGGCGGAAGATTGGATTCGACTAATATCATTAAGCCCTTGGCATGCTTGATTACGAACATTAGTTTTGACCACCAGGATTTATTGGGGGATACGTTGGAGAAAATTGCTTCCGAAAAAGCGGGTATCATTAAAAACGATACTCCGGTTACGATTAGCGAAAAGCAAGAGGAAACTTCAGCGGTTTTTATAGCCAAAGCCGCATCCGTCAACGCCCCTCTACAATTTGCAGCTGATCGGATAGGCGCCTCTGGATTCACATTTACAAGTCCCACCTGGGGAGAAATGACCATCAAAAGTCCCTACCAAGGCCAATACCAACAAAAAAACATTCGAGGCGTACTAGCTTGGTGTGAGCAGATTCAATCCATCATTCCTTTAGAGGCGGCAAAAATCAAATCAGGAATCGAACAAACTCGATTAAACACAGGCTTGAAAGGCCGTTGGGAAATTTTGGGAACTGAGCCATCCATCATTGCCGACACTGGGCACAATAAAAGTGGAGTTAGCGAGATCATTCAACAAATTGAAAAAGAGTCCTTCTCCCATGTATATATCATTCTAGGAATGGTAGCTGATAAAGATATAAACTCCGTCTTGTCCCTGTTCCCTATAGAAGCCACCTACATTTTTTCCCAAGCGAATAATCCGCGAGCTATCTCGGCTTTGGACTTACAAAAACTTGCTTTAGAAAAAGGCCTAAACGGAGAAGTCATTCCCGACGTAAATGAAGCTATAGCGCGTGCTAAATCAGAGGCAGGACCGGCTGATGGAATTCTCATTTGCGGGAGCACGTATTTAATAGGGGAAATAAATTTTAATTAGCGTTCAAATTGAGTAGACGAAAAACAGCCAAATACAATTTGGCCATCGAATTAGACAATGTCATCCAAAGCCCGAAACCCATCTGGGGAAATCTTCAGGGCAAATGGAAATCAGATTACTTTAAAAACGACCACCCACTAGTTTTAGAACTTGGATGCGGCAGGGGTGAATATACCAATGGGTTAGGAAAGCTTTTCCCGGATATGAATTTTGTAGGAATCGATGTGAAAGGAGATCGACTAGCACAAGGAGGGAGAGCAGCACGAGAAATGGAATTAACGAATACGACGTTTCTTCGCATCCATATGCAAGTGATTGATGAGCATTTTGCGGAAAACGAAGTTGACGAAATTTGGATTACATTCCCAGATCCGCGTCTACGTGATCGCGATGAAAAACGTCGACTTACCTTCCATACCTTTTTGAATCGTTATAAAAGAATTTTAAAGCCAGGTGGAGTATTACACCTAAAAACCGATTCTTTGCCCTTCTTTGAATTTTCAGAAGGATCACTAGCTGAGAATGACTGGGAAATTATCGCCAAAACGAATGATCTGTATACCTCCGAATGGATGGATGATCATTATGGCATCAAAACTCGATTCGAGGAGATGTTTTACGAAAAAGGTTTCAACATCAACTACCTCAGAGCCACTAACACGAAATAAAAAAAGCCTCTCTTTCGAGAGGCTTTTTCAATATAAGCTAATCAGATTATCCGACGCGAGCGATTAAATCAGCTGCACGAGAAGAATAACCAAACTCGTTATCATACCAACCTACCACTTTCACTAGGTTACCCATCGCAGTTGTTAACTTAGAGTCTAAGATACAAGAATGTTGGTTTCCGATAATATCGATTGAAACGATCTCATCAGTAGTGAATTCTAAGATACCTTTCATTGGGCCATCAGCAGCAGCTTTTAAAGCAGCATTGATTTCAGCAACTGTAGCTTCTTTCTTTAAAACTACTGTAAAGTCAGTTACAGATCCATCTGGTGTAGGAACACGCATCGCGTTTCCGTCTAATTTACCTTTTAAGTGAGGCAAAACTAAACCTACTGCTTTCGCAGCACCAGTTGAAGTAGGAATAATTGAATAAGCTGCAGCACGAGAACGACGTAAGTCAGAGTGTGGTGCATCTTGTAAGTTCTGATCCGCTGTGTAAGCGTGAACAGTTGTCATAAATCCTTTTTCGATACCAAACGCATCATCTAATACCTTAGCCATTGGAGCTAAGCAGTTAGTAGTACAAGAAGCGTTAGAGATAATTGTCATGTCATCTGTTAATGTATCATCATTAACACCTAAAACGACTGTAGGAATATCACCTTTAGCAGGAGCAGAGATAATTACTTTGCGAGCACCAGCAGTTAAGTGTTGTCCAGCACCATCTTGATCGATAAAACGACCAGTTGATTCTAAAACCACATCAATTCCTAAAGCACCCCAAGGCAATTGCTTAGGATCACGCTCAGCGAAAGCTTTAATCACGTTACCATTAACAGTAATGCTGTCAGCATCAGAAGTAACAGTTCCATTAAAACGACCGTGAACTGAATCATACTTTAGTAAGTGTACCAAAGTAGCATTGTCAGTTAAATCGTTAATAGCAACGATTTCCACATTTTCTTTTTCCAATAAACGACGGAAAGTAAGTCGACCGATACGACCAAAACCATTAATAGCAACTTTAATTTTTTTCATTGAATAAATTAATTTGATTTCATACAAAGACCAAATATAGCACTTAAAATGTATTATTCCAAGAACGATAGGATTAAATAAACGTTATTAAACGTTTACAAGGCCTATTTTACAAAAGTAAATCAGGATATTTTAATTTAGCATAAAAGCTAATTATATGATTTTTGCGCAAAAATCGCTCGGATACGTTTTTTATTCAAAAATATTTCGCATATTTGTATAAGAAATTATTGCTCCAGATCGATGGGGTAGGAGAGTGACAGAATGTCACTTGTCTTTTTAGCTAATTTTCTAGCAAAATTTACCAAAATATTATTTCGCAACCGAGTGTAACTAATTGGTAATCAGGTAAATGACTTATTAAAGTTAAAGTTAAATTAACCCCGACTTTTTGAGCATTTTCCCGTATTCTAGGCAATAGACCAGTATTTTATTTCGTCCAATCTCGGGAAGCCAAGGCTTTTTTGATTAATTTGCATCTTCATTTATTGCATACCATTTTTATGAATTCTCTAGAAAAAATAATCATCGCCGCTTGGGACAATACAGAACTACGTTCACAAGCTGAGACGATCGAGGCGATTGAAAAAGTCGTTGATTTAGTAGACAAAGGCGAGTTACGCACGGCTGAGCCTAAGGCAGATGGAAGCTGGCAAGTAAACGAATGGGTTAAGAAAG
>JBJOIV010000040.1:0-15725 GCA_046046955.1 Bacteroidota bacterium | reverse complement strand
CTGAGAAAGACCCTCGTCCGATGCCTAAATTAGTTCCAGCCTGCATTACAGCCGTTCAAGACGGGATGATCGTAGAAAATACGGTGAACGAAGACGTGTTAGAAACGCGCAAAGGCATCGTGGAATTCTTGTTATTAAATCACCCATTGGATTGCCCAGTGTGTGACCAAGCGGGTGAGTGTCACTTGCAAGACTTCTCGTTCGAGCACGGTGTTTCATCGACTCGTACGGTAGAAGAGCGCAACACGTTCGAGCCGACAGATTTAGGTCCGAACATCCAGTTAAACATGAACCGTTGCATCTTGTGCTACCGTTGTGTGTATACGGCGGATCAAATCACAGATGGCCGTGTTCACGGGGTGATGCACCGCGGAGATCACGCGGAAATAAGCACCTATATCGAGAAAGCGATTGATAATGATTTCTCTGGTAACGTAATTGATGTGTGTCCAGTGGGCGCATTGACAGATAAAACGTATCGTTTCAAGAGCCGTGTTTGGTTCTCGAAGCCAGTAGATGCGCATTGCGAGTGTGAAAAATGTTCTGGAAAAGCAACGATCTGGTACAAAGGAGACGAAGTGATTCGCGTGACGGGTCGCAAGAATATGTGGGGAGAGGTGACGGATTTCATTTGCAACGGCTGTCGTTTTGATAAGAAAAAGACGTCTGATTGGGTGATCGAAGGACCGACGAATGTGTCTCGCCACTCGGTGATTTCAGCGAATAAATATGGCGCGAATTTGATTAAGCCGGCTTTCCCAGTGTTGCAAGCGGCACGTGATTACAAGCAAATCAATGACGATCGCGACCGTAGTTTTTTAGGCATTCAACCTGCTTTACCTAAATCTAAAAAGAAATAGATGAACTTACTTGATTCAGTTTTTATTGCCAAAGCGTCCTTCATCGGTGTCATCTTCTTGATCACCTTAGGGGTAGCGGCTTATTCCACTTATTTCGAGCGTAAGATCGCGGCCTTCATGCAAGACCGTATTGGTCCAGATCGCGCAGGTCCTTTTGGTATCTTGCAACCTTTAGCGGATGCCGTAAAGATGTTCATGAAGGAGGATTTCATTCCAGCAAACTCAAACAAGTGGTTGTTTATCATGGGACCATGTTTGTCCATGTTAACGGCTTTGATGACTTCGGCGGTGGTGCCTTTTGGGGATACCTTAACGCTAGGTGGAGTTACATTTGATTTGCAAGGCATTGATGTGAACATCGGTATTCTATGGGTGTTTGGTATCGTTTCTTTAGGTGTTTATGGCATCCTAATCGGTGGCTGGGCTTCGAATAACAAGTATTCCTTGTTAGGTGCGATTCGTGCGGCTTCCCAAAACATCTCTTACGAGCTTGCCATGGGTCTTTCAATCATCGCGATTTTGATGATGACAGGATCTCTTTCTACGAAGGCAATTGTGGAGGCACAACAAAATGGGCATTGGAACATCTTGTACCAACCGATGGGCTTCATTATCTTCTTGATTTGTGCGTTTGCCGAGTGTAACCGTACGCCATTCGACTTACCTGAGTGTGAGACGGAATTAATCGGAGGATACCACACGGAGTACTCATCCATGAAATTAGGCTTCTATTTGTTCGCGGAATACATCAATATGTTTATTTCGGGAGCGGTGATGGCGACGCTTTATTTTGGAGGTTACGATTATCCAGGTGTGGATTTTGTAACGGCTCAATTAGGTGCGACCGCTGCGACATTAATCGGAATGGGGGCATTGATTGGTAAGGCTTTGGCCTTCGTATTCATTTTCATGTGGGTACGCTGGACATTACCTCGTTTCCGTTACGATCAATTAATGGGCTTAGGCTGGTCAGGCTTAATTCCATTAGCGATGTTTAACGTAGTCGTGACTGGATTAGGGGTTTTATTAGACCAACAGATTCTCGTAGGAATCGGTGGTGTAGTCGTTTTCATCGCGGGAATCGTGGTGTACGATCAATTATTTGTGAAGAAAAAATTAGCATAGCGATATGAAATTAAGTAACAGAACGAAGGTAGTAGAGCAAGGCGAAATGACTTTAGCGGAGCGTATGTATCTTCCTGCGATTGTAGGGGGTATGGCGACGACGTTAAAGCACTTTTTCTCCAAACCCGTTACCATCCGTTATCCTGAGCAACAACGTTATTTAGGCCCTATTTACCGCGGTCACCACATCTTGAAGAAAGATGAGCAAGGGGCAGAGCGTTGCACGGCTTGCGGTCTTTGTGCCGTAGCTTGTCCTGCGGAGGCCATTTCGATGGTCGCTGAGGAGCGCAAGAAGGGCGAAGAGAAATTGTACCGCGAAGAGAAGTATGCCAAAGTATACGAGATCAACATGTTACGTTGCATCTTCTGCGGTCTTTGCGAGGAGGCTTGCCCTAAAGAGGCGATCTTCTTACGCCACGATCAAATGGTTCCTGTATTCAATAGCCGCGATGAGGTGATTTACGGGAAAGATAAATTAGTTGAAAAAATGGACCAGCGCTACTTGCGTGAGGGCTGGAAATAAGATAATTATGGAAGTTTCTAATATTTGGTATTTTCTTTCTGGTTTAACCCTACTTAGCGCCCTAATGGTCGTTTTAGCGAAGAACCCTATTCACTCGGTTTTATACCTGGTGTTCACTTTTTTCTGCATCTCAGGACACTATGTTCTATTAAATGCACAATTCTTGATGGCCGTAAACATCATCGTTTACGCTGGTGCCATCATGGTTCTATTCCTTTTCGTGATCATGATGTTCGATTTGCGTAAGAATCAACCCGAATCGAAATCGAATTTAACTAAACTAGCAGGTTCAGTAGTAGCCGGGTCATTGTTAGTGGTTTTAATTGCTTTAGTGCGTCAAAACAATTTCCAAACCCCTCAGGCGGAAGGTTTTGTATCCCAAACGGGTATGGTCGAAAACTTAGGTAAAGTCTTGTATTCAGAGTACTTATTGCCTTTCGAACTAGTTTCTATCTTGTTCTTCGTGGCGATGGTGGGAGCGGTGTTGTTAGGTAAGCGCGAAGCAGGGGAGCGTAATTTTTAATCTTTTTTAAAAATGCGTTCTAATTCGCTATAAAATTCGAAAATGCGCTGCCGCGATATTTTCTTAAATTTCATAGCGAATTAGAACTTTTAAAAAACCTTAAAATTCTTTACTCTGGTAAAGAATAAAGAATAGAGCAAAAAGAATAAAGTTTGAATTAAAAAAGGGGATCGAATCGATCCCCTTTTTTAATGAATTCGTGAAATACATTTCATATAGGTATTCGCGCAGCGGATTCCAACTTTGAACTTTTTGCTTTGTTCTTTGTGCTTTTTTTTGATTATCGCTTTTTGCGATAATCAAAAACTCCCACCTTCACCCCAAATGTAGCCGCAGCTCTCGACATTCCAGGAGTTTTCTCTTCTCCAAAAGCGAAACGGTAGTTTGCGCCACCAAATACTTTGACGTATTTAAATAGGTTTACCTCAAGATTAATGCCGGGTTGAACTCCGAGTGCGTTTTCCCCTCGTCTATCATTTCTGAAACCAGGACCTGGCTGTGGCATAGCACTAGAAATAGCAGAATAGTTATAAAGAGGCGATTCCTCTTGAATACGACCTATCGCTAGCGGGAAACTTAAGTGGAATACCTTGTTTGCCATAGGAGTGGCTTCCATCGTGAAGGCTGTAAAGCGGCGGCGAGGTTCATCGCTATACCGATTCGGGTCATCGTTTCGCGGATTAGAGTTAAAGGAGGCAATACCTAAAGATAATTTATTGTTCAAATGCAGTTGAACTCCCATGCCACGTTCTGGGCCACCTTTGCCGAAAAGTACTTGGGATTGAAAAGATAATCCGATAGACTGTAGTTTGGCTGGTTTGAAAAGTGTCTTCATCGAAGAAGAGGTATCTTTTTTGATTTTAATGAGGGTTTCTTGGCCGAAGCTAGTGAATCCTATAAAAAGGAAGGCGATTAGGCGGATTGACATGTTCATATGTTGTGTTGTTTTTTTTACGAAAGTACAATTTTATTCTTTTGCTAAAATCTATTTAGATGCATGTCCTGAATTTGAAGATTAATGGTCGGATTCTATCGATGAAGGGCAGGTGTGGATTACGTAGATTTAGCTAGATTTGTAAAAACATGGCAACTTATGTGGAGAGCGGAAAATTTTAGAAAAACGAAGCGCAGTTTTCAGGTATTGTTTAACCTACTCCTTTGGGGGATGTGGATGGGTCTTCCTTTATTAAGTCCGGTGCACCAAACCCATGAGAATCCGCATCCGCATCCACATCAGAATCCAGAATTTTCAGAGCATATTTGGGTGGAGTTGATGACAGTGATGCCTCTTTTTTATGTCATCACGTTGGTTTTGATTCCGTATGTATTTAAGAAAAAGGGGGTTTGGTTGTTTTGTGCCTCGTTGATTATAACGAATGTGGGATTCTTTTTTCTACAAACACTTTACCATCACTTGTTTCTTGAATTTGAACACCAGCATGGAAGCGCACCTGAAATGTTAGGTGTATTCCCCTTAATTATGGTCTCAGCGATAGCTTCAGCTTATGGCCTATTAGTGGAATATTCGGAGCAGGAGTCCCGAAAAGTAGAAAAGGCAAGGGAGCAGATGAGTGCCGAATTAGCCTTTTTGCGATCACAGATTAGCCCGCATTTTATCTTTAATATCCTGAATAGTATTGTGTATTTGATTCGGACGAAAGCTTCAAAACAAGCCGAGGACGTGACCATGCGTTTGTCTTCGTTGATGCGATATATGCTATATGATTCTGATCAAACGATGGTCCCATTAACGAATGAAGTGGCCTATTTGGAAAATTATATTGACCTTCAAAAAATGCGCTTCGATGGAAATGTAGATTTCGTTTTTACTGTAAAGGGTGATGCTGCTGGTCAGTTAATTGAGCCTATGTTATTGATTCCTTTTGTGGAGAACGCTGTGAAACATGGTGTAGGTTTAGTTAATAAGCCTTTCATTCACATCAATTTAGAATTTACAAATCAGGGTTTGTATTTTCAGGTAAAAAATAAAAAGGGGAAAGAGGAGCAAGTGTTTAAAGACCCAAGTTCTGGCATTGGTTTGAAAAATGTGAAACGCCGTTTGGAATTATTGTATCCAGATAAGCACCTGTTACTAATTCAGGAAGATGAATTAAATTTCTCCGTGGATCTAACCTTAACTTTGAAATAAGATGGTAAAAATGAATTGCATAGTCGTCGATGACGAAGTAATGGGGAGAAAATTGCTGGAAGATAATGTGAAGCAGATTCCATTTTTGAATTTAGTGGGCTCTTGTGGGAATGCTTTTGAGGCGATGGAAGTGTTGCAAAAGGAAAAAGTGGACCTTCTATTTCTTGACATTCAGATGCCGGGTTTGCTGGGGACATCGTTTATTTCTTCATTGGCCGTAAAACCACTCGTTGTTTTCGTCACAGCCTATGCGAATTATGCAGTGGAAAGCTATAACCTCGATGCGGTGGATTATCTAATGAAACCTGTGAGCTTGGATCGATTTGCTTTGAGTGCGAATAAGGCTTACCATATTTTTATGGGCAAATCGGTGGTGGAAAATGAGCCTTTAGAAGATTTCTTCTTCGTGAATGTCGAGTATTCGCTTGTACGTATTTCTATCCCTTTAATTAGTCACATTGAAGGCTTGAAGGATTATGTGAAGATTTATGTGGAGGGGGAGCGGCATCCGATTTTGACGAAGCAGACGATGAAAAGTGTAGAGGCCAAAGTCATGCCACACGGTTTCATGCGGGTTCACAAATCGTTCATTGTGAATTTAAAGAAGATTGAGTCGATCAAGCAGCAGCGAATAAAAATAGGAAACCATGAGATTTCCGTCAGTGATTCGCATATCGGCGAATTAATGGAGCGTCTGAATGCTAATAGGCTACATTAACCTGTAGTCCCACATGGAAATTTCTGCCGGGGGAAGGATTATAAAACCGGCCTCCCGTGGCATTCAAATCAGGTCCAGAGCTATAGAGTTCATTGCCTAGATTATCAATTGATGCCCATAATGTCCATTTCTTGCGTGCATAGGTCACCTTTGTATTCCAAAGTCGATAGGATCCCATTTGCTCCGTATTCGCATCATTCAAGAATTGATAGTCTACGAATTGAAAGTTTTGGATGAAACTTAATCCACTCGGATGCTTCCATAACACGCTGGTTGATTGCTGAAAGGGACTCGTCCCCGTTAGGAAATTACCGTTTGCGAATCGAAAGTTCTGCCAGGTCGTGGCTTGCTCGAGCTGTAATTGCTTCGAAAGGAGCCAGGTAGTCGTTAGCTCAAGTCCCTGCTGCGTCGTAGAGCCTGCATTGACAAAATAATCCGACCCATCCGCTGCTCTTCTAACCACAATCGTCTCCTCTAGATTGAATTGATAAACACTCAGATCCCAGTTAAACTTGGCGTATTTTCCCCGGTAAGTAATTTCGTGGTTCCATCCTTTCTCCGCCTTTAAGGAGGTGTTTATTATACCAGTTGATGGGCGCATTTCTGCGATGCTGGGAGGGGAGTAGCCATGGGCGACTTTGGCAACCAAACTTTGATGCGTACCTAATTTTCGTAAAACAGCTAGGCGTGGGGAAAAAAGGGCTTCGTTGCCCACATATTCTGTCCAATAGCTGCTTAAACTTCCAGAGAGAGTAAAAATCCAATTGTCTACACCTGCATACTCATTTTGTAAGAATAAACTTCCTTGTTGCACATGCGTATTCAGCGTATAACTCAATGCCTCTTTTACTCCATAGCGATTGCTGTAGGTCGAACTATTCATCTGACCAGCTTGGTATTCGAACCCGAAATCCGCATTGATTAATCCTTTACGGTGAAGTACTCCACGAGTAGAATAAGTGGGCTCATGGCGAATTTCGTAATTCCGGATAGTTGGATTTTCGATGTCATTTACTTGTAGTGATTGGCTGAGATCCCAAGCCCAAGCCGGTGAAATCACTCGGGAGGCTTTTGCACTAAGCCCCCAACTTTTGATTTTAAAAGTCGCCCCTTGTTCTTGCGCACTTTTAAATAAACCAGCGGCAGGTCTAGCCTGTGTGGGATTCGCTAAGAATTGTGCTTTCGTGAGTCCTCCGGGAGTTTGATAGGCTAAATCCACATAATAGGTACTTAGATCTAGATTCAAATCGTTGGAAAACAAGTGGTGGAATTCGTAGGAAAACCATTGCTTCTTCATTGCAGAATGATCGCGATATCCCTCCTGCTGATTAAACGAGGCATAGAGTCGGTGATTATCGCTGGACAAGTCAATGCTCGTTTTTAAACCTCCTAAGGAATGGTAAACGGTCTCTGCGTGTAAATTTTTACCTCGCGGGTTGCTTTCAAAAAGTAAAACACCACCCGTACCTGCTCCATAAATTCCCGCTGATGGACCTTTCGTGATGGTTAATCCAGAAAATAATCCCGGCTCTAAAACAGAGATATAGGTATTGTTTCCAGCATCCGTAAAGGGAATGGAATTCCAATACACCTTGGTGTTTCTAACGCCAAAAGGGGCCCGCAATGAACTTCCTCGAATCGCAATTCGGTAACTACCAGGTGAACGCTCTTCCATCCTTACACCTGCCATTGAATTAAGGGAAGCCACGAACGAGGTAGAACTCAATTTTTGCAAATCAGTGGTTCTGACAAAGGCATCGGGGGTGCTTAGTGGACTACGCTTTTGTTCAAAAACATAGATTTTAACTTCGTCTAAAACCTTTGTTGAATCAGTTTGTGCTAACGAAGGGAGCCAGAAAAGAAGCAACAGGAGTTTCTTCATTTTAGAAGAAATAGGTCAACAAGGTGGAGGGTATCATGGCTTGTGAAGCCTGTATCGACTTTGAATTCGGGTTTTCTGCTCCACCTAGATTTAATACCTCGACGGTTATTCCAAGTCCAAAATGTCCGTGATTCACATCTGCCCTCAGTTTGTAATTAGGATGTTTATCTGATACCAGCGATTGGTAGGGTACTCCCACATAGCGCCCATAAAGGGTGACTTCTTCGTAGAAGGGTTCGAAAATTTTAGCTTGAAAGCTTATACTTGTTTTGCCAGGGATGAAAACGCCTATACCAGCACTTATCCCATGAAGTGAATACTTTTCTTCTTCAATATATTCTGATTTGGCTGAACTGATCTTTCGTGCGATCGATTTGCTGTAGAAGCTTAAACTGGGGATAAAACTAATCTTGTTATGGCTTGACCAGCTGATGCCTGCCTCTGCCTGACCTCCTCGGTATTGCGCTAGTAATTCCTCGGAAGGAGAAATAGGTTGATTTCTAGGATTTACTGGGGGTTCTATAAAGGTATATTGGCTTCGATTGATAGGGCTGCCGCTAACATTTCCCATCGTTTTTAACTCCACGAAAATTTTATGCTTTTTTCCTGGGTTTTGGAATGAAATTCCAGCTGCTAAATCTAAAGTGGCTTGACTTTCGTGCCAAGAGATAAGGGAGGACCCGATGCTGGAATTAAATCGAATTTTTTGGCCGAAAACTCCGATAGAAATAAACAAGAAAAATAGTATACCTAAAAACCGCATAGCAACAAATATAGACTTTTTACCAATACTTCCCTTGTTTTTTCAGGGCAAAAATCAAGCCCCTTATCACAATAAGTAGGTGATTCACAATATTCGGGATGAGCCCAAAATGCGATTTCAGCACATCATATCGCTCGTTCCAGGACCTTTTCAAATTTTGAACAGAGGCCCCGCCCATTAAGTAGTTGCAAATAGGAGCCTTCGATTTCAGGATGGTCTGGCTTTTCTTCAGCACTTGAATCTCCCAGTCAATATCAGAACTGAGTTTATAACTCAAATTGAAGAGGGGAGAGATACTGCGTTTTGCGATAAAAGCCTGGTGACAAATTAACATTCCGAATCGGAAGTCCTTCCAAGTCAAAGAGGTTGGCAATTTATGGGGTGTTGCTTCACTGCGCAAACCGATAGATTCACCGTCGTTATTGACAAAAACTGCCTCACCGTAAAGTACATCCGGATTTTGATCTAGTTCTTGTAGGATATTTTTCAAGGTCGTAGACGATGCAAACGTGTCGCCGGCGTTTAAGAAGAGTAAATAATCCCCTTTCGCTAATTGCATCCCTTTGTTCATCGCATCGTAAATACCCTGGTCTTTTTCAGAGATGAATTGATGGATGTGTTGTTTATTCGCCTCGATGATTTCCAAAGTTCGATCTTTCGAAGCACCATCTACCACCACATAGTCGATCTCACCAGCGCACCCCTGTTCGAAAACACTTTTCAGTGTTCGTTCTAGGTAGGCCTCTGCCTGATAAGTGATAGTGATAATGCTAAGCTTGGGCATAATAATCAAGGTGTTGTTTTGCCACCGTGGTTTGGTCGTATAATTGTATGGCGCGTGCTCGGGCTTTCTCTCCTGCTTTTTGATTTTCTAAGCACCACTTTATTCCTTTAGCCAAATCTGACGGATCAAAGGCCCTTGCCACATAGCCTGTTTGCTGATTCTCAATCATTTCGGGAATTCCACCTACCTCGAAACCTACACAAGCAGTGCCGCAAGCCATGGCTTCCATGATCGTATTCGGTAGATTTTCTTCCAAAGAAGGAGTCACAAACACGTCTGCCGCTGCATAGATGTCGCGCATTTTCGAAGGATCGGTCACCTGTCCAAAACTATGCGATTTCAACGGAAGCTCCTCCGTCATTTCTCCGCCCACGATAAGTAATTCTGTCGTCTTAGGATCTAAATAAGCTAAGGCCTCTTTCAATAAATGGAAACCTTTCGCCGGAGCATTTACGCGCATGGCGACGAATAAGACGTATTTTTTGTTCGGATCTAAGTTCAAATTGGTTGTAATCGGAGCGAAGAAATTCGTATCAATCGCATTAGGAATGGTCTTTATCTCGTGCTCTCCTAAGATGCTACTTTGTTTCGCTCGGTTACCTAGCCAATCGCTGCAAGTGATGATATGAAGGTTTTTCGCTGCAAATCCGTTTTTCTTCGCTTCCCATAGGCGTTGCGAAAGGTCATTTGGATTCGGATTTTTCAAGAATTTGCAATCCCCACAGCTTTGTTGGAAATTTTCGCAAGTCCCACTGTGGTGGCAACCACCTGTAAAGGCCCACATATCATGCAAGGTCCAAAAAACAGGTTTGTTCAATCTGGTCAAGGATGCAATATCCTCAACTGATAAAAAGCCAAAATTTACCCAATGCAAATGCACGATATCTGCTTGTTGTATCAGGGGATGTTTTGAAATGTCACTCCCGAAAACACCCGGGTTAAACAGGAATCGGATCGATTTATCTTTTTCAAGTCGTAAGAAAAATAATCGTTCCGCGATGAACTTCAACCAGGAAATGAGTCCATTTCCGAACTTGATTGAGTTAGAGGAACTCGCTTTTTCTCTCACTAAATAATCCACCCGATGGCCTTCCTTTTCTAAAGCCACCTTCAATCGACCCGCCGCAATTCCAGCCCCGCCATTGCTGTCGTGGTAGGAGAGTAGGACGATATGTAGCTTTTTATTGGACATTAAGCGAAGATTTCAGCCAGTTGTGCAGCAATACGTTCTGCCGCTTTTCCATCCCAAAGCGGAGGAATACTCCCTTTCTTCACCTTGCCAGCCAAGATTTCTTTAAGTGCGGCATAGGTTTTCTTTGGATCTAAATCGGATAGTAATTGATTCGTTCCTAATGTCACCGTGATCGGTCTTTCCGTTGAATCACGGAAGGTCAAGCACGGAACCCCTAAATAGGTGGTTTCCTCTTGAATACCGCCAGAATCTGTTAAAATCGCAGTGGCATTCGACATCAATTGAATGAATTCTAAATAGCCTAAAGGCTCGGTCATAATCAAGTTTTTGGCCTGATCAAGACGATCTGCCAGTCCAAATTTCTCCATATGCGCCCGCGTTCTCGGGTGAATTGGGAAGATAATTTTTGTGTCTTGACTACTCAATTCGATTAATTCCAGGATCGATTGCAAGCCTTCTTCGGTGTCCACGTTCGCAGGGCGGTGCATGGTCATGACGATGTAGTCGCTAGTCATTAGTCCGGAGTCCGAAGTCCGGAGGCCTAGGTCTTCTAGTATAGTCGTTGTTTTTGCTTTCTCTTGATAGCGAACTAAAGAGTCAATCATTACATTGCCCGCAAAGAATACCCGTTCATCCGCTACACCCTCATTTTTCAAGTGTTGCATCCCACTTTCCTCCGTCACAAATAGATAATCCGCCACGCTATCCGTCAAAATACGGTTCAGTTCTTCTGGCATCGTGCGGTCGAAGCTACGTAAGCCCGCCTCTACGTGAGCCACTTTGATACCCATTTTGATGGCGACTAAGGTACAGGCCAAAGTCGAAGTAACATCCCCCACCACAATAATTAAGTCTGGTTTCTCGGCCTCTACAATTTTCTCAAAGGCCACCATAATCTTCGCCGTCACTTCTGTATGGCTTCCGCCCCCAATCCCAAGGAAGAAATCTGGTTCAGGTAATTCCAATTGAGTGAAAAAGACATCGCTCATTTTCGCATCAAAATGCTGTCCCGTGTGAACAATCTTCGATGTCCAACCGGCTAACTTTTGGATTGCACGATGTAGCGGAGCTACTTTCATGAAATTGGGACGCGCGCCCACGACTTGAATTACTTTCATTTACTCCTGTTTAAAATTCTAATTTACAAAGTTTAGATTAGAGATAAGAGAGTATAGAGTAGAGATATTGTCTTCTACTATCTTTACTCTCTACTCTCTAATCTATTCTCTATACTCTATTCTCTCTACTCTCTTTCGCCCACTTGAACGCTTCCATATAGTTAGAAAGCACCGAATGAATATTAATCTCCTTCTCAATAATCTCCCTCGAACGCTGTCCCATTAAGGTGATTTTTTCTGGCTGGGCGAAAAGTTTCTCAATAACTGACTGCAAACTGGATAAAGATCCCGATTCGAAATAATGTCCATTATAACCTTCACGAACGAGGCGTTTTTCGGTTCCATCTGCCACGGAACAAACGACTGGTTTCGAGAAACACATGGCCTCGTTAATGGACAAACCACCCATGCCGGCTAGGACATAGATTCCTGATTCGCAGGTGATTTTGCCTAATTCTTTGGGGTCATAAATACCTCCGTGAAACTGAATGAAATCGTGGCCCGCGGCCTGTGCTTTCAAAGCTTCCAGTTCTGGACCATCTCCCACGATACTTAACTCTGTTTGTGGAAATTTCGCGCGCAAGGCAACGGCTGCCTCAATCAATAAATCCACCTGCTTCCATTTGACTAAACGCCCAATGTGCAAAAGCCGGAAAGGGTTCGGTTGAATATCTTTTAACTCGTTTGCTGTAGCTAATAAAGCATCCGTATCTGGGGAGTTCGCCGTGATAAATACTTTTTCGGCGTGAACGCCATAGCTGCCGTGCAGGGCAATTGCCTCGTCTAAATAATTTATATGGGCATCCACTAAATTCGAGAAACGCTTTCTGGTTTCGCGCACGATCAAGAACTTCAAACGAGCTAGTAGAGATGGGTTCGATTGGTGGGCTTGGTTGTTTTCCGTCACACCGCCTCCCTGTAAATAATAGGAGATGGCATTTTCGTAATGGGGTACTTGAAAGGGGATTTCTTTGGAAATAAGCGCCACTTTATGTTGTCTCAAAAAGCGGATCCAGCCTGGATAGAAAACAAAAGAGGCTTGGTAGGGCCAGTTGACCATCAAGACGTCAGGTTTTTCTGCCAAAATCAATTCCTTCAGCCCTCTGAAAAACTTCTTCCCGTAATAGGTCGTATACTCTTCTCTACGAAAAACCTTGAATTCAATGCCTTTGTCCGACGTATACACCCCAGCACCTAAGGTAGCCCCTTTTTCTGTGGGCACCACCACGCAAACCTCCACCCCATAATCGCGTTGCAATTTGTTCAGGACTAGGTTATAATAGTGAGGCAGGCCACCGGCCAGGGACATTATTTTCATTTTTTAAACCAATTAATAACTAGCTCACTGATGTCAGGAGAAAGTTTGAATTTCGTGACCGCGAGGATAAATAATCCACCAATGGCCGCCGTTCGAACACCTACATTTAAAAACCAAGCGACTAAGGGACTGCCTTCGATAACTGGGATTTGGGAAACTACTAAGTAAATGAACACACTGACTAGGAGGATGCCTAGTGATCGAAAGTCGAAGGGTTGCAAGTCTAATTTCCACCAAATGAAACCGAATTTCAATACATTATAACCCGCTAAAGCGATTAAGGAGGCTAATGCTGCACCATTATAGGAATACAGTGGAATGAGAATCAAATTCCCCACGACTAATCCGATGGCTAAAATAATGTAGAAAATGAGGTCGTAGCGGTAGTATTTCGAGTTAATCAATACCTCGGAGTTTAAGCCCGTTCCCATGTCGATAATCTTGCTTAAACCGACCATAAGGACCACCCAGCGGCCAGCCTCGTAGATTTCGTGGCGTGGGATGATGGTATAGATGAAGTCCAAATTACACCAGATCAATAGGAATAAAACGCATCCGATGAGGAGGAGGTTGAGGGAGGATTTTTGGTAAATATCCTGAATATTTTCGCGGTCATTTCGGTTCCAGGCCTGCGCTAAAATAGGTGCTGCAATCGCTGCAATCACATTCCGAGGAATGGAAATCATAATGGCCATCCGGGAATTAATGTCAAAAATCGCCGTCGTTCCTAGGCCTCCCATATAGGCAGGCAACATCACTTTTTCAATGTGCTGAATCAGCGTAAAACTTGCCCCAGCTAAAATCACCCAGCCCCCATAGGACAACATTTCTTTGAAAACTGGGGTGCGTAAAAACGAGAAATCCACTTTAGTATAAAAGCGCTTCAGCTGCTTGATATAGGCTAATAAACCGGCGACTGCTACTACATAAGAAAGCGTAATAGCTAGAATAAGTTGATTAAAGGTCAAATAACCGAAGGCAAAAGCAATGACTAAAACCCCATTGGAAACCCGCAAATACAATTCTCGAATGATGGCAGGCACCACAATGCGCAAATGCACCCGGGCATAGGCCTCCAGCACGCTCATGTATAAATAACTAGCCGTCAGCGGGATGATGTAGTAAAAATAGGCTGGTAATAAGGGGGAATTCGTGTTGTAAATCTCGAAAAAGACTGGTTTTAATGCGAGATAGCCCAGCACAAAAAGACTCAATCCGAATATTGGGGCGACTAATAAAAAGGTAAAAAAGCCCTTGTGCCCATTCGCTGGGTCATCGAAATGCGGGAAAAAACGAACGGCAATGTGCGGGATTCCTAGCTGGGTAAACGAAGCGAAAATGAGCGGGATACTCACTAAGGCGCCGGCAATTAATCCGACTTGCTCTTGTGAAAGAAACTTATTGTAGAGGAAGATCACATTAAATGTCCCGATCGCTGTCCCTAAATAGGTAACGATAGAGCCCTTTAAACTTTGTCGGATGACGATCCCCATGCCTTGTTTTGAATGTAATTTACAAAAATACGATTTTGCGGGGCATTCTTTATACGAGAAGACCTTTGATTTTCTCCGAGAGCTTTACCACATCATACTGCTCCTCCATGTGTTTGCGTGCAGCTGTGCCCATAGCGCGAGTTTTTAAAAAATCAGCAGCTAATTCTTTCAGCGCAAATGCCATTCCCTTCACATCGTGTTCCTCTACCAGTAAACCTGTTTTTCCTTCCACAACGGCGTCCGGAATGCCTGCATGCCGGGTAGAACAAATGGCCAAACCACAAGCGGAGGCCTCTAGAATAGCTACCGGAGTTCCCTCTGAATCTCCACTAGGCGTTAAAACGGAATGCTGAATAAATACATTGGACTCCTGTAATAAGGGCAAATAATCAGACTGTCCCATAGCGCCTAAGAAATGGATGTTACTGGAAAGTCCGTGAGCGGAAACATATTCCTTTGCTTCTTCCCACAAGGGACCGTCGCCTACCATCCGCAATTGTGCTTCTGGAAAATTCTGTAATAAAATTTCAAATGCTTGAATACTTTTTAAGGAACCTTTCTTTTCTGCAAAACGAGCCACCGAAATGACATTAAATCCTTCGCGAGGTGTTCCAGGCGTAAACCTGGACACATCCACCCCACAGGGAATTACGTGTAAATTAGGCAAAGGTCCCGCAAGAGCTTCCAGGTTCGCCCGCATGGATTCTGCCACACAGATGATGGCTTTTGCCCGCGGCAAATAGGTCGCATAACGGGAGCCATAGGTGTCGAGTGTTTTCTTTTCTGCCGCATCGAAGCCGAGAAAAACGACGGAATAGGGAATGTGTAGCGACGAGCAAGCTTCATAAATATTAGCACCTAAAGGCCCGTAATTCGCTAGGAAGGCGTCTATATTCTGTTCGCGCAAAAAACGCTTGAGGTAATACGTGTAAATTTTCTGGTAAAGTCCCGGTAGCACACGTCGTAGAACGCCTCTTACCGCCAGTATCGAAAAGGGAATGGGGTAAATGGAACCACCTCCTTTCAAACGACTGGGTTGCCATCCCTCGTATAAAACATCGATAGGTTCTAATTGATTGATTTGCTCCTCGATGAAAGTCTCGGAATAAGAAAAGAAATTAGAGCGGGCAATGATTAAACGCATTCAGGTCTGATTTTTAATCTAAAACCGAAATTAGCTAAATTTTTCGGCTATTTTTACAGCAAATACGCGTCATGGAGAAAAATTTAGTCGTAGGTGGGAGTGGTTTTTTGGGGCTAAACTGGCTGGAATATTT
>JBJOIV010000039.1:0-15872 GCA_046046955.1 Bacteroidota bacterium | reverse complement strand
GAGAGAGGAAAAGGGTATTGAATATATTGATTTAGGCGTAGCAGGGGCACAGTTTACCCATTTGAAATCGAGGGCAAACTTGGTATTGGACCAAATTAAAATTCTCCAGCCGGATTTGATTATCTGTTCCTTTGGAACGAATGAGGCTTATAATGCAAATTGGGAAAGTCAGTCATATAAAAAGGCCTGGCAGGTATTTATCCAAGAAATTCAGGCTATTTCTTCAAAAACGATTTTTTTGTTGACTAGTCCGCCGGACACGAGGAGTCAAAATCGGGTACCCAAACACCAGCAAGAGGTGATTCGCGTGCTTGCTGAAACGAAGGTTCCTTTTTATGATTTGAATTCGGCGATGGGTGGTTTTGGTTCGAGTGAAGAATGGGTGAAAAATGGTTGTTTTTTAAAGGATCAATTACATTTAACGAAAGAAGGCTATCAATTTCAGGCTAAATTATTTGTTTTGGCTTTATTCAAAACCTGGGGCGATCAGGCCTCTTTTGAAAATTTACAAAAGCAGGTTAATCAGCACATGATCAGCGTAGGAATTCCTAAATAATTCCTATATTTAGTCCAAAACCTGTTTAATCTATGTCAGTTTCAAGAAGAAAATTTATAGGACAATCCGTTCTAGGTTTGGCTGCGTTTAGCATTGTGCCACGCCACGTATTAGGAAAGGGCTTTTTAGCACCCTCTGATCAATTAACCAAAGCGATTATCGGTACAGGTGGAATGGGTCGCGGACATATTCCTTATGCAGGAACTCGCGTTGTTGCACTTTGTGATGTGGACAAGAAAAACCTGCAGCTTGGTTTAGATAAAGTAGAAAAAGGGGTGAAATCCTTCCACGATTACCGGGAGATGATTCAACTTCCCGAAGTAGATATAGTCCATGTGGCTACGCCGCCCCATTGGCATGGAATTATGGCAGCTGATGCGGCTAGAGCGGGTAAAGATATTTGGTGCGAGAAGCCGATGACCAGAACAATAGGGGAAGGGAAACGATTGAAAGAGGCTGTTCAGCAACATGGACGTATATTTAGATTAAATACTTGGTTCCGTTTTGAGGGTAATTTTTACGGAATGAATACGACCGTAAAACCGATGAAAAAGGTGGTCGATTCTGGATTATTGGGCTGGCCACTGAAGTTTACGGTAAGCAAGCATACGGGTTTTGATTGGAAATTTTATTGGGTGGGGAAGACGGATTTGACGCCACAACCTGTGCCTTTGGAATTAGATTACGAAAGTTGGTTAGGCCCAGCGCCTTATAAACCTTACAATGTTCACCGGACCCATCAAACATTCCGTGGCTACTGGGATTATGATGGAGGCGCGCTAGGGGACATGGGGCAACATTATTTAGACCCTATCCAATACATGCTAGGAAAAGATAACGAGTCACCGGTATATATCGAAGTGGACGCGCCGGTTCAAGATAAAGAAGCTGTAGGGGTCTTTAATCGCATTACCTATACCTATGCGGATGGCTGCCAAATCGTATTAGACGGCGAGGCAAAGGATGAAAAGGTAGCCTATATCGAGGGGCCTAAAGGAAAATTATACCGCAATATGCAATCGGATATTCCTGATTTAGCGAAGAAATTAGCGGAATTTCCTGACCCTGTCATGCAGCAAACGGACTTTGTCGATTCAGTAAAGAACCGCAAGAAGTTTGCCTTAAATGAGGAAAACGGTCATCGTTCATGTACCTTGATTAATCTAGGATTAATTGCGATGCGTGTACACCGTAATTTGAAATTTGACCCGATCAATCAAGTAATCGTAGGGGATGATGAGGCGAATCGCCTGATGGATCAACCGATGCGTGCACCTTATATTCTATAATTCGATGAAATATTTAATTCTATTTTTATGGATCAGTTCTACGGTTTTGGCTCAAGACCTGAGTCGAGTAGAACAAAATCGCCTACGAGCTTTAGCTGAAAAAGGGGATTATGCTAGTTTGAAATCGGCCGCCTATACCTTGAAAGGCGCATACGATCCCACACAAGTCACCGAATCTTTCATCAAAGCCATTTCGAAAAACAAGGCAGAACTACAGGCCTATTTGTCAATTGGATTAACCGAAAATGCGGAGATGATGACCTTGAGTCATTTGGATGCACCTGTTTGGTTAGCTAGCTATAAGTCTTCGAGACCTCAAGTGATGGCTTTTATTTTAAAGAATTATTTGAGCGCTCCACGAGATATCAATGCCCTTAAACTGGCGAGCAAATCTTGGGATGCGGTACATGCGCGTGCGTTTGTCGTGGCGGTAGGTACTTATAAAGCCTTGTGGGCTTTACCCGCATTGCCTGCTGTATTTACGCAGGAAAAGGCCTTGGCTTTGTTAAAAACGGGTAACCTTTCAGCTGCTTGGACTTTGTTAGGAACAATAACAGAGTCTAACCTAGAGATAGCAGATTATTGTACCTCCTTGAAAGCCAATGAATTCTTCAAGAAGGCCTTAGCTTCCTATGAGAGCTCAAGTTTAGCCCAGAAAACGGTTTTACTCGTTTATGGTTCCTCCAGACAATGGCTGGAAGTGAAACCCTTGGTTTGGGGTTCTGTTCAGTCCAATTTACCTACGCGCGCAGCCGCTTTTTATGCCTTGCCTTATTGGGTGAGCGTGGCTGATTTTGATATTATTGAGGGTAAATTAGCAGATGCCATACTTGCTTCAGAAGTGAAGGCCTTACAACAAGCGATGACGGCCATTACCAAGCAAGATGGCTTGTTGAATAGTAAAATTACTGCCTTTGCATTGAAGGCTTCTCAAAAATCCAATTGGATTCCGTTCGTTCAAGAACTTGAAAACCTACCTTGGTTATACGCTGAGGCCAAAAAGACGAAAAACGAAGAGGCGATTCGTGCCTATGCCCGAATTAATGCGAAGCTATTTAAAAATGTAGATCAGCAGGTGTTGAATTACCGTAATGCTTTGGATTTAACGTCTAACCTAGAGACGCGGGAACAAATCTTTAAGGGCTTAGCGAAATGTAATTCCTTATCGGCGATGCGTACCCTTTATTTGGGATTGAAAGATCCGAATGTGCGCCAAAACGCTGCAGAAGGGTTAGCGTCTCTTTACCTAGCTAATCCTGATTTCAGAGGTCAAATGACCAAAGAGTGGGTCCAAGAAGGTTTAAATCTGGTTTCTGATCCTGTCATTCGCGAAAAATTAACAGAAGCATTTAAAATTTCAGATCGCGGATTCTATACCATTTACAACGGTCAAGATTTACGCGGTTGGAAAGGTTTGGTCGCTAATCCAGTGAAGCGCAGATTGATGCCAGCGGATACGTTAGCCTTATTGCAGGTAAAAGCAGATAAAATAATGCAGGAAGGCTGGGAGGCGAAAGGCGAGGAATTGCATTTCACGGGACATGGCGATAATTTATGTTCGGTGAAAGACTACCAAGACTTCGAAATGTATGTAGATTGGAAGATTGAGAAAGAAGGGGATGCAGGCATTTATTTGAGAGGGTCTCCACAGGTACAGATTTGGGATACAGCTCTTACGAGAGTAGGTGCTCAGGTAGGTTCAGGAGGATTATATAATAATCAAATCAACCCTCGTAATCCACTGAAAGTGGCCGATAACCCTGTTAATGAATGGAATACGTTCCGTATCATTATGAAAGGAGAACGCGTTACCGTGTATTTGAACGGAGAATTAGTGGTGGATCAAGCGATTCTAGAAAACTATTGGGACCGCAAAATTCCTATTTTCGTGAAGGATGCGATTGAGCTACAGGCCCATGGAAACCACATCATTTACCGCAATATTTATGTGAAGGAATTAAAGCCGGATGCACCTTATGTGGCACCTGAGGCAGACTTTACCGCTTTATTTGATGGTTCGTCTTTATTTAATTGGACCGGTAATACGACGGATTATTTCCCTATGAATGGAGAATTAGTGATTGATCCGAAGCGAGGAGGTAAGGGTAATTTATACACCAAAAAAGAATACGGCGACTTCCATTTAAAGTTCGATTTTCAACTAACTCCGGGCGCTAATAATGGCCTAGGCATTCGCGCTCCTCTAGAAGGGGATGCGGCATATGTGGGAATGGAATTACAGATTTTAGATAATACTGCTCCTATATATGCTAAATTGCAACCATATCAATACCATGGTTCTGTGTATGGAATCATTCCGGCCAAACAAGGTTTTTTAAAACCAGTAGGGGAGTGGAATGAGGAGGAAGTGATTGCGCAGGGAAATAAAATCAAAGTGATTTTAAATGGAGAAGTGATTTTAGATGGTGATATTGCTTTGGCCACGAAAGAGGGTACGGCAGATCACAAAGAGCATCCAGGTTTGCTAAACAAAACGGGACATATTGGGTTTTTAGGACATGGTTCACCTCTGAAATTTAGAAACCTACGAATTAAAGAATTGACTAAGAAAAAATAAGACTATGGCGATTAATTGCACGGTTAACAAGAAAAAGGTATCTCTGGATATCGATCCTAATACCCCCTTATTGTGGGCATTAAGAGATCATTTGTCTTTATTAGGGACAAAATACGGATGTGGTATTGCGCAATGCGGTGCTTGTACGGTTTGGGTAAACGGGGAACCGATGCGTTCCTGTGTTCTACCTATTTCAGCTGTATCCAATGCGCAAATAACGACGATTGAAGGTTTGGATCCGGCCGGAAAACATCCGGTGCAACAAGCTTGGGATGAGTTAGATGTACCACAATGTGGCTATTGTCAAGCCGGTCAAATCATGACCGCAGCTGGACTTTTGAAAAATAATCCACACCCGACAGATCAAGAAATTATCGATGGAATGTCTGGTAATATTTGCCGTTGTGGAACCTATCACCGTATTCAAGAAGCCGTAAAATTAGCCTCTAAAAAGATCAAGAAATGAAAACGTCCAGAAGAGATTTTTTACAAAAAACCGCCCTATTTACGGGCGTATTTACCTTAGGTTTCGATTGGTTTTCAGCGGATGCCTCGGCCATGGAAGTGGTTGGATCTGCGGGTCGTTTTAACGCCTTTCTCTCGATTGATAGCTTAGGAAAAGTGATTCTATATTCCCCAAACCCAGAAATTGGTCAAGGAATTAAAACCGCATTTCCAGTCGTAGTAGCAGAAGAATTGGACGTAGATTGGGCTCAGGTGCAAGTGGAGCAAGCAAATTTAGATACGAAACTTTTTGAACGCCAGTTGACTGGTGGAAGTGGTGCCTTGAAACATTCTTGGGAGCGTCTAAGAAAAGCGGGTGCAACGGTTCGTAAGATGATGATGCAGGCTGCTGCAGATCAATGGAAGGTGGATGTAAGTACTTGCAAAACAGCAAAAGGAGTTGTCTTAGGACCTGCAGGCCAAAAAGCGACGTATGGTTCATTAGCCGAAGCTGCTGCTAAATTACCTGTACCAACAGAAGTTACTTACAAGGATCGCAAGGACTATAAAATCATTGGATCTCGTGTGAAAGGGGTAGACAATAAAAATGTCATTACGGGTAAACCTCTTTTCGGAATAGACATTAGAAAGCCAGGGATGGTGTTTGCGCAAATCGTGCGTCCTCCTTTTGGTGCTATGTTGAAATCTTTCTCGGCAGACGATGTGAAGAAAATGCCGGGCATTATCGACGTCGTTTCCTTTAAAAATAAAGTGGCTATCGTAGGGGAGAATACCTACGCTATTTTGCAGGCTCGCGCTAGTCTGCGATGTGATTACAGTTCTGATGCTCCTTTGGAAAGCACAGAAACGCACCAAAAATGGTTTGACGAAGGTATGAAGTCCGACAAGGCGCAAGTGATGCGAATGGATGGCGACTTTACAGCAGCGATCGCCACAGCGACTAAAGTAATTGAAGCGACATATGAATGTCCCTTCATCTCGCATAGTCCGATGGAACCGATGAATTTCTTCGCGGATGTTAAGTCAGACTCCGTGCTCTTAGCTGGACCTACCCAGGTACCACAACCTGCCCAAAAAGCAGTTTCAGATTTGTTAAAAATTCCATCTGATAAAATTCAGGTAGAGATTTCCAAAATGGGTGGGGGCTTCGGCCGTCGCTTAAGTAATGATTTTGTGTTAGAGGCTGCAGAGCTATCGAGTATCATCAAGAAACCTGTTTTAGTGATGTGGACGCGCGAGGATGATATGACCGGAGGTACTTACCGCCCGGCTGTTCGCTATCATTTCAAAGCAGGTATTGATGCTTCAGGCAATATCGTGGCATTTTATTTGCGTGGCGTAGGCTTAAATGCAGGTAATTCTACGCGCCAAGACAATTTCCCAGTAGGGGCGATCGAAAACGTATTGATCGAATCCATCGACCAAAAATCCGCCGTCACCACTGGTCCATGGCGCGCACCGATCACGAATTTCTTAGGTTTTGCTGAACAAGCCTTTTTAGATGAGGTAGCTGAGGCAGCAGGAAAGGATCCGATTCAGATGCGTTTAGCGCTTTTAGAGAGAGTTAAAACGAAACCAGTTGGTAAAATCACCTATGAGCCTGCTCGATTTGAAGAGGTGATTAAACAAGTAGCTGAGAAGTCACAATGGAAGAAAAAGCCAGGTGTTCACCAAGGTTTCAGCGTCTATTATTCACACTTATCTTATGTGGCTCAAGTTGCAGAAGTTAAAGTGGAGAATGGAAAACCCAAAGTAACGAAGGTGACTGCTGTGACGGATTGTGGCGAAGTAGTTAACTTAAGTGGAGCTGAAAACCAGGTAAAAGGCGCCATCATTGATGGTATGGGCCACGCGATGTTTGCCAAATTAAATTTCCAAGCTGGAGTGGCCAGCCCAAATAACTTCAATACCTACCGCATGATTCGGGGAAATGAAGTTCCGGTGATTGATGCACATTTCGTGAATAATGGAATTGCACCTACTGGATTAGGTGAACCAGCTTTACCACCTACGGGAGGTTCTATCGCGAATGCGATTTATGCAGCCACTAAAAAGCGTCATTACAAACAACCATTTAGCTAATGAAAATAAGCTGGCTAGATAATCTTCGGGTGAATGCGACCATTGGGGTGATTTTAATTCATGCCTCTGCGACCATTTTATTCCGATTTACGAAAGTGCCAGCAGATCATTGGTGGATTGCAAATTTATACAATGGTGGGTACCGCTATGTGGTGCCCATTTTTGTCATGTTGTCAGGTGCCTTGCTATTGCCTAGAGAAGAGCCGATAGGCCCTTTTTTGAAGAAAAGTTTTCAGCGCATTGTTATGCCTTTTCTCTTCTACAACCTGATTTTCACCATTTTTAATTGGCAGGTTCGGCTGAGAGGTAAATCTTTCGGATTTTCGGATGGATTAACGTGGTTAGGAGAGCAATATTTTAATGGAGCTTCGTACCATTTTTGGTATATCTACATGATTATTGGGATCTATCTATTTATTCCCATCATTGGTCGTTGGATTCGATCGGCTCCAGAGTCCCATATTCAGTATTTTTTAGGCGTCTGGGGACTGACTATTTTGTTCAATAATCCCCACTTTCCTTATCTAAAATTGCCTGTAGCTCTAACCGATTTTACGGGTTATGTGGGTTATTTAGTGCTTGGCTACTATTTAAGTACGAAAGAATTTAGTGCTGGTATTAAATGGAAGGCCTTGTTGATTTTCCTTGTGGGGACTTTGTGGACCATGGTGGGATCCTATTTCTTTACGGCGGCTAGCGGTAAGTTTTATGGCTTGTTGTATGCGAATTTTTCCCCTAGTGTGGTCCTCGCTACGGTAGGAGTGTTCTTGACTTTTAAATATCAAAACCTTG
This sequence comes from Bacteroidota bacterium, assembly GCA_046046955.1. Classification (GTDB taxonomy): domain Bacteria; phylum Bacteroidota; class Bacteroidia; order Cytophagales; family Spirosomataceae; genus Aquirufa. The sequence continues at coordinate 8,110 of JBJOIV010000039.1, read as the reverse complement.
ATATTAATTTCCTGAAGCCATTTCGGGACTGGGTGAGTTCGCACAGTTATGGTATCTACCTAATTCATATCATTGTGTTGTTTTATCTTGCCAAAGCAGGTATTTACGGTGAAATGCTTCATCCCAGCATTGCCGTGCCATTGACTGCTCTGGCCTGTCTATTAATTTCGGGTTCCATTGTCTGGATTTTGCGAAAAATACCACTGATTAAAAACTTGGCGGGTTGATTGATTGTGGGGGTATTTTTGTACATTCGTTAGAATACCTTTAACCACTCATACCTAACCATTTAATGCACGAAATTTATAAGTTGGGGCACACGCTTGCGGTGTTCATGAGCTTTTTCATTCTCTTGCTTTTATTCTTTAAATCGACTGGGGCTTTCTTCAAAAGTCCGAAGCGATTCCTATTTTTCTATTTTCTCTTTTTTGGCTTATTTACCTTATTGCATTACTGTCTTTTTATCGAATGGCATGTAGAGGTCGTTGCCGTTCTTCTAGGTAATTTCGACGCGTTTTATTATTTGTTGTATCCCTTGGCCTACTTGTATGTCCGGGCGATGTTAAAGGTTAAAGTACATTTTTCCGGATACGATTGGTTTCATTTACTCCCTTTTGCAATCCAATTAGTAGACATGTTACCTTATGCTTTTACCTCTTTCGCTCATAAAGTAGAGGTAGCTGAATTAGTTAAATTTGATGTACATGAATTAGTTCAGCAACAATTCGGATTCCTTCTGTCCACTCGTTTTCATTTTTACGTCAAACTTATTTTAAGCAGTGGCTATATTTTTTATAGTGCCCGATTATACCTGCTTAATCGACCTGAAAGGCCTAAAAATTTCATATTGCATTTTTGGATTCCAGGTTTCCTCGTGCTTCAGGTATTATTGGTCCTCTTTTTGGTCTATTTCTTTTTAATCGTTCCCCATCTTGAGCACTATAAGTTAACCTACCAAGGGAATACCCCTTGGAATTACTTGGGCTTGGGTTCTTACTTGGTTTTCTCGCTTAGTGTTTTCTACTTTCCGGAGTTCTTGTATGAACCCTATATTATTGAGGAAAGAGAAGCGAAATTGAAAATACCTCATTATGAATTATCTCCTGAAAAATTAATTGAAATTGAAACTAAATTGGATTTGTATTTAGAGGAATACAAACCCTTTTTGAAGACTTCTTTTTCTCTCGCACAACTATCGTCTGCCTTAGATATTCCGGTTCACCATTTTAATTTTTATTTCAGAAAAACACAGCAATCTAATTTTCTGGAGCAGCGCATGCGCTGGCGAATTCGGTATGCAAAAGAATTGATCGATGCGGGGAAAGATAAAGTGCACACCTTAGAAGCCATTGGTTTTGAATCTGGTTTCCAGTCCAGAACGACTTTTTTCGTCAACTTCAAAGAAATAGTGGGGGAGTCCCCCTCTGCTTATGCAGAAAGAAAAAGCAAGTTATAGTGGTGATTTGACTGTTTTTTCAATCACTTTGTTCGGTATTTCGAAAATGGAACATACAAAGGGGAATTAATTTCCAGGCTCCCTACTAAATCCCTATTATTGTTTAAGCGAATCTGATACCGCCTAACCACTAGAAATAATAATAGAACAGATGAATGCAGGGAGCGAGGGTTATTGACCCTTTGCTCCTTTTTTTATTTGATATGGCCGTCTTCCATCTCGATGATACGAGTCGTTTTTGCCGCGAATTCATTATCGTGTGTAACGATTAATAAGGTTTGTTTATACTCTTCGGCTAACTCTTGGAATATATTAAATACGATTTCGGAGTTTTTCTTATCCAAGTTTCCAGTGGGTTCATCACCCATAATTAATAAGGGGTCATTGATGAGTGCTCTTGCAATGGCAACGCGCTGCTTTTGTCCACCTGAGAGTTGATTCGGGTCTTTTAAAGCTTCATTTTCAATCCCTAAAATTTTCAGCTTTTCGTATGCTCTGTGCTCAATCTCTTTTTCTGAGTACTTCCCGAGTTTCAAGCCAGGGAGCATGACGTTTTTTAGGACCGAGAATTCGTTTAATAAGTAGTGGAATTGAAATACGAAACCTATTTTTTCATTTCTGACGATGGCTAGCTCTCCTTCTTTTTTATCACGCATCGATTCTCCATCAATCAATAGATCTCCTTCGTAATCTGTATCCATGGTGGATAGAATGTAGAGCAGGGTAGATTTACCACAACCTGACCGACCGATGACAGAAACAAATTCGCTTTGATTAAGCTGGAAGCTAACTTTATCTAAAATCTTCACTGTCACAGGATCGTGAAAGTATTTTGATATCTCTTTTGCTTCTAATACGACCTTATTCATATTATTTTCCTCTAATGATGATGACCGGGTCAATACCACTAGCCTTACGTGATGGGAAGAATCCTGCAAAATAGGTGGTGACGATGGCAAAAGTTCCGCCGATTAAATAGAATTTAGGGTTATAATTAATCGGGTAGGTTTTGATCGTAGGTAATGATTCGGTGTTGAATGGAATCTGGTCGATAATGGAGGTTAACCCAAAGCCGAGCAATAATCCCACCACTCCTCCAAAAATGCCGATGCTTAATGCAATAGAAATGAATATTTTATTGACATCTTTTCCTGAAAACCCTACCGCTTTTAGGATGGCAATGGAATCCATTTTTTCATAGATCATCATATTCAGGATGTTATAAATGCCAAAACCGGCAACTAATAACAAGGTAATGCCAACGGCATAAGAAATAAGCGTTCTGACCGAACTTCCCGTTTCGAATTGCGAATTTGCAGTTTGTATATCAACGGCATTTAATTCATACACCTTTTTATACTCTTTGGCTACCTCGGGCGCCCAAAGTATATCCTTTAATTTAACTTGAATGTCTGTGATGTAATTGCTGGGCTTGCCTAAAATTTTCTGGGTGGTAGACAGCGAGCAATAACTTTGGACATTATCCAAATCCTGAATTCCTGATTGAAAAATACCCACCACTCTTAGTGCCACTTGATCACCCTTGCTCGTGGTGATTTGAATGACATCACCCAGATTAGCCATCATTTTAGTGGCTACACCTTTTCCTAAAATGATACTGTTGGGGATATTCTTCAGGTCAATATAGTTTCCAGTAGTAACATAATCGCTAAACTTAAAAAGTCGATTTTCTTCCACTGGATCAACCCCAAAAATAGATCCCGTCAAATCTACCGCCCCCACATTATAAAAAACCTGAGCACTTATTTTAGGAGCAACCCCTAGAACGCGCTCATCTTTTTGAAGAGAAGATAGGATGACCTTACTATTATTGATGCCTAGTAACTCATTCTTTGGTTTAATGGAGGAAACGAAGTTGTGACCGTTTTGATTTACAAAATCTGCTGGCTGTTTTTCCGAAATTTGAATTTCTTTATAGATGCGAACGTGTGCGGTTCTGTTCGTAATTAAGCCGTCTAGCATGTCATTTAATCCTGACATGAAACTAAGGACAGTGACAAACATCGTAATACTAATGGTCACACCGATAGCCGCGACTAACGTCTGCTTCCACCGGGCAATCAATAGGGAGAATGCGACCTGATAAACGAGTTTGAATTTCATTAGTTAGGCTTTACTATTTCATCTGTGGCTTTAAGACCAGATAGAATCTCTGCTTTTTGAAAATCCCTCAATCCCACCTTCACAACTCTTTCTTCACCCGATGCTAAGGTCACGATTGAGTCTTGTTTTAAAAAATTCCGAGGTATTAGTAGTGCATTTTCTTTTTTGCTTAATAAAATATTAGCCTCAAAAGTAATATTGGGGAATAGTTTAGGCGGAGCCTTAGTGAATTTTGCTTCAACTAAGAATGTCTTACTGCGCTCATTCATAATCTCTGAGATTTTCGTGACTTTCGCCTCAAATGCCTGATTCTTATAGCTATCTAAGGTTAAAATCACCTTTTGGCCATTTTGAACGCGTAATATGTCATTCTCATCTACCTGTAGTTCCAAAACAAAGTCCTGGTAATTTCCAATCACCGCAATAGGGGTTTGTGGACTAACGATTTCCCCAATCGTTTTCAAGAGACTATAAACGATTCCATTTGTTTTTGAACGTAGAATGAAATCTAGCGCTTGATTTCTAGAAATCTGTAAATTCTTTTTTGATTGAGCTGAGCTGAATTCTAAACTTCTCTTTAATTCTTTGTAGCGTTGAATAGCTGCCAAATAGTTAGATTTAGACGTTTGGAAGGCTAATTCTTTTAATTCGAAATCTACTTTCGTTCCTATTTGTTGATCCCAAAGATTTTTTTGGCGGAAGTATAGCGAAGAGTCTACGCGGAATTTATTCTTAGCGGATTCAATGACTAATTTTGCCTCATCTAATTTCCCGGAATTAGCGGAGAAATCATTGAAATTAGCCGCAATGTTCGCATTTTCTGCAGCAAAACGTTGTGTCTCGTTGGTGATGGCAACTAATGGAGTCCCTACCTGCACTGAATCTCCTTCCTTTACGAGTAACTGGCTAATTATTCCATTAACGGTGACATATGCTTGGTATTGATCAGCTGATTTAAGTACACCAGAGGCATAAACTGATTCTGTAATGGGACCTAAATTGGGAAGACTAGTTTCTTGCTTTTTCCCACATGAAATTACGAGGATCCCTAAGGCAAATAAGACTAAGTGTTTCATTAAGGTAATTTACCTAAAAAAGAAACATAAATGGAGGGGCTCATTCATTTTCTTTCTAGAACAAAGGTTCCAGACCTTTTAGTTGTTCCATATTTTCAGGCAGGCCACTGATTTTGCGACTTTTATTATTCAATAAATAGAGACTCGGAGTTGAAAACACTCCGTAAGCCTGCTTTATTTTTTCAGTAGCCTTAATCTGTATCCATTCGATAGGGAAAACCCAGGGATTTGTATCATTATCTATTTGCACCGCAATTACAGGTAGTTTTTGCGACTTGATATAGGGAATTAAATCAATTAATAATTCAGTGCAGTGGAAACAAGATGGACTATAAAACAAGATTAAAATTTGTTTTGTCTCGGGATGAAAATGACTTAATTGAAATTTGTCTACTATGAAATCCGGAGCCATTTCTCCAATTTGTAGTGTTCTAATAGACTCAATGTGGGCGTTTATTTTTTGTTTAAACTTCGCGGGGCAATCTGGATCTAAACTGAATTCAGCTAATTTTTCAATCCAATCGTTTTTGCCTGTGGCTGCGATTTTAGGATAATAAAAATCAAGCGCATCTCCATAATGTAAAGAGTCATTTAGTCTTGTTTCTCTGATTCGAGAGATGACCGTTTCGATGGATAATTTTTTCTGGTTAGACTGTTTGAAATCGGGAAAGCCCACTGATTTGCCTTGACAAAATCCAGAATAGGATAGTAGGATTAACCAGATGAAACACCTTTTTTTAATCTCGTATACAACGTACAGAAAGCCCTGCATCCTTATCATTATTGGATATTTGGTTGTAAGTTGAAGTCGTATAAATGACCAAGCCTTTCGCGTAGGTAACGTCGCTATGAGTGGAACTCCAATAAAAGAATTGTGATCCCCGATTCAATAATGAGCTACTGCTTCCTGTGCTTAAATAGCCGGCAGCGTGCATTTTTAATACACCTGCGAATGCTTGGGCTCTCAAATTTGCATTGTTGACGGCGGTCCACTCTGTTACAGTAGGTATTCTCCATCCCACACCTAATTCCAAAGTACAGGGATCAGTTGTTGCTCCCCAATTCAAAGTCTCCGTGTTTGTATTCGTAGAGGGGAATGTAGGGGAAGTGGACACGCCATTATTTCTGTATCCTTTTTTCTTATTGAATTGCCAATACCATCCTGCCGCTGCCTCAGTGGCATCTGTTTCTGAAGTGGCTTGATTTGTTGAACCTAAGTTTTGGGTAATCCAACATTTTTCCGACCCACTTAAAGATGATTTTACGGTACCATAGATAACCGTTTTATTTACGGGAGCAACTCCATTAGTTGTGGTATGAACAATCGTAAGTGCATTTCCACAGACAAAAGAAAGTGTTTTTTTTCCAAAACGTTCTAATCCCTTTCCACTTCCAATTTCCCCACTAAAATCCACATAAATGTTGGGGTTAGTTTGACGAAATCCAGACTTCGTCAATTGACTGAAAACTAGGAAGGGCATGAAAATTAACAATAAGGAGCTTTTCATGGGATTAATAGTAATAGTCAATTTGGATACGATCTCCTGAAATTAAGGTATATGTTTCGTTATTAGCGGGTAGGTAGGTAAACGTGGTTCCTGATAAGCTGAAAGCTGTTTTAGAAATTCTGACACCGTTGATATAGAGTCTCATGAGTGTGTTCGCCGATTTTGTTTGGGTTAGAGCGAAAACGGTTTGGCCTACAGTAGCCGTATATTCATCGCTCACCTCTCTAACTAGGCTAAAATCAGTTCCATTAATGGCGACTGTCATGGCCGAACTTCCATTCCCTTTTACTAATCCACTTAGGGTATTAACTCCTGTACCACCATTCGAAACGGGTAAAATACCTGTTACTCCAGAGGATAAAGGCAAGCCAGTTAGATTCGTTGCCACGCCGGATGCCGGTGTTCCTAAGGTAGGACTTGTGAATACAGGGGAAGTCAAGGTTTTATTTGTTAATGTTTCAATACCGGTCAAACTAACTTTTAGATTTAACGCAGTCTGAGTAGCAGATGAGATCGGTTTTAATAGATCTGTTGTATTATCTACATTAGCTAATCCTACCATAGCTTTTGTGACCCCTGCCACCGTTCCTGTAAAGGTAGGGGAGGCAATGGGTGCCTTCAGATTTAAATCTGTGATATCAGCTTTCAAAGCTAAGTCTGTAGAATTGGCTTTTAAATTAAGCGCAGTTATGGTTGCTTTTAGGTCTAGGGCTGATTGTGTAGCATTAGAAACGGGTTTTAATAAATCTGTTGTATTGTCTATGTTTCCTAAACCCACCATGGTTTTCGTAATCCCTGAGATAGTCCCTGTGAAGGTGGGGGAGTCAATAGGCGCTTTTAAGGATAAAGCAGTATTACTTGCTTTTGCATCTAAAGCAACCTGAGTCGCGGTACTGATAGGTTTTAATAAATCGCTCGTATTGTTAACATTACCTAGCCCCACTTTCGTTGGGCTGATGCCGTTGGCTACTTTAGCATCAGTAATAGCGGCGTTCGCTATTTCTGGATTAGAGGCTGTACCTGTTAGATCTCCTGCTAGTCTAATTTTTCCATTGACAAGTGAGGTTGCGTCTATTGTTTTTGAGGCGTCTACATAAGCCATATTTGCTGCATCAGTAGATAGACTGGGCTGGTCAGTTAATGTTATTTTTTTTCCAGTAGGAAAAACTAAGTTTCCTTGAAGTGTGCTTCCGGCTAATTGGACATAACGTGCATCAGTCGTTCCGATATTATTTGTGATTTCATTCCAGTTTGGACTGACATAAATAAAAGTTCTACCATTATTTGCGCCAACTGGATCAGAGGAGACGATAAAAATATCACCTCCTACAGGTGTACCACTGATACTTATGTTACCATTATTATACAATCCTGTATAGTTTCTTCCTAGAGAAATGGCAATATCCCCATTTACATCAGGAGTTACTCCATTTACTCTTTTAACCGAACCTTTTAAATCCAAGGCTGTTTGAACCGCCGTACTGACTGGTTTATTGGCATCCGAAGTATTATTAATATTACCTAATCCCACCATGCTTGCTGTAATTCCAGATACAATTCCAGTGAAAGTAGGAGAGGCTGTCCCCGCTTTTGTGGCTAAACCAGCCACTAAATCAGTTGAATTTGCCTTTAAATCTAACGCAGTTTGTGTGGCGGTACTTATGGGTTTATTCGCATCAGACGTATTATTCACATTACTTAATCCGACCATTGTTGCAGATATTCCTGAAACAGTGCCTGTAAAAGTGGGTGAAGCTATTGGTGATTTTAGATTCACAGCGGTTATATCAGCTTTTGTAGCTAAATCCGTCAAATTTGCTTTTAAATCTAATGAAGCAATACTTGCTTTTAAATCCAAAGCGGTTTGAGTGGAAATGCTAATGGGCTTAGCTAGATCCGTTGTATTGTTCACATTGCTTAATCCTACCATCGTCGCGGTGATGCCA
>JBJOIV010000038.1:0-15999 GCA_046046955.1 Bacteroidota bacterium | reverse complement strand
AGTTAAATCTGTACAAGACGATAGGGCTAACGAAGCGAAAACACCTACTGAAAGTACTTTATAGATATATTTTTTCATTTTTTTAATTATTTTATTAATTAAGTTAAATAACTAATAGTGTGGGTATTTTGTTTAGAAAGACAAGTTAATTCCCGCAGTAAATGCACGAGTCTTGTAGTATGTCTCACGAACGTCAATACCTGGAGCAGCAGAACCGATAGCTAAGTTTTGGCTAACTTCTGGATCTACACCTGAGTAGTTAGTGAACAACAATAAGTTGTTACCCGCTACATAAATACGAGCTCTTTTGAATACACCTTTAACTGGTAAAGTATAACCCAATGAAGCGTTGTTTAAACGAATGTGATCTCCTGACTCTACGTAATAATCCATAGGGATTGTACGCTCATCATTGATGATAGACGTTAAAGCAGATTTCAATGCATTAGACTCAGCAATACGACCATCTTGACGACCTAACAACAAGTTGTTTGTGTTTACGATTTTCGCACCAGCGTTTCCAGTGAATTGGAATTGTAAGTCAAACGCTTTGTAACGTACGTTAGTAGTTAAACCTGCAACAAATTTAGGGTTAGGATCACCTAAGTAAGTACGATCTTTCGCGTTAGGATCAACAGTACCATCACCGTTAAGGTCTTGGAATACATAACGACCATTCTCGATTTTAGCAATCTTAGCTCCGTAGAATACACCTACTGGTTGACCAGCTTGTAAAACTGAGAAGTTTACAGCTGATGTACCACGGATGAAGCTACCTAAAGTAGTAGATAAGAATACTTGGTCAGCTGCAGCGAACTCATCATTTTTCAATGAAATCAATTCGTTTTGGTTGAATGAACCAGCTAATGTAGAGCTAATTGACCAATCTTGAGTATCTAACCATTGGTAAGAAGCAGTAATCTCAATACCACGGTTTTGCATCGAACCAATGTTCGCTAAGATAGTTGGATATACATATCCTTTCTCTTGTGGAGCATTAACTGTGTATAATAAATCTTTTGTTTGACGAGTATACCAGTCAATCGAACCAGTTAACTTACCTTTTAAGATAGAGTAGTCAATACCAAAACCGTAGTTTTCGTTGATCTCCCACTTCAAGTTAGGATTCGGGTTAGATTGGATAGCATATGCTGGTAAGAAGTCATCAGCAGATCCATCATAGTATGATCCAGATGGGCCATAGAATGATTTAGATAATAATGGACGGATACCTTCTGAGTTACCAGTTCTACCCCAAGAAACACGTAGCTTCAAGTTGTCGATTGTAGTATTTCCTTTTAAGAAAGCTTCTTCAGATAATGACCAACCCACAGAAACTGAAGGGAATAAACCCCACTTGTTGTTATCTCCGAATTTAGTAGAACCGTCACGACGCATGTTAACTGTAGCGAAATACTTGTTCATTAACGAGTATTGAGCACGAGCTAAGAAAGAAACCAACTTGTATTCATTCTTGTAAGAATATAATAAAGATGGGTTCGTACGAATACCTAAACCAGAACCGATGTTATCAGCACCAAACGCATCTGTTAAGAAGTTGTTGTTTGAAGCACCGAATCCATCGTTAACTACTTGTTGGTAAGTGTAACCACCTAATAAAGTCAAAGTAGACACATCAGATAATTTCTTAGTCCAGTTTAAAGTAGCTTCTAATTGCTTATCTGTAACTGAGTTCAATGAACGAGATGCAGAGTTACCACCTACAGTAGATAATAAGTTACCTGGAGTAGTTGCAGCGAAATAAGAGTTATTCGCGTTTTGAGTACGTAAAGTACCTGATACGTTGAATACTAAACCGTCTAAGATCGTGTAACCAGCTGAAGCATTGAATAAGAAATCTTGTAAACGTTGTGTGTTAGACTTCTTCTCTAAAGCAGCTAATGGGTTGAAGTTAGCGAATGTACCTGGCAATTGGAAATAGTTTCCGTTTGCAGCGTAAACTGGATCAGTTGGACGCATGTTCATTGCAAAACCTACCGCACGGTTATCAGAGAAAGTTCCGTTTGTTTGCATAGCAGACATGTTGAATTTCATCATCAATTTACCGTCTAATGCTTTCGCATCTAAGTTTAAACGACCAGTTAAACGATCTTTACCTGAACCGATTAATGTACCAGTTTGGTCTAAATAACCTACTGAAGCACGGTATGATAAGTTCTCAGAACCACCAGAAACACCTACGTTATGGTTTTGAGAAACCGCAGTACGTGTAATTACATCTAACCAATCAGTGTTAGCACCATTATCATCAAATGTTTGCTTGTATTTCGCAGCAGCAGCGCGGAATTCAGCAGCATTTAATAATTCTGGACGTTGTGAGATAGTCTCAGCACCTACGTAAGCTGAATAATCAACTGTAGGAGCACCAGACTTACCACGTTTTGTGTTGATCAAGATAACACCGTTAGCACCACGAGAACCGTAGATAGCTGCTGAAGATGCATCACGTAACACGTCCATAGATAAGATATCTTCTGGAGCAACGTTTTCGATAGGAGCACCAATCACACCGTCGATTACGTATAATGGCTCAGAACCTGCGTTCAATGAACCTGTACCACGTAAACGTACAGTTGGACGAGCGTTAGGATCACCAGAAGACTGAGTGATTACTAAACCAGCTACTTTACCTTGAGCTGCAGCTAATGGGTTAGTAACAACACCAGCGTTGAATTCACGAGCTCCTAAACTTGTTACAGTTCCAGAAATCTCTTTACGCTTTTGCGTACCGTAACCTACTACGACAACCTCTTCTAGAGACTTGTTATCAGCAGATAATGCAACATTAACTACAGAACCTGTAGCCTTCACTTCTTTAGAAGTATAACCTACGAATGTAAACACTAAAGTGCTTCCACTTCCTGCGTTTACTTTGTAAGTACCGTTAACGTCAGTTTGAGCACCTTTTGTAGTACCTTTAACTGTTACAGAAACTCCAGGAATAGCTGAGCCATCAGCAGCATCAGTTACTTTCCCTGAAACCACATCTTGAGCAAAAGCACCCAAGGAAATTACTAGTGCCACAGCAACACTAAAAGCTTGCTTGAAGCCTAGGTTACTTACACTTGATCGCACAAGGCGACCCACTCTTTTGTAAGAATGAATCATAAGTGAAAAATTAAGGGTTAAAAATGATTAATGATTCTTGTGGTCTTGTTCTTATTCCTATTATATAATAAAGACATAGATTCTATGGGCCGAAGCCTTTCGAAATCCTCATGTAATCGTTTACATAGTATGAGTAATTTCAAAACCGACACAAAAAAAGTAAGAATAAATTGAATAAAAAAATGAATTTAGATAATGAATCGATGACCTATGGCCATTAAATTGTACTTAATCTAGATTTTCTTGATAACTAGCACAGTATAGGACAGAATCTGTAAATAATCTAATTGTTAGTTAATAATTAATAGAGCCCCTATTTCTTAGGTCCATTCACATTAAAACATCGAAAACAGCACAGAATCGATTGTATTTTTTCAATAGAAAATTTTTTGAAAAAAAAATCAGTTTTTTTTCGGTAATCTAATGCCAAAAATAATTTAGGTTAAAATTAGAATAATACAATTCGAACAGTGCTATACTGTTGCTTTTCGAATCAAGGTACGGGATCGTGACCACTTCCTCCCCAAGGATGACAGCTGGCAATTCGCTTGATTGTCAAGCGCAAACCTTCGAATAAACCATGCTTCTGAAGAGCTTCTTTTGCATACGAAGAACAGGTGGGAATGTAACGGCAGGAATTAGGCAGAAAAGGGGAAATCATCCCTTGATAGATACGTATCAAGACCAGAAAAAAGAAAACAAAAATCCGCTGGATCATGGGGTTTGAAATAAAGCCTTTTCTGATTAAATTGCTTTAAAATTAATCAATTCAATTCGCATTATTAAATGAATCGCAGGTCTTTAGCTCTTGGAATTTTGGCATCCTTATTTTGCATGGCCTCCTGCAACAACATTCCTGGCCACCTTTTTACCAAGAATAGCGCCGTAGAAAAGAGAAATGATAGCATTGCCAGTTTATTTAATCCCAGCATTGCGCAGCAAAAAGCCGTTAAATTAGATACTTTCTTTAAAACGCTACAAAAGAAAACCGGATTCAATGGCACCGTTCTTATTGCACAATATGGAAAGGTGATTTACAAGAGAGCCTTTGGCATTGCAAATAATTTTACAAAAGACCCTTTAAGCACGCGAACACCCTTTCAATTAGCGTCTGTTTCCAAGCAATTTACCGCCGTTTCGATTTTACAATTGATGGAACAAGGGAAATTAAGGCTAGATGATCGCGTAGAGCAACACATTCCCGGATTCCCTTACGATTCCAGCATCACGATTCGCAGTTTATTAACGCATAAATCTGGCCTTCCTAATTATGCTTACTGTTTAGACAAGTATTATGATAAAAAAGCGCCGTTGACGAATGCCAAAGTCGTGGAGCTTTTCAACCGCATCAAACCCGGCATCGATTACCACCCTAATCGCCAGTTTCATTATAATAACACGAACTACATATTATTAGCCTACATCGTCGAGCGAATCAGCGGAAAAGGTTTCAGAGAATATGTGAAAGAGAACATCTTCACCCCTGCTGGCATGAATGAATCCTTCGTTTATGATCCTCAACGCCCAGAACAACTGAAAAAATCAGCCACAGGCTATCAACCCAAACGTTCCGGCCTAGCCGTCGTCGGATTCGATCATCTAGATGGAGTGACCGGAGATAAAGGAATTTATTCGACGGTGGAGGATATGTTCCTTTGGGACCAGGCCTTAAATTCTGAAACCGTAGTCAAACTCAGTTCATTAGCCGAAGCATTCACGCCTCAGCACACAAAACCAAAAGTGTTAACCACAAACTATGGCTTAGGCTGGCGCTTGAAGCAATTGGAAAATGGTGAATGGTTGACTTACCACACTGGCTGGTGGCATGGGTTTAAAAACTATTACCTGCATAACTCGAAGGACAATTCTGCCATCATCATCCTAGGAAACATGGCAAATCATTCTTTATCCAAAGTCAATATCGTTCAATCCATTTTATATCCTGAAAAAGCAAAGTATTTCTTAAAGGGAGAAAATCTCCCAGCTGAGCAAGAATCTTCAGGAGGAAACTAAATTAAAAGACCATGAAAAATGTACTTTTTGCCTTATGCTGCCTAATTGGCTTCTCCGCATTCGCCCAATCAGAGGATGAAGGAATTAAATCCAGCATTTCTGCTTACACGGAGGGTTTCACGAAAGGTGACACTGCCAGTTTAGGCCGTGCCTTTGCGAGCAACGCACTTCTACGAAATTTGAATGCCTCTACAGGTAAATTAGTAGATACCCCATTACGTAAATTCATCGCTGGGATGCCTACAGGTGGCGCAAAAGCAACCGGAAACCTAGTGAATTATTCGTACGCGGGAACTTCTGCCGTAGCAACCGTTGAATTCAAATTTGATGATTTCAAATACATCGACTTATTAAGCTTAGTTAAAATCAATGACGATTGGAAAATCGTTTGCCGTGTCTACAGCCGAGTTGCTTTGGACGTGAATGTGGCGAGTGGTGTGGGGGCTAAAGCAGTTAGTGGAAAGACTACTACTCCAGCTAAAGCAGCAGCTCCGGTGAAGAAGGCGGTGGTGAAGAAGGCGGATGATGGATGGTGATAATTTACAGAGTCGTAGCCTAAAATGTTATTTCATAAATATTTTTGGCTACGACTCTGTAAATGATCTCTGTAAAAAAGAGTAAAATAAAATGCCCCGTAGAAAATATGTGCTCGCGCCATTTTCAAGGGGCATTTTGTTTTAACATGTTTTGTAGCGGGGAGAAGAAAAATTATCTCTGAGGTAGGGTGGCTTTTTTGGCTACGACTCTACATATAATCTCTGGGAAAGAGAATAAAAATAATTGCTCCGCGGAAAATATTTGGATACAACATTTTCTAGGAGCAATTATTTTTAAACGCCATTTTCAAGGGGCATTTTAGTTTTTTTTACATAGGACTACAAACCTCAATCAAAAACCCATCCAAATCCCTAACATAGGCCACAACTTGACCCCAAGGCTTAATTTTAGGTTCTTCCATAAGCACCACTCCTGCTGAAACCGCTTTTTTTAATGTTCCTTCAACATCTTCCGTAGTAAAACCAATTTCAATACCAAATGGCTGGTTCGAAAGATCACTTTCTATAAAACCATCTTTCAAATTCGATTTTGCTAAAGTATGGGTAGCGAAAGAAAGAGTAGTCTCTCCAGACATCACCTCTCCATAAGAATTATCGGGTGCTCGCATTTTTTCCTTGAAGCCAAATGCGCGCTGATAAAAGTCCATGGTTTTAACCACATCTTTTACATATAAAATGGTATAGGCAAATTTGATCATCAATTAACAATTAGATAAGAAAAAGAGTCCATTCTTATTGATAAAATAGTTCAGGCTCCGCGGAAAACATGTGCTCGCGCCGTTTTCAAGGGGCATTTTGTTTTATACAGTAAACAGAATCGAGGAAAAGAGGCCTTTTGTCTATGGTAAATGAAAAGACCCGAAGCCGAGTCTTTTCGCTAGGAACAACGAGACTTCGGGTCTTTTCATTTACCAAAATATAGGACCACTGCCAAGATATTTCTCCGCTATCGGCTTATAATACTCCTTCAATTCCTCGTAATTAGGGACTGCCGGGGATTTGGTATACAAATCATACTGATTGAAATCGCGAATCCATTCCAGGTATTGCGCGTCTTTTTCGCACAATAAGGCTTTATAGCTTCCACCGGAATGCCATGGGTAGAAAGAATGGTAACGGATCATCGCCATTCCTGCTTCTGGGATTTGATTATCCTTGTGATTCTTTAGTACTTGATATAAATATTCATCGTGGCCCCAGGCTAAGTGGATATTGTCTAAACCGCAACCCGCTTCGTAAATACCTAATTCGGTATTATAGCGAGGGTCCTGCATGTCAGGGTTTAAGGCGTTGAACTCTGGGTAAACGCAGGAGTCAGGTAATTTGCAACCTACGACAAAAACGTCGCCCACTAAGCCCCATTGTTCTGCTTGCGAAGTTCCGTCTTCGTCAGAACCGAAAAGGTACATGGCTTTACCCAGGTCGTGAATTAGGCCCACTAATTGCATCCAGTCTGGACGATTGTCTGCGCGCATGCCTTCGGCAGATTGCAACAAGTGAATGATGTTAGGGAGATTTAGATCTGGATCGGAAACATCAACAAGGACGTTTAGGCGCTCCATCATATCCCAAAGGTCCATGGGACGCTCGAACGTGAGGTATTTTGCTTTCATGCGCTGAACATAGTCGTATGTTTGGCGAGAGCGCATTTTGCGGTAGTGTTCTTTTACGGCAGCAGTAATTTCACCTTGATCGTAATTTCTAAATTCCTCTTTTTCTTTAACGGGAGTTTCCATAGTCCTAGATTTTGGACCAAATTACAAAAAGACGTCGAAAAATGAAATTAAGACTTAAGTACCAATAAGATGATGGCGCTGGCCAGCATCAAAATACCCATCGCAAAGAAAATGGATGGATTTAAACCGGGTACGGTGTTTTCTGCCAAAGAAGCCTCGTAAGGATTCTCAGATAAATAGCGAACGGGAATTTCTTGACCAATTTCGCAGGTTTTGGCTAAGCCTTTGTCTGCCTCACGTCTAAATTCAAGACCATTCACATAGTAGGATACAATCGGGAAGTAAATAGGAAAGCGACCACTGTGGTCATCGCGAGAATAACGCTTCGAGATTTCCACGATTTTGCCGTAGGTCATCTTCGAATTGTGGATCCACTGTTTGCGCTTTTTGAAAAGAATCAATCCAAAACCAATTAATACCACAGAAATCAACGTGAACGCGCCCAAGAACAAGGGCATCGATCCGTGAAATTCGCCAGTAGGCCGAGCTGATATTAATAAGATTCCGAACATATTTTTTCCGCTGAATGTTATTCAACACTCAAAAAAACGATAAATAATACTGATTATCAAATTATTAGCTCCTCGCTCAAGAATGTAGACAAGTTGTGTTTTAAGGGGATAAAATGAGATTTTTGCACTATTTGAAAAAACGCGATTCAAAAACACACCTAAGTCTGAAAAAAAATGCAGAATAACCGAAAATTGGTATGTCAAAACAGGAAAAATGCCCAAAAAATATATTTTCAGAAAATTTTAAATATCTGACAAATTTGTATTTTTGGTAACTCTAAACCTCAAAAAAGATGAAAAGTAGCGTAAAATTCCAACTCATGTCCATGATGTTCCTGATGTTCTTCGGATGGGGCGCCTGGTACGGACAGATGAGTAAGTACCTATTAGATAATTTACACGCTACGGGCGATCAAGTGGGCAATGCCTATACGACTTTTGCGATTGCCTCCATCTTTGCCCCTTTCTTCGTGGGCTTGATTTCAGATCGCTTTTTTGCTGCCCAAAAAGTAATGGGCTTTTTGAATATTTTGGGAGGTGTCATCCTGTACTTCTTGAGTTTAGAAAGAGATCCAGAAGCCTTCTTCTGGTATATTTTAGCTTATACGCTTTGTTTTGCGCCTAATTTGGCCTTATCGAATTCCATTGCAATGAACCAAATGTCGAATCCGGAGAAGGAATTTCCGAGCATTCGGGTAACGGGTACTATCGCGTGGATCGTGGTGACGAATATCATCGGATTTTATGCTTTGGGAGACAAAGTAGCCATATTTGAGATTGCGATGTACACTTCCTTCTTGTTAGGAATCTACTCATTCACCCTACCGAATACACCTCCAAAAGGCGACAAAAATGCGTCAGTGGCGCAGATTTTGGGGCTAGATGCCTTGAAATTGTTTAAAGATCGTTCCTTCTTGATCTTCTTTATCTCCTCTATTTTGATCTGCATCCCCTTGTCCTTCTATTATGCGATGGCAAATCCTTCGTTAACGGATTCGCACATGAGCAATGTGGAGAATAAAATGTCTTTAGGACAAGCTTCCGAGGTGATATTTATGTTATTGATTCCCATTGCTTTCACAAGATTAGGAGTGAAGAAAATGCTCGTAGTGGGTCTGGTGGCCTGGATTATCCGTTTCTTGTGTTTCGGATATGGTGATGGGATCTCGAGCGAATGGATTTTGTACATCGGGATTATCCTGCACGGGGTATGCTACGATTTCTTCTTTGTGACGGGGCAGATTTATACAGACCAAAAAGCGGGCGAAAAAATCAAGAACTCTGCTCAGGGTTTAATCACCTTTGCGACCTACGGCATCGGGATGGGCATCGGCTCTAAACTGTCGGGGATCGTTCTAGACTATTACACAGTCAACGATATAAAGGATTGGCAATCAGTTTGGATGGTGCCAGCTGCGATTGCAGGGGTTGTTTTACTACTCTTCGTGTTCTTCTTTAGTGAGAAAAAGACTACGTATTCTTAATCTTACGCAGCATAAAGGGCATAATCGCAGGAAAGAAACGCTTCACAAAAAGGCCAAAACCTTCGAGGAATCCACCGACAAAGAATTCATTTTTCTCCGCTAGAACGGCTTGAAGAATCTTTTGAGCGGTGATGTTGGGATCTAGGCCTTTGGCCTGATTCGGATCCATTTTACCGTAGGCCTCCCCTTTCTCGTTCATCGCGTGAAGAGAAATGTTCGTTTTGATATAGCCTGGCAAAATAGTCGTTACGCGGATACCGTCATTGAAGACCTCTGCCCGCACAGAGTCAAAGAAACCAATCAAAGCATGCTTGGTTGCCCCATAAGCAGCCCGGCGAGGAGTCGAAATCCGACCCGCCACAGAGGCGATGGGTACGAAAACTCCCGATTTTTGGGCGCTAAAGATTGGCAAAATAGCCTGAGTCAAGGAAACAATCGAAAAGAAATTCACCTCAAACAGACGGCGATATACATCGAATGTCGTGTCTTTCACAAAAGAACGCTGGGAAACGCCTGCATTTAAAACTAAATAGTCAATTCGGCCATAGGTATTGATCACATCCTGCACGCGATCGGCATGTTCTGCCACAGAAAGCATGTCAAAAGGAAGTACATAGGCATTCCCACAGGCTTTTGCCACCCGCTGCAATTCTTCCTCTCGACGCGCGGACAAAACTAATAAAGCACCTTCTGCCGCAAAAGAGTAGGCTAAGGCCTCTCCGATTCCGGACGACGCGCCCGTAATCCAAACTACTTTGTTATGAAATTTCATGGGCTGCCATTTTAGCTTCTAAGGCCTGGAAGAAATCGGCCATCGGGTTTACTTCTAAGCGTTGTAACTTTTGCCACAATCGAACGGCTTTGGTCATCAATCCACTTTCAATCAAGAATCCATCGTGCCCATACAGGGAATCGATGACGTGAAAAGAGGCTCCTGGAATATGCTTAGCTAAGAATTCTTGCTCTACTATCGGAAACAAAGCATCGGATTTAATACCAATCACCAGCGTTTTCGACTGAATTTGTTTCAAAGCAGCCACAGCACCTCCTCTATTACGACCTACATCCTGCGAATCCATCATCTTCGATAATTGAAAATAGGAATAAGCATTAAAGCGTTGGGCTAATTTTTCACCTTGGTAGCGTTGATAAGAAACCGCGCGAAGTGAAGAGCCATAGGTATTTTCCTTTCTGGCTTGAGTAATCTGGTACGTTTCGTAATTGCGATACGAGATCAAAGCGGTCGCACGAGCGGCCTTCATCCCCTCTATGCCGGCCTTAGGCTGCGATTCTTTCCAAGTAGGGTCGACTTCGATGGCCATTCTTTGGGACTCATTAAAGGCGATTCCCCAAGGCGAATGAACCGCGTTAGTTGCCACTAAAATCAAATTTTCGATCAAACCTGGATTCATAATCGCCCATTCAACGGCTTGCTGGCCGCCTAAAGAACCACCGATGCAGGTTTTGATCTTCGTAATCTTTAATTCCTTGCGCAGAATCTCAAAACTAGAGACCACATCCCGAATCGTCACATCCGGGAAGGAGTGAAAATACGGCTTTCCTGTCCTCGGATCTACCGTTAGTGGGCCAGACGAACCGTAATGTGAACCTAAAATATTAACACAAACGATAAGATTATTCTCCGGATTAAACAACTTTCCGGGCCCTACCAGTCCTTGCCACCATTCTGCCACATCGTGACTTCCGGTAAAGGCGTGGCAGATCCAAACGACGTTGTCTTTTTTGGCGTTTAGTTTGCCCCAAGTTTGGTAAGCTAAATCTAAAGCAGACAATTCACCCCCTAGTTCAAGGGCAAATGGGGACGCAGAATGAAAATGATGAAACTCAGCTTGCATGCACAAAATGGTTTATATTTCCCTAAACAGGCACCGCCTGGGGTAGGAATTAGCACCGGGGTCCACATTCGCGGACGGGTTGCCAGAAGTTCATTGAGCCTAGTCTCTCCCTTCTTCTTTATAAATCAACAAGCGAGGCTTTTTGATTTGAGGATGCAAGTAACAGCCGAAATCCCTTTTTTCCAAAAACTTTGCCGATTAATTCCTTTCTGACGATATTTGCCCTATGTTAAAAATGGCGCTGTTTTATGGGATTTTAGGGGGGCTTTTGTATGGTTTAGCGCAAACTAGCGTGCTAACGTATATGCACCCAGACCTAAAATTCATTTTTGTTTTTCTTTTGTTCCAAACCTACTTGACCTTCAACCTCGCGCAATTAGGTTTAAAAAACGAAGGAGAGAAATTCATCCCATTTCAGATGATTTCGCTCACGATTCGATTTATTTTAAGCGTCGTTTTCATCGGATATTTCGCTTATATCCACACTCCAAATATGGTCTTGTTCGCCAGCAACTTTTTTGTACTCTATTTATGTAGTACAAATTTTGAAATTTTTGGTTTGCTTCGTAACTTGCGACGTTTTTAGAAAATAGCAAGATTAATGTTTCAGATGCAGGTGAAGACTTCAACACAAAAAATGTACTTTTCGAATATACTACTAGGGCTTTTCTTAAGCTTTATTAGCCTAAATGTGTTCGCAAACGAACCGGTTTCTGCGCACGATTCTGCATCACACGACACAGCTGCTCACGCGACTGCACCTGCTGCTCACGAAGCAAAAACAGAAAAATTCGATCCAGGTAAATTAATTCTACACCACATTGCAGATGAGCATGATTGGCATTTCTTCACGATTGGCCATTTCCACGCTACTTTGCCATTGCCTTGTATCGTTTACACCGAATCAGCAGGCTTACAAGTATTCTCGTCTTCTAACTTTAAGAACGAACACCACGAAGAAATCGCTTACAACGGATTCGTTTTAGAGCATGGTAAGATTCACGCAGAGAATGGCGAAAAAGTATACGATTTCTCGATCACGAAGAACGTAGCCTCTCTATTATTATCAGCAGTTTTATTATTGTCTATCTTCATCGGTATCGGCAAGAAATACAAAGAAAACCCTCACAGAGCACCTAAAGGCTTACAATCATTATTTGAGCCCATCATTATTTTCGTGCGTGATGAAATCGCTAAGAACAATATCGGAGAGAAACACTACCGTCGTTTCATGCCGTATTTGTTAACGATCTTCTTCTTTATCTGGTTTAACAACATGTTAGGCTTGATTCCAGGAGGTGCGAACTTAACTGGTAACATCGCAGTAACTTTAGTATTAGCCATTATTGCCTTCTTCGTGACGAACTTCAATGGCCGTTCTACCTATTGGACGCACATCTTCGCGATGCCAGGTGTTCCGAAGTGGATGTTAGTGATCTTAACTCCGGTAGAAATCGTAGGTATTTTCATGAAGCCTTTCTCGTTAATGGTTCGTTTGTTCGCGAACATTACAGCGGGTCACATCATTTTATTAAGTTTAGTATCCTTGATTTTCATTTTTGAAAATGCGGCTTTAGGTCTTGCAGTAGTTCCTTTCTCGCTTTTCATGAACGTAATTGAGCTAATTGTTGCCTTCATTCAAGCCTTCATCTTTACGATGTTAGTTTCGACGTACATCGGAGCGGCGGTAGAAGAGCATCACCATTAATTTGTAAATTATTTTTTTATATAAACCCAAATCGTATGTCTATTTTATCGATTTTATTAGAAGTTTCTGTAGGTCTTGGTCTTGCAGGTATTGGTGCTGGTTTAGCTGCTTTAGGAGCTGGTTTCGGTATCGGTCGTATCGGTGGTTCTGCAATGGAAGCTATCGCTCGCCAACCAGAAGCGTCTGGAAAAATTCAAGGTGCGATGTTGATCGTTGCTGCCTTCGTTGAGGCGGTTGCGTTATTCGCTGCTGTAATTTGTCTATTGGTAACTTTGAAATAAGAAACCAATCAGAATCGCCAAAGGGTTAGCCTTTGCATTAGATTCTACCCCATTTAAAACGCAATTTGGTTTACATTAGGTGCCAAATTGCGTTTTTTGACACGATTTATATTAAATAAAAATACTATGGAGTTAATCACCCCAGACTTTGGACTTATCTTCTGGCAACTTATTGTCTTTGGAATCTTGTTTTTCCTTTTGGCTAAATTTGCTTGGAAACCGATCATTCAATCATTAGCTGAGCGCGAGCAATCGATCGACGAGGCAATCAAATTATCTGAAACAACACGTACTGAAATGGCCGAGTTGAAAGCAGGTAACGAGCAATTAATCGCTTCAGCTCGTGCTGAGCGTGATGCTTTAATCAAACAAGCGAAAGAAGCATCGGATGCGATGATCTCTCAAGCGAAGTTAGATGCACAAACTGCCGCTAACCAAGAAATCGAAAAAGCACGTGTGGCATTCGAACAAGAGAAAGCAAGTGCAGTAGCCGCAATCCGCAAGGAAGCAGCGACTCTTTCTTTAGATTTAGCTGAGAAAGTGTTAAAAAGCCAATTAAAAGACAAAGCAGCTCAGGAGAAATTAGTAACTGAGTGGATGGCTGACGTTAAATTATCTTAATCGAATAGACCATGTCAGAATTAATTGTAGCTCACCGTTACGCTAAATCCCTGCTAGACTTCGCGATCGAGAAGAACGCGGTAGAGGCTGTGGCTAAGGATATGATCGATTTCGCAGAGACTTGCGAAGGAAGTTATGAATTAGTGTTAGCGCTAAAGAGCCCAATCATTAAGCATTATACGAAATTAGCGATCCTAGCGAAGCTATTTAAGGATAAATTCAATCCAGTAACTTACGGTATCTTCGTGATCATCACGAACAAGAACCGTGAGAAAATTCTTCCTGCCGTAGCAAAAGAATTCATCTCGATGTATACGGATTACAAAGGCATCCAAAAAGCGACAGTTACAACAGCTTCTAGCTTAACAGCAGATCAGAAAGCCACCGTAGCTAAAATCGTAAAAGACTACACAGGTAAAGAAGTAGAATTAATCGAACAAATTGATGAGAGCCTAATCGGTGGATTCATTTTGAAAGTAGGTGACCAACAGATCGATGATTCGATCAAGCGGAAGCTGAACGATTTAAAAGTTTCTTTAGCATCTTAATAAGAAAGGCCTTGGAAACAGGGCCTTTTTTTATCTCCCTACCATGAAAAAATTCTCGTTGTTTTTCGGCTCACTTATTGCAGGCCTTTCCATTGCCTTAGGCGCTTTTGGTGCCCATGCGTGGAAGGATTATTTGCGTGAAATTAATCGGTTAGAAACTTTCGAGACAGCTGCGCGCTACCAGATGTATGGCGGAATGGCTCTTTTGATTTTAGGGGTTTGGCAGATGAACTTCAGCAATAAGCACCTAAAGTCAGCCGCCTATTTTCAATTCGCGGGAAGCATTATTTTTCCTGGATCTCTGTATCTGATCTGTCTGACGAATATGTCCATCTTTGGAGCGATTGCACCTATCGGTGGCCTTTGCTATATGATGGGTTACGGACTCATGATGTGGTCCATCTTTAAGAAATAATTAGTGACGCATCACTAATTCTAGGCTCAGCCAAACAATCTCCCCCATCGTCTTGCAATTCAAGAAGCGATTGTCCTCGTAATGCTTTGCCAGCTCAGATTTTAACTGCTCTACATTCTCTGGAGGAGCTATTTCATCTTTGGACATCACCGCCATCAAATCATATACGCGTTGACTCTCTGATTTGAGACGAGAGGCGATCATCGATCGTTCTTCGATTTGGTATTGCCAAACCGATTCCGGCGTCATATACTTCATTCCCAGCTCAATGAGTGCATTATTTTGCTTAAAATACTGCGGCAAATACACCGTCTTCTTCCCTTCGTAACATTGCTGATCAAAGTCAATCGGGCGAATGCGGTAATAAATCTCTTCGAAATCCGGTGTCGTAATCACCACAAAGTTTGCGCTATGCATATCCCCCAATAATTGCACCAAGCAGCGTTCATTGAATTTCACAAACTCCTTCGCTAAACGAATGGGCGACTCTAAGTCCTGTTCTAAATCCTGCTTTAAAAAGGCATCTCCAGGTACTCCAGCGATATGCTCCTCGACCAATGTATTCTCGTGGGTGACGTAATTGATTCTGTTTGGCGATAAAATATGCTCTAATTCCAGCCCATAGACACGAGATGCGTCCGCAATTTTAATGTAGAAATAATCAAAGTTGTCATTCACCCGGTTCACAATCCGAATTCGGAAAGGATGCGTATTCCCATAGGTGCAATAATCCACCCGGTCGATCACTAAGTGCTTGATTACCTCCTCGTTACCATCCGTCTTTAAATCCGCATAGATCTGCTTTAAGGCCTCATATACCTCCTCCTGATCGCCTGGAGAATAAAATACCGTCTCCCAAAGCGTATCGACCTCATTTTTATCATACAGCACAATCGCGTTATCGTAACGCAAGAGATCCGTATAACTAATATTCATCACGTGCTCGCGATTGTATTTATGCAAATAGCGGCGCAGCTGCTGATTAATCCGATAAAGGGTCTTCTTCTTTGAGATTAGCGCCATTATTCGGTGTAGTCTAGAGATTTACCGAAGGTTTCCTTCAGTTGTAGAACAGAGTAGATGGCCAAAGCAAAACACAATACACCCACATAAGCCGCCGAATGTATCAAGCCTACGGA